>QIAH01000157.1 GCA_003225465.1 Acidobacteriota bacterium | reverse complement strand
AGGTCGAAGTGCAGCCGCACAGTTACATGGTCTTTACTGTGAAGTAGGCAGTCGTTGGTCGTTCGTCGTTAGTCGTTGGCCCGAACACGGTCGGTCGTTGGCAAAATCATGAGATCGATACGGTTGGGGAATCCCACCCTAACCTCGCAACGAACGCGAGGTTAGGATGGGGCACCCAGTTTCGTGATGGGGTAGCACCGGCATCTTGCCGGCATGTTTGCCGCGCCAAAACAGCGGGCGAGATGTCGGCCGTAAAGCCGTCGAGACGCCGGCGCTACCCGCCAGAGCGAAACGTCACGCGGTTATTTGTTTTCCTGATGCTAGCTTTCCTTCGCGAAGGGCAGGGTGAAAGAGAATTCGGAGCCGTGGTTGAGTTCGCTCTCTGCACGAATTACTCCCGAATGGGCGAACACGATATGTTTGGCGATGGCGAGGCCGAGACCGGTGCCTCCCGATTCGCGGGAACGCGCTTTGTCGACACGATAGAAGCGCTCGAATAAGCGCGGCAGGTGTTCGGAGGGAATGCCGGGGCCGAAATCGCGGACGTAGAACTCGACGCCGCGTTCTACAGACCGTGCGCCCAGCAAGATTCGCTTTCCCGAGCCTGCGTACTTCATCGCGTTCTCGATCAAATTGGAGAAAACCTGGTGGATCGCCTCGCGGTCGGCGTTGACGGGCGTATCCAGGCTGGCCTCGATGGTGAGTTCCATGCCTTGTCCGCGCACCACTTCCCGGAAACTCTCCTCGGCGTCGTTGAGGAGTTCTGCGGGTGTGGTCGGCTGGGGATCGAAGCGCTGCTCGCCGGATTCAACGCGCGCCAATGTGAGCAGATCTTCGGTGAGGCGCGACATGCGGGCGGCGTTCTTGCGGACGATTTCCAAGAATTCGCGGACGTGTCCGTTCTCGCTGGTGCTGTCGAGCAGGGTTTCGGTGTAGCCCTGGATAGAGGTGAGCGGGGTGCGCAGTTCATGAGAGACGTTGGCGATGAAGTCGCGGCGTGTTTTCTCGACGCGCTCGGTCTCGGTGAGATCGCGCAAGACGGCGACGGCGCCGCCTCCGGGCAGAGGAGCGGCGGTCACGTCAAAACTGCGGCCGGGGACGATGGAACCGGCGCGCGCCGAGGCGATCTTCTTTCCTTCAGTCGCATCGCGCACGGCGGCCAGGAACTGGGGGTCGCGCACGGTTTCTACGACTGGAGCATTCAGCCGCGTGCGCTGCGGCACCAGGCGCTCCATGCCTCGATTGGCCCACTGCACGCGGCCGTCGGCGCCCACGGCGATGACAGCATCCTGCATGGAGTTCAGAAGAGTTTCGAGCTGACGCTGGCTGGTTTGCACCGCGAGGAAACTTTCTTCCACCCGGCGCGCGGTTTTGTCGAGTGCGGTCGCGACCTGTCCGATCTCATCCAAGGAGGTTGCCGAGATGCGGGCGGTCAAGTCACCCGCGGAAACTTGTTCCGCAAAACGCAGGATGCGTTGCAAGCGCCGGGCAGTGTAATGAGCGGCAAGTGCGGCCAGCAGCATGATAATCACGAAGGCGATCAGCGAACCGAGGAGCAGGGCGCGATGGATCCGCTGCGAAGCCGCTTCCACGTCGGAGAGTTGATACGCCATGCGCACGGCGCCGCCTGATACGGGCACAGCCACGTACAGATAAGGAACTCCGATGGTGTGGCTGCGGCGCTCGTCGACGCCGATATTGCCGGCGAGAGCGGCCATGAACTCCTTGCGGCCGCGGTGGTTTTCCATGCTTTTGGCGTCGGCTTCGGAGTCAGCCAACACTTGGCCGGTAGGATCGATGACGGTGGCACGTGCACCCGCGGCTAAGGCTTCCTGCGAGGTGATGTCCTGAAGTGATTCCTGGTGAGCGATTTCCACGCGGTCGGCGAAAAGTCGGGCCCGGGCCGTCAAGCCACGTTGGATTTCATCCCGCAGCGAACTCTCCCAAACACGCCGGATGGTGACGTCCATGGTGATCGCGGCAATGACGACCACGATGCCGGCGGCGGCCAGCATCTTGAAGAAGATCCGGTTCCTCACTTGGGAGCCTCAAAGCGGTAGCCGGCGCCGCGCACGGTTTTCAGGTAGCGGGGATTCTCGGGGTCGGGCTCGATCTTTTCGCGGATGCGGCGCACGTAGACGTCGACCGAACGAGGAGTCACGTAGGACGTATCGCGCCAGACCGAATCGAGAAGCTGGTCGCGAGTGAAGACGCGGCCGAGGTGGCGGGCGAAGTAATCGAGCAAGCGGAACTCGGTCGCGGTGGTGGTGACGGATTTCCCTTCGACGTTCAGCGTCATGGCGGCAGGATCGATTTCGATACCGCCGACACGAACTGGACCGGGGGCGAGCGGCCGCTCAAAGCGGCGCAGCACGGCCTTCACGCGGGCAACCAGTTCGCGTGGACTGAAAGGCTTGGGAATGTAGTCGTCCGCGCCCAACTCCAGGCCGAGCACGCGGTCCGCCTCGCTGCTCTTTGCGGTCAGGAAAATCACCGGAATCATGGCGAGCGCCTGGGTCTGGCGAATCTGGCGGCAAAGTTCCAGACCGTCCTTGCCGGGAACCATAATGTCGAGAAGAAAGAGAGCCGGGCGCTGGCGCTCGGCCTCGGTGAGGACGGTGTTTCCAGTGGGGTACAGCTTCACGGCGAAGCCTGCACCCTCAAGGTGATGGCGCACCAACCTGGAAATGTCTGGATCATCTTCAACCACGGAGATGTGCGGCTTCACGGGAAGTATTGTAGCTGCAATGGAGGACTGGACCTAGAGCGTGGCGCCTGGGGAAATGGGACAGCGACAAGATTCACGGTCCTGTAACAATTCGGAGGAGCGCGGAATAATCTGCGGAACGAAGAAGGTAACCGCAAAGGACGCAAAGAAGGGCCGCGAAGGACGCAAAGAAAGGCCGCAGACGCAAAGAAAGGCCGCGACGGACGCAAAGAAGATCCGCAAAATCGGCTAATGGTTCCGCGTGCTTACGGCCGTGGTGATGTCGATCAGCAGATTGCGCGCGCTGTCGAGGTGGAACGACATCGCGGGCGGAACGGCCGTGGTGGCGCTGTACTCCGTGACGATGGCCGGACCGGAATATTTTTTCCCGGGCGTGAGGGCCGCTCGGTCGTAGATATGTGTCGATATTCGCTTGCCGTCGAAGACGACGGGACACTGCTCAACTGGTGTGCGAGTGCTCGCGCTCGACTTCTTTTTTCTCTCTGGGGCGCGGTTTACAACATGAGCTTGCGGCGAGCGGAGAATGCCTCGCAAGCGCAAGGTTACGAGTTCAATCTCGCGCTCCGGATGGCTATACCCGTAACGCTGGGCATGGGCCTGGTGAAAGTCACGAATGAGGTTTCGCGAGAAGGGAACTGAAAGCTCGTATCCCTGGCCGCGATACCTGGTATCGATGTTGCGCTGCTCGTGGATTGTGCCCGTCCAACCTTCTGCCCGAAAATCCTTGCGCGCGGTTTCAGACAAGCGCTGGAACTCACGACCGAGTTTTGGAAAAGGAAGGTCGTCGGTGGCGCGCCAGAGCACGGTGCGGGAATAGTCCTTGATGACGTTACTGACCAGGATGCCGAAGGCGGAGAGCGCTCCGGGTATGGCTGGGACAATCACGCGTGGGATGCCAAGCGCATAGGCGAGTTCGCAGGCGTGTAGCCCTCCTGCGCCCCCGAACGCAACCAGGGCAAAGTGCCGGGGATCATAGCCGCGCTCGATCGACACGACGCGAATGGCTTTCTCCATGGTTGCATTGACCACGCGAATCACTCCCGCGGCAAAGTGTTCGAGCGAGAGTCCGGAATTTTGTTTCGGCAGCCACTCCCCTGCGATACGGCGTGTGCGCTCCAGGTCGAGCTGAAAGTTTCCTCCCAGGAAACGATGAGGCTGCAGGCGGCCGAGCAGGAGATTGGCATCGGTGACGGTGGGCAGCGTTCCGCGGCCGTAGCAGATGGGACCGGGCTCGGCACCGGCAGACTCGGGCCCGACGCGCAGTGCACCGGCGGCATCGAAGCGGGCGAGCGAGCCTCCTCCGGCGCCCACGGTGTGAATGTCGAGCATGGGGACGCCCACGGGCAGGCCCGCGATCTCGGATTGGGTGCTTGCTTTGGCTTGGTGGTCGACGAGGGCGACGTCGGTCGAGGTGCCACCCATGTCGAAGGAAATCAGCTGCTCGCAATTGCTGAGCCGGGCGGTGGCTTGGGCTCCGACGACGCCTCCGGCCGGACCCGAGAGCACGGTGCGCACGGGCTCACGGATAGCGGCGGCCAGGGTGGTGATCCCGCCGCTCGATTGCATCACGAAGATGTTGGGCTTGGAATTTGTTGCGGGCTTGCGCAGGCGCTGCTCCAGGCTTCGCAGGTAACGCTGCATCACCGGCTGTAAGTACGCATTCACGACGACCGTGCTGGTGCGTTCGTATTCGCGGAATTCGGGAAGGATTTTGTGGGAAACGGAGAGCGGGATGCGCAGGCTTTGCAGCACTTGCTCGACGGCTTTCTCGTTCGACGGGTTCGCAAACGAGAACAGCAGGGAGATGGCGACGGCCTCGGCGCGCTGTGCTTCAACCTTGTAGCGCAGGGCAGCAAGTTCGTTAGGGGATGGTTCCTTGAGGACCTGGCCTTCACTATCGACCCGCTCGTTGACTCCGAAACGCAATTCGGCGGGAACCAGGGGTTCCACGCGATCGAAGAAGAAGTCGTAGAGCTTGGGGCGCGCTTGGCGGCCGATTTCGATGGCGTCCTCGAAACCTGCAGTCGAGATCAGCGCCAGCCGCGCTCCCTTGCGCTGGAGGATGGTGTTTGTGCCCACAGTAGTGCCATGCAGCAGAACGATGGCAGAGTCGTCGGCAATCTGGCGAATGGCTTCGGCGATGGCTTGCGCGGGATCGGAAGGCGTGGAGAAGACTTTTAGCAGGCGCACCCGTCCG
>QIAH01000156.1 GCA_003225465.1 Acidobacteriota bacterium | reverse complement strand
GGCATGTTTGCCGCGCCAAAACAGCGGGCGAGATGTGCGCCGTAAAGCCGGCGAGACGCCGGCGCTACCCGCCAGAGCGAAACTGGGGCACCCGTGCTTATTTGTTTTCCTGATGGAACACGGTCGGTCGTTGGCAAAATCACGAGATCGATACGGTTGTGGAATCCCACCCTAACCTCGCAAAGTGCGCGAGGTTAGGATGGGGCACCCAATTTCTGAACTCAGGACACCGAACGACGGGCGCGGACGCCCGTCGCTCCATTTTTAGGTCTTGCCGCTGGTGAAGGCCAGCGTGAGTAGGGTTTTCTGCTCGACTTGGTGGGCTCCGGCCGAGCCTGTCGACGGGCTTGGGCTGGCGGAGCGTTTCACGGACAGCACGGCGCGGTCTCCCGCAATGTGGCGCAGTCGCGGCATCATGTAGAAGAGCGCGCCCATGTTGGCAGGCTCTTCCTGCACCCATACGATTTCGCGGGCGTCGGGGTGCTGATCGATGGCGGCTTTCAGTTCTGCTTCGTGGAAGGGGTACATCTGATCCACGAAGATGATGGCGGAGCCCTGATCCTTGCGGCGCTGGCGTTCCAGGCGGAGTTCGTGCCCGATCTTTCCGGTGCAGACCAGGATGCGGGTGGCGTCCACGGCGCCTGTATCCGGAACGATGGGCAGGAAGCGCTGGTGCGTGAAATTGGAGATGGGCGAGTTCGCGTCGGGATGACGCAGCATGCTCTTGGGCGTGAAGACGACCAGCGGTTTGCGCCAGTGGCGCAGCGCCTGTCTGCGGAGCAAATGGAAATATTGGGCTGCGTTTGAAGGTTGGCAGATCTGGATGTTGTCGCGGGCTGCTAATTGCAAGAAGCGTTCAATTCGCGCGCTCGAGTGTTCCGGCCCCTGGCCTTCGTAGCCGTGCGGGAGCAACAAGACCAATCCTGACAGCAAGCCCCACTTGTCCTCGCCGGCGCTTACAAATTGATCGATGACCGCCTGTGCGACGTTGGCGAAGTCGCCGAACTGGGCTTCCCAGAGCACCAGCGCCTCGGGATAGTCGCGGCTGTAGCCGTATTCGAAGCCCATCACGCCCGCTTCGGAGAGCGTGGAGTTGTAGATTTCGCAACGCGCCTGGCCGGGCGCGATGTTCTGCAGCGGGACGTATTCCGTTTCGTTTTCGATATCGAGCAGGACCGAGTGCCGCTGGTTGAAGGTTCCGCGCCGAGAATCCTGGCCGCTCATGCGAATGGGGATGCCGTCCTTTACGAGGCTTGCAAAGGCGAGGGCCTCGGCCATGCCATAGTCTACGTCGCGTTTGCCGGTGCCCATCTCGGCGCGCTGTTCGAGGAGTTTCTTGACCTTGGGATGAATGTGAAATCCCGCGGGATAGGTGGTGAGTTTTTGAGTCAGCTCCGCCAATTCCTCGGTCGAAAGCCCGGTGTCCTTTTCATATTCGGGCTTGTAGCGGCCGCCGAAGTAATCATTCCAATAACTGGGCAGGTCGCGCATGGTGGGCTTCTTCGTGATGGAGCTCGCGTTCTTCTGCCCGGCTTCGATTTCCGTTTTCACTTCGGCAGCCTTCGCCTGAGCTTCGGCGTCGAGGCCTGCATCTTCGGCATAAATCTCCCAAAGCGGCGGATGAGCCTTGATGGCCTTGTAAAGGAGCGGCTGCGTGACGGTGGGATCGTCGACTTCGCTGTGGCCATGGCGACGATAGCCAATCATGTCGATGACGACGTCGGTGCCGAAGGTGTAGCGGTATTCGAGCGCCATGCGTCCCACGCGAACGACGGCGTCCACATCTTCCGCATTCACGTGAAAGATGGGGATCGATTGTCTGCGGGCAAGGTCGGCGGAGAAGCGCTCGGAGTGTTCCTCGCTGTAGTTGGTGGTGAATCCCACCAGGTTGTTGACGATGATGTGGATGGTGCCGCCCGCTGTGTAGCCGGGCAGGTCGGCAAAGTTCATGGTTTCGGCGAAAATGCCTTGACCTGCGAAGGCTGCATCGCCATGGACAAGCAGTGGGAGATACTTTTCGCGGCCGCCTTCGCCCGTACGGTCCTGTTTGGCGCGCGTGCGCCCCACGGTCACGGGATCGACCGCTTCCAGGTGGCTGGGATTCGAGACCAGGTGGATGTTGACCTTGGCGCCGCTGCGCGTGATGTATTCGCCGGTCGCGCCCAGGTGATATTTCACGTCGCCCGAGCCCAGCACGCTGCGAGGATCTACATCTTCAAATGAAGCGAAAATTTCTTCGGGGGTACGCCGAGCCACGTGCAGCAGGACGTTCAAGCGTCCGCGATGGCTCATGCCCATCACGAGGTTGATGGCTCCGCGCTGCGCTGCCCCATCGAGGATCTCGTCGACTAGGGGAAGAAGAGCAGTATTGCCTTCAAGGGAGAAGCGCTTTGTGCCCAAGTACCGCTGCTGGAGCACCTGCTCAAAAATATCGGCGCGGACCAGCAGTTCCAGTACACGCTGCTGATCAACGGAGCCGGGTTCGGCTTCCATGCGCTCCTGAATCCAACGGCGGCGCTCTCCATCGGTGATATGCATGAGTTCTACGCCGATGGTGCCGCAATAGAAGTGGCGCGCCTCGCGGGCGTACTCGTTTTCGATTTGCAGTTCGGCTTGGGGCTGTGGCCGGAACAAGCCGAGTGGATCAAGGTCCGCCTCCAGGTAGCCCCAGTGGCGAAAAGCGTCAAATACTCGCTCGCGGTCGGAATTGGGAGCTTCCAGCAGGCTGGTAGAAGTTGGTGGAGCGGAAGTTTTAGGATTTCGGGTGGCCATAAAGTGACTACTAGAATAACGGATGCGGGCCGCTATGAGCGAGATTCAGGCCGCGGCAATTGGATAGCGCCGGCGTCCCGCCGGCGCTACACTCTTAGCTTCGATTCGAGCTCTCCGCAGCTTGCCTTACTGCAATTCGGCTGGATAAGCGCAGCAACAACCCGTTGATAAGAATCGTGATCACCGAGGCGGCCAGCACCGCGTTGTACATGTCGTCTCCCACGATATGTGCGTCGCGGGCGACACGCACCAGCACGTACGAGAACTCCCCAATCTGGGTCAGTCCGATTCCGACCATGAGCGCCGTGGTGTTCGAGTAGGCAAACAGCTTAACCACGAGCGCCCAGACAACAAATTTTCCGACCACGACCAGCCCCACAATCATGAGCAGCAGGGAAGGCTTGGAAATCAGAATTCGGGGATTAACCAGGATTCCCATGGTCACAAAGAAGAGGGCTACGAACGCGTCCCGCAGCGGAAGCAGGTGCTCCATGGTCTGGTGCGCAGCTTCGGATTCGCTCACCAGGAGGCCGGCGAGAAATGCGCCCAGTGCCAGCGACAATCCGACGGCTTGGGTGAGTGCGGCGGTCACAAAGCCCAATGCCAGCGCCACCAGGACAAAGAACTCCGGGTTTGCTGCACGCACGACACGGCGCATGAGTGGGGGAATCAATTTATGCGCCACCAAAGTGATGGGAATGAGAATCAGAAGCGCTTTGCCCATCGCGATCGCCAGTGCCAGCAGGCGGCCGCGGTTCATATCGCCGAGCGAAGGCAGAAGGATGGTAAGGACCACGACGGCAAGGTCCTCGACCAGCGTAATCCCAATCATGACCTGCCCGTGGTCGGAGCGCAGCTCGCCCCGTTCGCTTAAGAAGCGCGACAACACCATGGTGCTGGCCACCGAAATAATTGCGCCCACGGCGACGCCTTGTTGCCAGCTCCACCCGAGCAACCATCCCACACCCAAGCCAAGCGCCACCGACAGCAGAATTCCCATCGGCCCGCCGAGAATCGCCACCCACTTCACCTTCAGCAGGTCGCGAAAGGAAAACTCCAGGCCGATCGAATACATCAGCAGTATGACGCCGATCTCCGCCAACACCTCGAACTCATGAACATCGGCGACCGTCGGCCCCGGCGTGAAGGGCCCAACCAGGATCCCGCCCAGAACGTAACCCAGAATCAGTGGCTGGCGCAGGGCGCGAGCTACAGCTCCTCCGACCACCGCCGCACCAAACACGTAAGCGAGATCGCGATAAAAAGTGGTTTCGACAGACATGGGGAACGAGCTGCGGCGCCCTTGAGTGTAAACGAAGTGCATTCTTCATCTAAAGAAGTGCACGATTCAGCACTTTTGCAGGTTCAAAGCGCTGTGGGAGTGGTGGTGGAAATTCCTGGATGGGCCGCAGGCGCTGCACACAGGCGTGGGGTCCTTCGGCTCCGTTCGGCTGGCGCCTCACTGCGCTCAGCATGACAAGCGGGAAAGTTGTCGATGAGAAAGCAGGGAAGTTTTTGATGACAAAGCAGGGAAGTCTTTGATGGCAGAGCAAGAAAGTTGCTGTTGCTAGATCTCTCGCCATGGGTGGTCAATCCGGCCCCAGAATTCGAATACAGAAACTGCCTGAGTG
>QIAH01000523.1 GCA_003225465.1 Acidobacteriota bacterium | reverse complement strand
TTTCTGAATCGCCAACATCGCACCTCCCATCCATCCCTTAGCTTCAGCTGTGCGCTCCCGGAACTCACCTATGACCACGGAATCCCTCATCGCGACACCCTCACCCACCATCGACGAAATTCGACAAGCTCAGCAACTCGTGTACACGGTAATGCCGGCCACGCCGCAGATTTCCTGGCCGCTGCTATGCGAGCGGCTGGGCACAACACTCTGGGTCAAGCATGAGAACCACACGCCCATTGCAGCCTTCAAGGCCCGCACGGCCGTGGTTTATGCGGCCGAGCTGTTTCGAGAATCCAAAGACATCTCGGGACTGGTCACCGCGACGCGTGGCAACCACGGACAATCGGTCGCGCTTGCCGGACGCAGGTTCCATGTACCGGTCCACATTGTCGTTCCGCGAGGAAACAGCCCAGAAAAGAATGCGGCCATGCGAGCGCAGGGCGCGGAGCTCATAGAGTTCGGCAATGACTACCAGGAATCCAAGGAGCACGCGCAGACCCTCGCCCGCGAGCATGGCTGGCATTTCGTACCCTCGTACCATCGCGACATCGTAAAGGGGGTCGCCACCTACTGGCTGGAATTCTTCGAAGCAGTGCCCGAATTGGATGTGGTTTACGTGCCCATCGGACAGGGCTCTGGCATCTGCTCCTGCGTGGCGGTTCGCAATGGCCTAAACCTGCCCACGAAGATCATAGGAGTCGTGCCCGAAGGCGCGCCTGCCTATGCGCTCTCATTCGAAGCGAAGCGCAAGATTGCGGCTCCCGTCACTACGCTGCTGGGCGACGGCATGGCCTGCCGAGTGCCCGATGACGCTTCCCTGGAAATCGTGCTGGAGAACGTGGATCGCGTCACCACGGTGAGCGAAGCGGAAATGCGTCAAGCGATGAAGATCTATTTCACCGACACCCATAACGTGGTCGAAGGCGCGGGCGCAGCGGGACTCGCAGCCGCCTTAAAGGAAAGAGACATGTTGAGAGACAAACGCGTCGGACTCGTGGCCACAGGTGGGAACGTTGACCACGACGTGTTTGCGAAAGTCCTCGCCTGAGGGATTACGGTATGTTACGCGCGTGGCCGAAGCGCGCAGCATGAAGTCTATTGTTCTTTCAGCTGTTCTTTCAGCGGAACAGACGTCCCCGAAATCACATCCAGCGTGCTCTCCTTGCTCAAGTGAGCGTCCACTTTCACCGAATCCAGCGGGCCGTTGTGGGCGAACGTGGCGGAAGCTACCGATTCGACCGGAATCTCAACATCCTTCCCCGGTCCAACCAGTTTCACAATGCTTCCGCCCGCCGGAATCGTGAACGAAAGCGATACCGGGTCCAGCTTCGTTCCCGAAATTGGAGTTACGGTCAGCACGCCCATGATGTCACGATCCGTTTCATTGGTGAATCCGTAAGACTCCTTTGCCAACTGGACACTCTGCGCGGTATCGACGACAAACAATTGGAAGTCCTTGAACGTGTGCCGGCGGTAATAGCGGCGCCCCTGCCGCTCGACATAAAGATCGACGATTTTGGGCAACCACAGTTCTTGCGCTCTGCTCGGGAATTCGACCGGCTGATAGGAAATCGCTACGTGATCCACATTGAGGCCAACCTCCGGAAGCGGCTTCACCAGCTCGGTTTCGATCCGAAGCACCTGAAACGTTCCGGGATCGATCCAGGCGCGGCCCTTGAGCGGGAGCGAACTGTATTTTCCTCCTGCCGAATAGGAAAGAATCCGGCTGGGCCGATCTGGCCTCTGAACAAAATGCACCTGCCAGGCAGATCGCCCTTCCCATGCTCCCAGGCCTTCGCAGGCAAAGGTGTAATCGGATGCAAGCACCGGATGAAAAAGCAAGGCGATGGCCGGCATTCCTTGCGTCGCGATGTGAGCCGGAAACTGTCCCGGGTCAGAACTGCCGTTTCGATATTCATCGATCAGGAAAACATCCCTGGAGGTTCGCTTTACCGTCACGACATAATTGAAGTCCCGCACCTCCTGCGAGTGCCAACCACCAGTCACGTCGATCGCCTGATGCTCAACTCGTTCTGTCGCGGTGAACTTTTCCAGGTTAGCGACAAACTCCTTCATGCGCTGCCCTGCACCCCGCACAACGTGAGGAAGAGGACATTCCACCCGAGGATCCACAACAGGCACGTTATTGTCGATTCCACTTGAAATCCAGGAACTTGGATCCACAGCCGTGACCGGCGAAGCCGACGCTTTGTCCGGTGCTTGCACATCAAAGGGCTTGGGCTTCATCACCACGAAACGCGTCAGAAGACCCTGGTGCGGTTGAATCTGTATCTTCTGACGGACGTTCAAAAAGCCGGGCGCGCTGGCCTCCATGATGTAAATGCCAGGTGGCACATCGGTGAAGAGCATCTCGCCATCCGCTTCCGTCCGTCCCGCTACTTCGTAACCCTCGTT
>QIAH01000155.1 GCA_003225465.1 Acidobacteriota bacterium | reverse complement strand
TGCGCCTGATTTTTTACGGTCAGCTTGATTTCGGTGAGAGTTTTGCCTTCCGAGGTCACGAGAGTGGTGACCGCAGCACTCTCCGCGACGGCGGCTAACACGCTGCTATCGGGGAAGCGCGTCCATGCGAGCATAAGCGTGGGCTGTTCGTTGGGTTGGCGATGGAAGCGGAAGGCTGCCTGTGGCGAGGAGTGCGCCAGTGCGCGAAGATAGACGCTGGTTTCCTTGACGTCCATGCGTTTCAGGCCGCCGCCTTCGGTGGCCGTGAGTTCCATCGTTCCTGCGCCTTCCACCAGTACTTCGCCGGTCTCGCGTTGCGCTTTCTTAAAACTCAAAAAGGGAGCGGTGGTTTTGGTGTCGGTGATCGATCGCTCGAGCGAGATGAGGAACTGATGATGCTGGCTGCCGGTCACCTTGAGTGTCAGTTGATTGCCGTGTGTTTCGGTGGACTCGAGCGACGCTCCGGTGACGCCGGTGACTTCATAGTCTTCCGGAATTGCAATTTCAAATTCAGACGGCTCGCCCTGGACCACATTGACGTCAGCCAGAGCCCCTATGCGCAGCTCCGATTCACTTACGGAGATCAGCGTTTTTATGTCCGCAAGAAAGCGCACTTCCTTGGGAGGAGCCTGAAGCGCGGTTTCACGCGTTGCCCACCAGATGCTGGCGGGTTGGCCCGGGACCAGAGTGGCTTCAACAGTTGTGCTACCGCCTGCAGAGGCGCGGCTGGTGATCAGGCCGGGACTGATGTTGACAAAGGTATGCTCGCCGGGCACAACGAGCGTCAACTGTGCGCTGCTGGAAGTGGGCGCGGGCAAGGAAAACGAGGCTCGTCCCGCATCAATTCGCAATGGCAAGCCAGCGTTGAGAGTGATTACGAAATCGGCGGGCCCATTCAGAATTGCGATCTGCGTTCCATTCTCTTGCTGCAGGGGCACACCTTTTCCATCCTGCTTCGCGTCGAAGGTGGTCATGCCTTTGACCAGCGGGACTTTGATTACGCCTTTCTTGAAAACTTCTCCTTCCAGCTGCACACTTCCGACGACGGATGAGCCATCGACACGAAATTTCAAGTCGGCGCACTTGATGGAGAAGTTTTGAGGCGCGACGTCCGGTTTCTTGACGCGCCGGCTCGCGAGTTCCAGCAGCTTGTTGTATTCATCGAGAGGCAACGTGACATCGCCGGAATCCGGCAAGGGCAACGGGCTCTTCTGAGGTTGCGCGAACATGGCAACCGTGACAAGGATCAGCACGAAAGCAAAAGGATAAGTTTTCATCGCGCACCTGCCTTTTTGTCTCGTTGGTAGTTGAGGTCGGCTGCCGGAAACTGTCCTTCGGTGGTGAGTTCCGATACCAGGTAGGTGGAGGGCCCAAACGCCGGGAAATCCACTCCGATGGGAAGAATGCCCACGACTCGGCCCGCCTTCGATTTCGTGCGAAATTCATCGATCAGATGTTGCGTCGATTGCTCGTCTTTGTCGTCTCTAAGCTTGTTGGCCTCCCCCGCCAGTGCTGAGGACATCGGAAGCGCGGCAGGCGGCGGAGCTGGGTTAAACGCCGGCGAAGTTGGCGCTGCGTAGGCCTCAGATCGGAATGCGCCTGGTTCTGCACTCACGCGAAACAGTGGCGGATAGTACAGGAGAAGGCCGGTCCGGGAGATGGGAAGATCGAGCGCGGGAAGCGCGAGCCGGGCCTTCCCTTTCTCTTGCCATGCGGTTCCACGAATGACGTACAGAATTTCGACAACGAAAGGGGGGGCTTCTTCACCGCCGCGTGCTTTCTCAAGCGGAAGCAGCAGGCTGCCGTCAGGTGATTGACCGGGACGCGTGGGTTTGCCGGCCAGCGCAGCACTCCAGACTACGGCTCCGGGCGGCAACGTGATTTTGACAAAATTTCTCTGATTGTTTCGTACCGCGTAACGAGCCTGTACCAGTGTCTTGCCTTCTTTGCTCATCAGGACGTGGTAACGGGCTTCCTCAACGTTGGCCATCAACACGGCTTGCTGGGTGTAACGCGCCACATTCACCGTGAGTTCGCGAGTCGCAGCTGGCTGACCAGCACGGAAGCGAAAAGCGGCGAGTGAAGGCGACTGGCGGCTGGCGATGGTATCGCCGAGATCGGTTGCATCGGCTTCTTCGAGGCCGTCGGATTTCAGGTCCTTGATCTCGCCGGCACCCAGGACTTCGACGGCAACTCCGCCGGTATCGCGTTCGGAGTTCAGGAGACGAAGAAGCGGGATATTGAGTTGTCCGTCGCGGGCCAGGCGTGTTTCTCCGTTGACGACAAATTTGGCGCTCTGCTCCATGGGTTCGAGAAACGTGACAATCAACTCGCCGGCGGTTACTTGCCAATCGGAGACCATTGCGCCGGAGACCTGGTTGACCGTCACGGTCTCGGGAAGCTGCAGCCGTACTTCGCGAGCGGCACCCTGGACCACGGCGATCGTTACCTCGGCATAGACTGAGGTCGAATCCTCTCCCAGGCTGACCAATTCGGTCAGCGAGTTGCGCATGCGCAGAGGCTGAGTCGTTCGATGATCTTCGGTCTTGCGACGCCACGTGAAGGTGAGCGGCTCGTTGCCTTGTGCGTAAGCGACCCACTTACTGTTAGAGGCGGTCTCAGATTTCTCGGAGAGAAGTCCGCCCGCAATCTGAATATCGAGCCCCTGACGCGGAAGTTCTACGGCTGCACGCGTCACACCCGAGTCCGCTGATGGGAGCGTGATGCTTTCATTGCCGGCAGCGGAAGTCACAGGTAAGGCAATTTCCAGCACGAGCACGGACCGTCCCGGATGCGAGAGAACCGCGTTCAGTTGATGACCACCCTTACCTGTGGAACTGGGCACGAGTGAAACCAGTTTGCTATCCAAGCGGGCCTCGCGCACGAGCAGTCCCGTAGGAACGGGAACACTTACCCAACCGTTCTTGAGGACGTCGACGGTGAGGTTGACATGTCCTGTGGCTAACTCGCCATTGATGCGCAAGTCGTAGTCGATGCGCGTAAGTGTTGCTTGTACCGCAGGACTTTCCGGTTCGGGTTCGACGGGATAAGCTCTGCTGTGAAGCGTGCGATACTCCGCGACTGGAATCACAACCCAACCCGTTGAGTGCTGTTCCTGCGCCCAGCAGGATGCTGCGATCAGAAGAGCGATGCCAAACATAGGCAAAGTGAAACGCAATTTCTTGCAGTGCCGAACTGTGTATCGGTGCGACGATCTCATGGCGCGCCTCTTTCTTCGAGTCTTGAAATTGACCTGCAATGCGTTCCCAGCGCTGGCCTCATTTGAGGCGAGGGAACTTCCTCCTAGGAACGCAAGTGGGTGGCAAAGGTTGCAACCTGGGAAGGAGCCGGCCATGCGATTGACGCAATGCAGGTCAGGCTCTCAGAAGCCGCATACGTCTGGCTATATTCGGGATACGGGTTTTGGGATAGCTCCGGATCGCATCAGTCTGTGCGGAAGCGAAGGAGTGCCTATGTTACTGCGTGTGACCAAAGTTCAGCGTAGTTCGAGATGCATGTCGTTCTGCTTGCCGTGGAAGGTGATTTGCAGGGCTCTTTGCTGCCCGTGAGTGAAGTTCCCCGAGATGGTCTTGAGCTCGTCGTAGTCTTCCAAGTTGGACTGGACGTGAACGCGCAAGCGATGTTGTCCGGCAAGCAGCCGCACGGTGCTCGATTCGCGGCCCTGCGCCGTTCGAAATAGGACGAGATGCTTTTTGCTCTCGCTCTTCAGCGAATGGGAATAAAGAAGTCCATCGTCGCTCCAAACAGAGATGCTGCCGTCCGAGAAATGATGTTCGATGCCGATGAGAAGCGTGGAATCGTCGGCGGCGTTAGGCGCAGCGAGGCGCACTGTCGCAGTGCGGTCAGCAACGTGAGTTGAAGATTTAGGTTTCGTGGACTTCCTGTTGGGATTGGGATCGCCGGTTGCCTGGGTCGCTCGCTTCCCTGGTGGCGGAACAGGTTCAAGCTCGTAAGGAGCGACGTTTTTTGCATTCATGCGCTCGTTTGCGTAGTGAGCGGGAGGGGCGGAGGTATTGGGTGCGCTGCTATTCCAGCGGCGCCATGTCATGACTGAGAGCGCTGTCATCAGGAGAGCAAAAGCCGTAAACAGCGCGGAAGGACGGCGAAGGCCGTGACGCAAGAGTGCATTCGTAGAAGCCAAAGTTTTTTGCCGCCATCCGTCCGCCGACGCAATTGCTGGATACGGTCTACCGGCAGAAGCAAGGTCAAAAAGGCCTGCGCGACGGGAAAGGCCCGTGTTTGTACTGGTATGTGATCGGTCCTGGGTTGTATCGGAGTTCAGGTTCTCTCGAAGTTCGCGCACATCGAGGGCAAACTCCAAGCCACGCTGGTAACGATCGGCGGGGCTTTTCGCCATGGCGCGCGAAATCACCTTATCGACGCCAGGCGGAAGATCAGGATCGAGAGCGCTCGGCGGAAGGGGATCGTGATTCGCGAGCTTGAAGCAGACAGTGGTGACGCTGTTGCCCTGAAAGGGACGGTATCCGGAGATCATGCTGTAGAGGATCACGCCCAAGGAGAAAAGGTCCGAGCGTCCGTCCACTTTCTCGCCACTCAGTTGCTCGGGAGACATGTAGGCTGGCGTTCCAAGGACGTGTCCCGGCAAGGTCAGATGGGAGAGGTCGAGTTGCGCAATTCCAAAATCGGTGATTTTCGCGCTGCCAGACGTGGTCACCAGAATGTTGGCGGGCTTCATGTCGCGATGAACGATGCCCTGGCCGTGCGCGCAGTCGAGTGCTTCCGCCAACTCTTCGGCAAGCTGCAGTGCTGTGTTTAAGGGAAGCTTGCCGCCTTTTTCTTCGAGAAATTCGCGCAGCGAAACCCCATCGACAAATTCCATCACGATGTAGGGAGTACGAGTGTCAGGCTCCTCACCGACGTCGAAAACGGTGACGATGCCAGGGTGCACCAGGCGTCCGACAGCCTGGGCCTCCTGGAAGAATCGCTCTCGGTAGTCAAGAGCTTCATCGAGATTCGCATCCAGAAGCGAAATGGTCTTGACGGCGACGAAGCGGTCGATCTTGGGATCGCGCGCTTTATACACGATGCCCATCGCGCCGCGCCCTAACTCGGCGACAAGTTCATAGCGTCCTAAACATTTGCCCCAGCGTGCTTCCACTCGGTTCTCGCTTGGTCGGCCGAATTTAGAGGTGGGGAGGTCTATGTATGTTAATGCCAGCCACGTTTCGAGCCTAGATTTGCGGAGTGAAAACTCCATTACTTGGGTAATCGGTGGTCACTTAGCAAGGAAGTCCCACGCTGCGTGCGCCAGCGCACAAGGTGCCCCAAAGGTCCACAGTTTCAACGGGCGAGAAATACATAATCGACCTTATCCAATGCGGAGAAGCCTTATGGCAGTGTGTGTAGCGCTACGTTCGTCGGTTGGGGTGGTGAAGCACGGTGCGAATCAGGGCATTTGAGGCTTGGATTGGCGCAACGCACTTTCGAAGCGGGGTTCTCCTAGGAAGGGCAAAGTTCATGTTTAGAAGGGTGGCGTGGCTGGGGATTTTAGCGTTCGCCCTACCGTTGGCGGCCTTTGCCAATGAGATTAGTCTGACAAATGCTGGAGGGGTTGTCATTGGAAACGCGGGTGGCTTGGCCCTGGCTGGCTCGGTCGCGATGAATAGAGAAGTCGGAGCGACCGTGCAATTGACTTTCAACACGGGCACGAATCTGTTTAGTGGGAGCGCGCAACTTGCCGGCGGCGACACCTTCCTAAACATCATGGTTCCGGAGCCGGGCACATTGAGCTTGTTCGGAACAGGCTTGATCTGCGTGGCTGGCTACATCCGCCGGAAGCGCAGAACGTCTCACCTGTAAGAGAAAGTAAAGATGTAGAAAAAGTACAAACCTCTCAACCCAAGTCCGCCGCGGCGTGCGGCGGGCTTTTCTTTTGCGCTCAGTAGTTTGCCCTACATTGCGCGCTAGCGACGGAAAAACTCCTCCCTCACGAAACTTATTCTCCCTCCCGGTGTTCGCACACCCCAGAACCCTAACGCCTGTCGCGTAGGATGTTGTTTGTACCTGGAGCAAGACGACCGACGAAACAGGCGAACTTCAGCAAAAGGAGTCCCTACATGCAGTCCCGCACGCGTGCTCTCTCCATGGTCGTGGTGCTTGCTTTCCTGTTTCTTCCAGGCTGCAGCAACACGCTGAACCCTTTTTGCGGCAGTGCCAGGCCCGCGCCGCTGATCGGTTCGCTAGCTCCAACCAGTGTTCACTTCTCTCAGGTGCAACAGGGAGTTCCCCTGGTGGTCAATGGAAGTCAGTTTGTTTCGGCTTCGGTGGTTCTGATCAATGGAACCCCTCTGGCCACAAGCGTGATGAGCGATTCGAAGCTGAAGGTGATGCTCACGACTGGAATTATTTCCGGGCCGGGAGCCATCAAAGTTCAGGTGCAGACGCCGAGCGGGAATTCATCGGACTTGGGCTGCACGAGCGGCGGGAACAGCAGCGTACTGATGCTCACCGTGAACTGAATGGCTTAGATTGCCAGACATCCGCGCAGTACTGAGGCACCACAGAGGCGGTCTCAGTAAACCCCATCCCTAAGGCGCGGATACTTTCCAAAGATCAAGTCACGCCCGAAGTGATGTACACCACAGGTGGTATTGCGCCTCATGCGCGCAAGAAGCCAGAATTGTCCTCAACGCTGCACGAGAAAGTGCGGTTGGGATGAAAATCCTGCTCATTAGGAGGATTGGTATGCCACGAGTGAATAAGTCAGGGACCGGGCGAAAGAGGCATCGCTGGGTCGCGCAGGTGAAGACGGATTCCACGCATCCGCCGGCCGGCTTATTTACGAAAGACCCGGCTACGATCGCTCGTGTTCTCTCCTCCCGCAAGGTGTCGCCCAAGAGACCAGGCTCGGGAATGAGGATGCTGACCTACTTCATTAATCGAGCCGGAAAAGGGCTGAGCAAAGCGCGAAGAGCGAAGTTGGAGCGTGCGAAAGAATTATTGGCGAAGAGAAGCCGCGGCTCTTCGCAACCACGGAAAGGGCATGCGAAGGCTGCTGGTAGCCGTTAGCTCTTGGTTCTTAGCCCACTTTGCGTTCTTGCCCAATCTCAAAATCGCGTGTGAAACCTTCCGTCGACCGAAACTCCTCCCAGTTCGTCGCGTGAGACGCTGACTGACCAGCGTTTAGTGACTTGGTAATCCCCCTGGACGATTTCCTCCCCCGGCTGCGACACGTCGGTGGAAAACGTAAACAGAAAATTCTTCGTAACCCGCTGTTGAATCGCGACGCGGGCAGAAGGATTACGGCTGTTGCCGCCGAACAGAGGATCAATTTGCAGACTGGAGAGTCCAGCAAACTTCTGAACACTGCTACTGACCTGGCTGGCTGCCTGCGAAGCGACGAGCGCATCTGTGCTCTGACTCGCAGCATTCGACTCTGAGGTGGTGCGTCCACGAGCCAGAAGATTGATGATGTCGGCAGTCGCAAGAGGCGGTTCAGACATGTAGGAGGTGGTGAGCTTGTCGAGAGAACCGCGCAAGTTCAGCGTTAAATTGTATTGTTCGACTGTGGTCGTTACTGCAACGTTCATGACGGGATGGGTTTCATTGGGATCATCAAATGTGATCACACCTCTTTGAAGTTTGTAGCGAACGTTGCGATAAAAAAGCTCGCCACCCGTCAAATCCGTACGGCCGATAATGACTGGGTTGGCAACCGTGCCGATCGCCTGAAGATTCAGCCGCCCCTCTAAACTAAGTTGTGAACTGGTTGCGCTCAGGCTGCCGCTGGACTGGACTGCAACCTGCAACTTGATATTGTCGGTGAAACCGGGCTCCGAGGGAACATTACCCTCGAATTGATCGCCGAGTTTGGAGAGATCGAAGTCCGGTGTAAAAGACAAGCTCTCGACCAGCACTCTGCCGTTAAGAGTGGCGGCTTGCGTGGTTCCGACGAGCGCCAGATTTCCTCCGAGCTGGGTGCGTACGCCTTCGGGATAGCGGAAGCGCACGGAGTTCGCTTTCACGGCAACGTTGAACTCAAGCTTTGGACGATAGCTGACGGAGCCCCCAAGATTCACTTCTCCGCCGCCGATCTGGGCGGTGGCTTGCGAGATCTGTACTTTTTCGCCGGTCACATCCAGAGTGCCGTTGAGTTTGTCGATGCTCATGGGCGCATCGGGAGCGGAGACGGCGATGTTCTGTAGATGGATTTGTCCCTGAGTTCCCCAGGATTTTCCCGAGCCGGAGCTGCGAATATCGAGCGTGACCAGCCCTGCCGAGCGCAGATCGGGCTGCACGATTCGGAGAATCTGCGCGTCGATGGTGCCCTTGGCGGCCAGAGTGGCGGGCGCTTTTCCTTCAAAGGGCAGATTCCCATCAATGCGGAGCGAGGTTCCCGTGCCTCGAATTTCCGTGGGATCGATAGTGAGAATGGATCGCGAAAATCTTGCTCGCATGGGTTGGGCAACGCCGATCTCAATCGATTGATAGTGGGCGCGGAAGACTGGCACGGTAAGGCTGCCTTCCAAATGCGTTTTGTCCTTCAAGGGACCTTTCAATGTGCCGTGCAGTTCTATTTGGCCGTCGAACCCCTCAGGAACCGTGGTATAGGCGGCCAGCAGTGGGCCGACTGCGATGCTTCCAGTATCGACCTGCAAATCAGCCTGATTGTTACCTCTCAGGTCCACTGTGCCGTGGGCTTGAATGGCCGCCTGTTCGACTTGGGAGTGCAGAGTGACATCCGCACGATGTTGGGCGACGTGAAGATCGGCCTTCACATCGGAGTACGATCTTTTTCGCATCTCGAGCTTCGTCAATTGCACGGTTGCTGTCAGTTGGGGGTCGTCGATGGTTCCTTTCCCGTCTCCTGAAGCACTGAGAACTCCGTTCAGGCCGAGATTCTTGGATTGGACAGCGTGTACCTTTTGCAGAGTTAGAGTCGGAGCGTCGAGATGAAACGTATACGCCTTGCTCTTCGGTGTATAGCCCAGCTGCGCGTTGATGACGCCCGCGCTGGAGGCGACATGAACCTTCGAGGTGACTGAGCCGTTGGCGCCGTTGAAGTCCACGTTGATTTTATCGATGGGTTCGCCGTAGGCGCGCCCGTTTGTCACCTTGAGTGATCCCGATCCCATGGGGTCGAGCTGGGTGCCATGAATCGAGATGTCGCCGGACAAATTGCCTTCGAATGGATAGTTCGCATTGGCGAGGCGCTCGAGATCTGCAATGGAGAGTTGCTGCACAGACAGCTTGCCGGAGATCGGGTTCGAAGCCAGGTAAGACCAGCGGCGCAGGCCGACGCTCGCGTTGAAAGATGCCGAGCCTTGATGAGCGCTGGCCAGGGTTCCGTGGTCGATCACAAACTGCGCAGGATCGGCATGGAAGTTCACGGTTGCGCGGCTCCATTCACTTCCTTGTACCTGCAGATTCTGTGCCTGTAAATCGCCACTCAGATGGGGCGCTTGCATGGGGCCTTGGATGTTGGCATTCAAAACCGCAGATCCCGCAACGTCGGGAAGCTGAGACTCGGTCGTGCCTCGAATTGCAGATGCGAGCATGGCGAGTTGCTTCAGGTCGTCGACGTGGGCATTCACGCGCACATTGGAGTGCCGGCTCAACTGTCCGTCGGCCGTGAGGGCTGCAGAAGGAATGTTGAGGGTTGTG
>QIAH01000522.1 GCA_003225465.1 Acidobacteriota bacterium | reverse complement strand
CTAGCTTTTTTGCAATATTATCTCCGCTGAAAATCGAGAGGAACTCTCCGTGAGAAGAAAATAATCGGGGGTGCCCCACGTTTTGTAGCGCATAGTATCCGAAAAGATGTGAAATATAAAAATCCTTGGAGGAACGGGGACAGCCTGAACGTTTTCTATGAACTTCCTCAGCTCGCCCGTATCCCAGCCACCGCAAGCGGCAGCACCAGAATCTGTCCCCGATTTTCGAAAAGGCATATAAAAACGGACCGGCACCTGAGCGCCGGTCCGGAGTTGTAAGGTTACGCTTTCGTGGCTACGCACTCACCGCTTTTTTCCTGTCGACTCTGGTTCTTTCCTCCCGAACGCGCTCCAATTGTTCCGACTCCGGGGCCAAGGCGCGGAAACAGGTGCGAGCTTTTTCCGAGAGCTCTCCCAGCTCCCGTCCTGTCCCACGGCCCAGGAACTGCTCCCTGGCAAAGCGCTCTAGAGCCTCTCCAAACACCTCACACGCGGTCACCGCCGACGGCTCCTCCGCTCGGATCGAAGTCCCCGGCACCTCGGGAGGGATGATGAGGCCGCGCGTATAGAGGAGGCCAAGCGCATAAAAGAACTGGGCTGTGGCTGCAAGATGTGCTTGCTCTTTCACGTCTCGGCTCTCATGCTCAAGAGCGGGCGCAACCGTTTGTAGAGCTTTGCCGCAGCGGAGCAATTCCGCGCGGAGAAACTCCAGGAACTCAGGAGAGAGATAGTTCCCCGGCGTTTTACCAAACCCGGAGATAAAGTTTTCCGGTGAAAGGTACTCGGATACGCCGAAACCGGGAAAACCTACTTGGGAAACTCCGCGTGCGATCTCGGGTGAAATCGCAGGTATTTGGAAGATGGGTCTGGGAGAAAAGCCTGCATAGTACGGGTTCGTCTCGAAACCTGGAAACGTACTCCTGTACGCAGCCTGATTGTACATAGCTTGATAGGCCGCTGGGTCAATCCATGGGAACGGCCTTTGCGCCATGCCCATATCGATTGGGTTAAAGTTTTGCCAGGGCTGAAAGGGCGTCGAGAAATACGGATGCATAAACTGCTCCTTTTTGTTTCCTTGAGCTTACCGCGCGGGCGAATGCCTTCGCGGTAAGGCTTTTATTAATGGTCGGATTTTGCCTTCAGACCTTCGACTTCGGCTCGAGATATCGAGAATCCCTCTACTTCGGAATCTCCACCAAGACAGCCATCAGCGAGCCCTCTTGGCACACGACAATTTGCCGTGTGTACCTGAAGCTAATGGTTCAAGTTTTCCACACTGAGACATGATCCAGCGAAAACATCCGGGACGTGTGCCAATCCCGTTCAATCAAGCAATGTGGTCGATTGTGTCTAAGCCTTGAAGTTAGTCCCGTCACATTTCGTCGACAATCGGGTGATAGCCGTAATTTGGCGATTATCTGTGAAAAATCCCTTTCGATTTAGTGTTGGCGGGTAGCCCATGTCTGTCGCGCATAGTATCCAAAACGATCGGCGGGTGGGCGGGTGACCCATATCCGTCGCGCATCGTATCCGAAAAATCGGAAACATATAAGTCCCAGAGACCGAGGGGTACCCAGAATCTACCCCGTCGACACCAAAGGACGGGCCTGGATCACAGCCGACAAGTTTCAGGTCGTGCGCATCGAGTCGGAAATGATTAGCCCACTGCCCGAAATCCAACTCCTGGCTGAGCACCAGATTACCGAATACGGGCCGGTCCCGTTTGCTGCGAAGAACGTGGAACTCTGGCTACCGAAAAGCGTCGAGGTCTATCTCCATTTTCGTGGCCGCCGTTACTACCGACGCCACACCTTTGAGAGATTCATGCTTTTTTCAGTGGACTCGGAGGAGAAGGTTCGCCAGCCTGAGGCCGATTCGCACGGACCGGGGTCGGTCAAAACGGGCAAACGCTAACGCTGGCTCATGCTGCCTACATTTTCAAGGTAAGCGGGTGCCCCGCGTCTCGCGCATTTCAAGACGTGGGCGCCGCACCCGCCAGCATGATCAACGATTTTCTGAATCGCCAACATCGCACCTCCCATCCATTCCTTAAAGCTTCAGCTGTGCGCTCCCGGAACTCACTTATGGCCACGGAATCCCTCATCGCGACGCCCTTACCCACCATCGACGAAATTCGACAAGCACAGCAACTCGTGTACACGGTAATGCCGGCCACTCCGCAGATTTCCTGGCCGCTGCTATGCGAGCGGCTGGGCACAACAGTCTGGGTCAAGCATGAGAACCACACGCCCATTGCAGCCTTCAAGGCCCGCACGGCCGTGGTTTATGCGGCCGAGCTGTTTCGAAAATCCAAAGACATCTCCGGATTGGTCACCGCGACGCGTGGCAACCACGGACAATCGGTCGCGCTTGCCGGACGCAGGTTCCATGTACCGGTCCACATTGTCGTTCCGCGAGGAAAC
>QIAH01000521.1 GCA_003225465.1 Acidobacteriota bacterium | reverse complement strand
TCGCGAGCACGCCTGGCATTTCGTACCCTCGTACCATCGCGACATCGTAAAGGGGGTTGCCACCTACTGGCTGGAATTCTTCGAAGCAGTGCCCGAACTGAATGTGGTTTATGTGCCCATCGGACAGGGCTCCGGCATCTGCTCCTGCGTGGCGGTTCGCAACGGCCTGAACCTGCCCACGAAGATCATAGGAGTCGTGCCCGAAGGCGCGCCTGCCTATGCGCTCTCATTCGAAGCGAAGCGCAAGATTGCGGCTCCTGTCACTACGCTGCTGGGCGA
>QIAH01000520.1 GCA_003225465.1 Acidobacteriota bacterium | reverse complement strand
GGTCAGCCGGAAGCTGACCGTGTTGGCGAAATCGAGAGCCAGATTCCCGCCGCTGAGATCGAATTTAAACTTCGTTTGAGCCTGTGACATTGGAACCGGTCGCAAGGCGCTGTTTCTAACCGTCAAAATCGTTTTGACCGGTTATGGGCTGCTCGCCTAAGCTATCACTAACCGTTCAAATACGCTTTACTGGTTAGAATACCATGCGCGACGATCA
>QIAH01000519.1 GCA_003225465.1 Acidobacteriota bacterium | reverse complement strand
ACGGAAGTCTGGCATGGGCGGAACAGCGCGTGCCTTCGGGAATCGCGGCCCTGCTGGTGGCGACACTACCGATGTGGGTGGTGGTGCTCGCGCGCTTGAAGGGAACGGAACGCAAGCTGAGCGGGCGGGCCTGGGCCGGGCTGGTGTTGGGATTCCTCGGCGTTGGCGTCCTGTTTGGTCCGGATGCGTGGAGACATAATCAGGAATTGAATCTGCTCAGCTCGGGCGCGGTGTTGTTCGGCACGTTCATCTGGGCCGCGGGCACGATCTACATGCGGAGCGTGAAGATGCCGGACTCGGCCGTGATTTCTTCCGGCATGCAGATGTTTGCGGGAGGAATATCGCTGGTGATCGCGGCGACGCTTACGGGCGAGGCGAGCCGCTTTCATTTCGCTGCTGTAACCGGGCGATCGTGGTTGGCTCTGGCCTACCTGATCGTGTTCGGGTCGATCATCGCGTTCACTGCTTATAGCTGGCTGCACACGGTGGCGTCGCCGTCGCGAGTATCGACGTATGCCTATGTAAATCCCGTGGTCGCGGTGCTGATTGGATGGGCGCTGGCCAGCGAGCCGATCGGGGTATTCACTGTGCTTGCGATGGTGATCATCCTGGTAGGTGTAGGGCTGGTGAACGCGGGACACAAAGACGAGCATGCACCCGCGCGGACCAATGGGGACACGGAACCGGAGACGGAGGAGGCAGTGGCTTAGTTGCTGCCGGCTAGCGGGTTCTGGAAAGCCTGTTGTGCCGCGGGACATGGAACGAATCGCGAGGAAAGACCCACCCAAGCGGAGCTTGGGTGGGGCACCCTTCTGCTTTTCTACGCTGCACCCTTCATGTTTTTTCCCAGGGGGATCCTGCGAGTTTTCTAGGCTGAGGCGGCGCGGCTGCGTTCCGGGGTGGCGTTGGGAGAGGGGCGCGTGAGTTTTCGGAAGAAGGCCAGGACCATCACGAAAGCAATCCCGATACCGATGATGACTCCGATCCCGTCCATGGCGGCCTGGGTGCGCGCTTCACCGCGCAGCGCGTCCATGGTTTGCGAATCAATTCTTGATTGCAGGGTAGCAATTTGCGCTTTTTGATCGGCAATTTGCTTTTGCTGATCGGCGATTTGCTTTTCGAACGGCGCGATCGCCGAATTCTGCCATTCCTGCCGCTGTCGTAGTTCCAGTGCCTGGCGGTATTGCTGCAGGAGCTGGTCGCAGGGGTCTCCCGGATACCAGATCAAGCAATGTGGTTCCGAGAGGGGCTGCGGGATCTGCGCGAAGGCCTGCATCTGTGGCCAGTTTAGCTCCGCCGGGTACGCGGCTGAAGGTTACGGGGGTTCATTGGTTTGGCTGGCTGCTCGGGCAGGATGGGAGCTACGAGCTACGAGCTTAAGTCGAGAAGGCCTGCCGCGGAAAAGCGCCGCGGCTGGGCAGACGAGGCGTCTGCCCCTACGTGAGCCTGGGACCGGGCAGACGAGGGCGGCTGCCCCTACGTGAGCCTAGATTTGAACGGTTGCAAAACTATGCCGCTGAAAGTAGAACGCGACATTGACTAAGGCGATCATGACCGGTACTTCGACCAGCGGGCCGATGACGGCCGCGAAGGCGGCTCCGGAGTTGATTCCAAATACCGATACGGCCACGGCGATCGCCAGTTCGAAGTTGTTGGACGCTGCCGTGAACGCCAGGGTAGTGGTCTTCGAATAATCCGCGCCCAGCTTCCTACCCATATAGAAGGACACCAGGAACATCACTACAAAATAGATCAGCAGCGGCAGGGCAATGCGCAGGACATCGAGCGGCAAGCGCACGATGTACTCGCCCTTCAGCGAGAACATCACCACGATGGTGAAGAGCAGCGCGATGAGAGTCAGTGGGCTTACGCGGGGAACAAAGTGCCGCTCATACCAGTCGCGCCCCTTTGCGCGCAGAAGCGTGCTGCGCGTGAACAGCCCTGCCAGGAAAGGGATGCCTAGATAGATGAATACGCTTTGGGCAATCTGGGCAATGGAAACATTCACGACCGCGCCGGGGAGGCCGAGGCGAACGGGGAGCACCGTAATAAAGACCCATGCGTACACGGAGTAGAAGAAGACCTGGAAGAGGGAATTGAAGGCGACGAGTCCGGCGGCGTATTGCGTGTCGCCGTGGGCCAATTCGTTCCACACAATCACCATCGCGATGCAGCGGGCCAGGCCAATCAAAATGAGCCCAGCCATGTATTCCGGGTAGGCGTGCAGGAACACAATGGCCAGAACGAACATCAGGATGGGTCCGACCACCCAGTTCTGCAGGAGGGACAAGCCCAGGATGCGGCGGTTGCGAAAGACTTCGTGCAACTCCTCGTAGCGCACTTTGGTGAAGGGCGGATACATCATCACAATCAATCCGATCGCGATGGGGATGGAAGTCGTGCCGACGCTGAAGCGATTGAGGAAGGGCACGGTGGCGGGCACCAGCCATCCCAGTAACACGCCTGCGACCATGGCCGCAAAGATCCAGGCGGTGAGATAACGGTCCAGAAAGCCGAGGTTTCGTGATGTATTCATCGCTAACTGCTCTATCTCTCGAAACCGGTCGCCAGGGGAGCCGCGTTCGTTGTGGTCGACTGGTTCGAGGTCTGGCCGATGTTGTCGAGTTCGCGCTTGAGTGCGAGGCGGTCGAGAGTCTTCAGGGGAAGGCAGAGGAAGAGACTGATTCTGCGATCGAGGATCAAGAAGGCGTCCCGGAAGGCGCGTTCGATCTCCGCTTGGCTCCCGCGAACGGCGGCCGGGTCAGGCACGGCCCAATGAGCGGTCATCGGCTGACTGGGCCATACCGGGCAGACCTCTTTGGCGGCGTTGTCACAGACGGTCAGGACGAAGTCGAGTTGGGGGGCTCCGGGCTGGGAGAATTCATCCCAGGATTTGCTGCAGAGATTGCGGCTGGGGATGTGTGCGATTTCGAGTTGTCGCAGAGCTTCGGGGCGAACTTGGCCCGAGGGATGACTTCCGGCGCTATAGGCCGTGAAATTCGGGCGACCCTTAAAGTTCAGGATCGCTTCGGCCATGATGGAGCGGGCCGAGTTGCCCGTGCACAGGAAAAGGACATTGTATGGATTGGGCATAGAGGCCTCCTCAGGCGGATATTGCGTTGGTCGTCGAGCTCGGCGGCTAAAGCCCGCTATTTTTGGACGCATTCACGGCTCGGCTGAAGCCGAGCCCTTTCAAAACGCAGCTTCACGAAAGTTTTCAGCAAACTGTGAAGCCGAGCCCCTTTCAGAGCTGTTTTCTTTTTCGTCGGGGAAATCCCCACCCT
>QIAH01000154.1 GCA_003225465.1 Acidobacteriota bacterium | reverse complement strand
TCATCCACGGATGCTTCGCGCGTGTGCCCGAATTGCTCAGCCCAGCTGGTAGAGCGCCGCTGCAAGCTGAGCTGTCCCCAGTGCGGCTTCTACCTGAGCTGCTCAGATTTCTATTGATATCGGTTTCTATGGATACCGGCTGCCCCATCCTAACCTCGCCGGGTGCCCCATCCTAACCTCGCGTTCTTTGCGAGGTTAGGATGGGGATTTTCTCAACACAACGCCCACAGATGTTTCCCGTAAAAAGCGCGCCAAGCGCACGTCTTCAAGATGCATGCTCGTGCCCCTGGCGGCGTAAAATCAGAAGATATGCGTTATCTGGTACGGGCAAAACTGAAACCTGGCGGGGAACAGAAGCTGCTCCAGGCGATTGAAAACGAAACCTTGGGGCAAGGCTCCGTTGCGGAAGGCGAATATCTCCGGAACATGAAGGACGCGCGTCTGTCGGCCGATGGCACGGCCCGCTGGGTGGAGGTTTGCTACTGCCCGACACCTCTCGAAGAGGAGCGGCCTTATTGGGAAGAGCACTTCGAACTTTCTAAAATCCAGGACGCCCACGATCGGCGGAAGTGTCGCGATCAGAACGGCTCCGAACCGTGGGCTTGCGGGGAGTGCGACTGTACAGAGCGGCTGGAAAAGAAGCTTGCCGAAACTGGCAAGTCGTTCCTGCAAGCGATCAAGCGAATGTCGTAACGCTTGCTTCGAACATACCCTAAGCAGCCACGGCAATCCGGCGAATCAGACCTTCCTGCTCGGTCTTGCTTTCTGCTCCGATGGTGAACGCGTCAAGTACGCCGAGAGAGAGTGCGTATTTCAGAGCCTCGTCCGGACGCGTTCGCAGGTCGCCCTGACCGAGAATCTTCATCCCAACAATGGCTTTTCCCGTAGCCTTCATTTCATGCAAAACGCTGACGACAGTATCAGGATCCGCATCCATGTGTGAGCCGATGGGATTGATGCGCACCAGGTCAACTTCAACCCAGGGTGATTTCGCCGCAGCGCGCAGGGCCTCGATGCTGTGACACGAACAACCGTGCGCGCGAATAATTCCTTTCTGCTTGGCTTCGGAAAGCACGTCCATTACGCCATGATAGCGTTCAGTCCAGTCGCCTTCGGTGAGGCAGTGCATCAGGCAGACATCCAGGTAGTCTGTCCCCAACTCCTTGCGAAAGCGATCGAGATCGGCGCGCGCGGAGTTCGCATCGCGGGCCCAGGTCTTGGTGAGAACCGTCACTTTATCGCGAGGCACTCGTTTGAGGGCTTCGGCAACATGCGGATGACTGCCGTAAGAGTCGGCAGAGTCGAAGAAGCGCAGGCCGTGGTCGTAACCATTCAAGAGCAGGTCCGGCAAGCCCTTCATTCCCAACGCAGTCTGATTGGAGTGATGCCCGGAGCCCACAGTGCCCGTCCCCATGGCGAGAAGGCTCGTCTGAATCCCGGTTCTACCGAGCGTCACAGTTTCATAGGCGTTGAATTTCCGCGGGAGCGCGGGCAGAGCCTGCATCATTCGGCCCAGGCCGCGCGAGACCAGCCAGGCCGCTCCCATTACCCGTGCCGAGCCCAGAACGAATTCGCGACGTTTCATGGGATTACTCCGATATCCAGATATATTAGACGTTCTCCTAAGTTCGGAGTTTGTTCGAAAATCGCGTTATTTTCTGGTCTGCCAGTTGCGCGGGCACTGCTCGCAGGAAAAGTACGTGTTCGTGAATCAATTCTGAGCTCACTCAGGATGGGGCAGGTTCAAAGGTTGAGGTTTCAAAGTTTCAAGGTTTCAGGAGAGCACGGTCAAACTATCAGGATGGTTTTCGCTTCATCATTGAAACCTTGAAACCTTGAAAACGGTTTGGCATCCCAAGGCGCTGGGCAACATCCAATCTTAGATGGAATCTTGCGCCAGACCCGCCATCGCCGAGGGCAAGGCTAAAGTTTCGCAGCCCAAGGACCACACCTTGCGATCGAGAATTTCCGTTTTCATTGTGATTGTGCAGTCGGTTCTGCTGCTGATCCATTGGTTTCTCTACGACACATGGATCAGCTTCCGCCCGCAGCCCGACCCCCCGGGCATCACTGGATGGCAGATTGGGCTGGCTGCTTTATCGGTCAGCTTCATCGCTGCTTCGTTGCTGGCTTTCCGATCGTCGAACCTGTTTGCGCGAATTTTCTATCGCATCGCGGCCGCCTGGCTCGGCACAGTGAACTTTCTCTTCATGGCAGCGTGTCTGTGTTGGATGGTTTATCTTGCTGCATGGCTGGGTGGGTTCCAAATCGACCGTTCGACCTGGGCGGGAGCAATGTTGGGGCTCGCCGTGCTCGCCAGCTTGTACGGAATCCTGAATGCGCGTTGGGTGCGGATCAAGCGGATCACGGTCAATCTCTCCAACCTGCCGGCATCCTGGCGTGGTCGTGTGGCAGCGCTGGTTTCCGACGTTCACCTCGGCCACGTGAATGGACTCGGATTCATGCGGCGCATCGTCGCCCAGCTTGCACGCCTCAAGCCTGACATCGTTTTCATCACGGGCGACTTGTACGACGGGACCAAAGTTGACGCTGCCATTCTTGCCGAGCCCTGGAAAGATTGTTCGGCTCCCTGGGGTACATATTTCATCACGGGCAATCACGAAGAGTTCAGGGACCGCTCTGCCTATCTGGATGCAGTTCGAGATGCCGGCGTGCGTGTGTTGCAGAACGAGAAAGTCGTGGTCGATGGTCTGCAGGTCGTGGGCGTACATTTCCGGGAGTCCGCCAACCTCACTCAATTTCGGTCGATTCTGAGAAACGCGGGCATCGAGAAAGAGAGTGCCAGCATTTTACTTTCGCATTCGCCCCATGCTTTGCCCGTGGCAGAGGAAGCGGGCCTGTCACTGCAACTGTCGGGTCACACACACGGAGGACAGATTTTCCCGTTCACATGGTTCACGCACCGCATCTTCGGGGCGTATACCTACGGCCTGCAGCGTTTCGGCGAGATGCTTGTCTACACGACCACGGGCGCGGGCACCTGGGGACCACCCATGCGAGTGGGAACTCATCCTGAGATCGTTCTGATTGAGTTCGCATAGGAAGCGTGGCCCGGAAGGTTCCGCCTTCGCGTTCTTTGCGAAGTCTGAAGCGGAGCTTGGCGATGCACACGTAGGCCCAGACGCCCCCGTCTGGGCTGCCGGGCGGGCAGCCTGCGGGGGAGCGCGACCGGCTCCCAAATCGGCTAGGGTGCGATTTTCACCACGCCAACACTCGCCTAAGACGGAGCCATCAGACAACCGTTAACGGCACATCTGAACGCACGTCTTAAAACAAACTGCCGTTTGCATCGCGCTGAAAGATCATACGCGTCCAGGAACCAACACTCTGATTGCGACGTTGCGAATTGATCATTGATACTCGATGTTTCTCGATGTGACTGGAAAGTGAATGATGAGAACAAAACCGAGAGCGATTGTCATTGTTGCAGCCCTTCTCGTGCTGAGCGGGTTGGGTTCTTTTGCGCAAGCCGTAAAGGCAGCGTCTACAACTTCGGCGCCCGATGCAGTTCAGGCACCTGGGGCGCCGCAAGGAACGCAGTCCGGCACGCAGTCGACGAGCGAGTATTCACCTCCGCCGGGCCAGCGTGAAAAAGCTGTTGCCTATTCTTCTGCGCACTATCGGCACCTTGCGATCAGCAGCCTTTGGGCAATGGCCGTGCCTCTTTTGATTCTGCGCTGGCGTTTGGCGCCTCGTTATCGGGACTGGGCCGAGCGAGTTTCATCGCGGCGTTTGGTGCAGGTTCTTCTCTACGCGCCACCCTTGGTGCTCACTCTGGTCCTGATGTCATTGCCTTTCGACCTGTGGGATCATTCGCTCGAGCGCAGCTTTGGACTATCGGTGCAGGGTTGGGCTTCATGGTTCGGTGATTGGATGACCGAACAGGTTATCGCGGTCATTCTGGGTACGCTGCTCATCTGGATTCTCTACGGTGTAATTCGACGCAGTCCGCGGTGTTGGTGGTTTTATTTTTGGCTGGCAGCCATGCCAGTGGTGCTCGCAGTGTTCTTCGCACAACCGCTTGTCATTGACCCGCTATTTTTCAAGTTCACCCCGCTTGCCACCACCCAACCAATGCTGGTGACGAAACTCGAGCAGGTGGTTCATCGCGGCGGTATGGAAATTCCGCCCGAGCGCATGTTCGAGATGAATGCCAGCACCAAGTTGACTGGCCTGAATGCGTATGTAACCGGGTTTGGAGCTTCTAAGCGTGCAGTTATCTGGGACACAACCCTTGCAAAAGCAACCACGCCGGAGGTGCTGTTCGTGTTCGGGCACGAGATGGGACATTACGTGTTGCACCACATCCCGAAAGAAATCACGATCGACGCTTTGCTGCTTCTCGGATTGCTCTACGTGGGATACCGAGTCTCCCTGTGGATGATTCGTCGCTGGGGAACGAGTTGGGGCATTCGCGGCGTCGAAGATTGGGCGTCGTTGCCGGTGCTGATCTTCGTTCTGACCACGCTGACCGTCCTGGCCACGCCAGCTTTCAACGCCATCAGTCGACACTTCGAGCACGAAGCGGATCGCTATGGCCTCGAAGTTGTGCATGGGGTGATCGCGAACCCGGGGAAGGTGGCAGCGACTTTCTTTGAGAAGAGCGGAGAAATCAACCTCGCCGATCCGAATCCCGGCACATGGGTAAAGATCTGGTTCTTTGATCATCCGACGCGACCGGAAAGAGTGCGCTTTGCCGCAACCTACGATCCGTGGCAGAAGGGGAACGGACCGAAGTATGTGAAGTAGGAATACCTCGGCCGTCCGTGTTCAACATTGCTCGAGAAACGATTGCCGCCGGGTGCCCATCCCTGCGCGTTTTGTACGCAAGGGTGGGATTCTCCCGCTGCTTCAAACGTGGCTCGTATAAGCTTTCATTTCTTTGGGCGTGACTCGGGCGGCACGAGGCCCGCGACGCGGTAGTAGACCGCTAGCTGACCGTAATGCTCGCCCATGTGCTCGATGAAACCATAGGCGTAGTCAATCAGGCGCACCTGGCGGTTGTCGAAGGGGTCGATCATCATGGTGCTCATGCCCGAATCCCCTTTCGACTTGATTACATCGGCGCCATCTGCCATCGATTTTTTTACAAACGCAACCAGTTCGGCCTTGCTCTTGAAGTTCGTGCGCTTGGGATCTTCCTCCGCGGGTGGCTTTTCACCTTTGGCCGGATTGATGAAGAAATAGTTGGCTCCGGCAGCATGCAGCAACTGTTCTGCAAAGCTGCGCTGCGCCGGGGTTGGTTTGAAGTCATACTTGTCTTCGGGAAAGTCTTCGGCCATGGTGGTGAGCTTGCGTGCCACGTCATTCCACGATTCGAGCACGGCTTGCGATGGGCTCAGCGCGGGCTTGGGAGTTGCGTCTTTTTTCGGAGCATCTTGAGCAGGTGCGGCCAGCGTCGCCAGTAGAATGAGTGCCAGCATCCAGCCGGATTTCGTCATCGTTCATCCTCCGTAGTTTTGTGTGTGCCTGGGGCCCGGGCTATCTTAGTCGCATTTCGTTCTCAGCGACGAACGAATTACGGCTACATCTGCGTGCTCACCCAGACAAGACACGGCGCTGCTATGGGCAGGCGTGCGATTGTTCTGGGGCTACAAAGAATACATTCGATAGGATGCGTCAGGAAGTATCCGGAAATTGGGCCGGCTGCGTTGTGGAAACTGCGAACAGATGCGGATCATTCGCCGAGTTGAGATTACGCCGCCGGCCTCAAGCGACCCGAAGATGTTCCTACCTTAGCATGGGGAAGTTTGACAGGAAGTAACGTTGGTAACTGCAGATGAAATCTGCACGCTGAAAGTCACCGCGCTCGAACGAGAAAGCTACTGGGGTTGTTTCTGTTGGATGGCTCTCAGAATGGCTGCTCGGGCCGCGGCCTGACGGTTGAGAGGCCGCTCCGAGAGGACCTCGTTGGATGTGCCTTTCGTGAGCGTACTCTTCGCCGAGGCGACAGCTTTTGGGCCAAGCGCGATTTCGACATCTCTTGCTGCCAGATATATCCCGTCCACATTATAGCGACCGCACCCGGGCACGGGGCATATGTGTGCGCTTGTGATGCCCTGCGGACGTTTCACCCAGCAGGACACCATTTGCAGGTTGGTGTGTCGATCGCAATTGGGATGAGACCGGCTCATTGCAAACGAGAAGACTTTCACTAGAAGATGACTGCAAGCACCATGCCAGTTGGACCGTTTGCGGACTCTCGCCGAAAATCGCCGCAATTTGTGAAACATTCCGTTATCGCCTGCAATGGGACACGTAATGGGACAAATCTCGCGCCTCGCCCGTGAGTCAAAGCGACCCGGCGCTACGTGTCAAATCGACCCTCACCATGAATGGCAGGATAGTCCGTCTGCAGAAATCATCCAAGTCCAGGGCTCTAGCCTCGGGACATCGAGACGCACAATCTCACGGGGCTCCGCGGTTCCGGAAGCCGAAATCCTGGAGGCCAGAGCGCAGCGACTAGAGCCCAGAGCCTGCTTTAAGAGCTACAGGCGGAAGGGGGCGCTCAGAAGACGGGCTGGAAGCATGATCGCGGCCGCAACCAGGGCAAGCACGCCATGCACGGCGATCCCAAGAATGCGGAACGGCAACAGAATCAGCCACACAAATGGGTAGGCCACCAATGCAAGCAGTGCCAGCGGCCAGCAAATCACGAACAGAAGGCACCAGGCCAGAAATACGAACATTGGACACCTCCGTTGCGTCTTCAGTGTAATGTACGGCAGGCCAAGCGAAAAAGTTCCGTCGAACGACTTGTCTAGTCGCACATTTCAGAAAGGGAATGACGAACGCAGGATAGAGCTCTCGACTTCCAATGTCGGTGGAGCGACGGGCGTCCTCGCCCGTCGTTTTTTCCCCGAGGTCAAAGGCGCTTGCCGGATCATTGCTTCGCGGAGTGTGGGAGGTGCCTCTGCAAGAAAGCCAAGGTGCGGCGGCGAGCATCCTGCCAGTTCTCGCCATTGAAGCCATGACCCGCTCCGCCATAAATCTGCATCTCGTACGGTATCGCTTTCTTTTCAAGGATCTCTTGCAGGTAGTAGGCCTCGGCGACTGGTACGGTGGTGTCGGCATCGCCGTGCAGGATGAGCGTGGGACACAGGCGCCGCATGAAGAGTTTCATTTCTTTCGGAAAGCCGCCGAAGAAATCGACCACGGCTTTCACGCGCTGATCGACGGCGGCTACCGAGAGCGCGAGATAGGCGCCCAGTGAGAAGCCCAGCAACCCAATCCTGTTGGGGTCGACTGCAGGCTGGCGCTCCACATGAGTAATCGCATCCCAAACGGTTTTACCCCAAACAGGAAAGTGCCGAATCGCTGTTTGTTTGTCGACCACGGGTGTGGTGCCGGTCCGGTCGAAGTAGTGGAGCACGAAAACGGCGAAGCCGTACCCAGCAAGCTGGGCCGCCGGATCGGCCATGGTCGCGTGTCCTCCTCCCGATCCGTGCAAGCCGATAATGGCGGGAAACCTGTGCCCATTATGTTCGGGAACAAAGGCATCGTAGGCGACCGGGCGGCCGCCAGACTCGAAGGTGCAGCGAGATTGGGTTATGGGGAGCATCGTCGTTGTTGAATTGTTTCCCGTTCCAGTAGCCTCATTTTCAAGTTTCAAGTTTCGAGTTTCAAGTTTCTTGAGAACTGAGTGGATCTAGCAGCTATCGGCCATCAGCTATCAGCCATCAGCCAACGACTATCGACCAACGACTGCCTCCTCGGCCAGCTTCCGCAGCGAGTCCTCGTAGGGAGCTCGCGCAATGCCGCGTTCCGTGATGATGGCAGTTACGTACTTGGCCGGAGTCACATCGAAAGCGGGGTTCTCGATCTCCACGCCGTCCGGAACCATTTGCTTCCCGGCGATGTGGCTTACCTCTTTCACGTTACGATTCTCAATCGGGATGCCGCTTCCATCCGGAGTGGCAAGATCCACCGTGGAAATTGGAGCCGCTACATAAAAGGGGATGCCATGCTCTTTCGCCAGAACGGCGACAGTGTAGGTCCCGATTTTGTTGGCGACATCGCCATTCGCCGCGATGCGGTCCGCGCCCACTACAATCGCCCCGATCTTGCCATAACTCATCATGGCGCCCGCCATATTGTCGGAGATCACCGTGGTGGGAATGCCATCTTTCATCAGCTCCCACGCGGTCAGGCGCGAGCCTTGCAGAAAGGGCCGCGTTTCATCGGCGTAGACGTGGATTTTCTTGCCCTGTTCGACAGCGGCGCGGATCACGCCGAGAGCTGTGCCGTACCCGGCCGTCGCCAGCGCGCCTGCATTGCAGTGCGTAAGTACGCCGCCGCTGGCCGGCATCAGGGTTGCTCCATGACGCCCCATCGCCTGGTTCGCGGCGATATCTTCCGCGTGCATCCGTTGCGCCTCTTCGATCAGAGCCTGCTTGATTTGCGGCATGGGCCGAACGCGCAGGGTTTCGAACTTCTCCTGCATCCGCCGGATGGCCCAGAACAGGTTGACGGCGGTGGGCCGGGTCTCGCCTATGGCCGAGCAGATCTGATCGAAGTCTTTCTTCAGATCGCCCACCGTTTCCGCTTTGGAATTCTTCACCCCTAAGGCGATGCCCATCCCGGCAGCCACCCCGATCGCAGGCGCGCCGCGCACAACCATAGTGCAGATGGCGTCGGCGACCTGCTGGTAGGAGGTCGCAGTGACGTAGCTTTCTTCGGTGGGCAGCTTCGTCTGATCGAGAAAGCGAACGCCCTTGTCGGTCCATTCGAGGGTCTGGATCATGAGGCAGTAGTCGTTGCTCGTTGGTCCTTGGTCGTTGCGATAACTGATAGCTGATAGCTGATAGCGCCACTCAGTTCTCAAAAAAACTCGAAACTTCGAAACCTGAAACTCGAAACTAGATCTTGTGCTCCTTGCAGCGGCTGCGCGGATGATACGTGACCGCAGCTTTGCCGCAGACTTCGCAGGTGGTGCTCACGGCGACAAATTCATTAGTCTCGTCGGTCTGGAGCAGGTGCTCCTTGCGCACGTCATCCGCGCTGAAGATGGCAACAAAGGGAGCCGGCGCCGCAGCCTTTTCGATGCTGGCTCGCCCACCCGCCTCTTTGCGTTCGACAAGACACATGACCCCGACGACTTCGAAACCGAACTCGCGCGCCGCTTCAATCGCCTGGACGGTCGAGGCACCCGTCGTGCAAACGTCGTCGACGATAACCACCTTCGCTGCCTTCTGCCGAAAGCCCTCGATGCGCTGGCCAGTGCCGTGCTGTTTTTCGGCCTTGCGGACAAGGAAACCACTCAACTCGCCGCTTGTCACGGAGACGGCCACCACGATCGGATCAGCTCCCATCGTCAGCCCACCGATGGCCTGCGGTTTCCAGCCTCGCTGGCGGATTTCGTCAAGAAAAACCTGCCCTGTCAACTGTGCACCTCGAGCATCGAGCGTACTGGTGCGGCAGTCAATGTAGTAGTCGCTGGTGGCGCCTGAGGACAGCTTGAAGTCCCCTAATTTGAAGGACTTGTGGGCAACCAGACGAAGAAGTTCCTGGCGGGAAGATGACATGTCGAAAATCAAAGATAACACGGCGGTGACGGGGTCAGCCCAATGTGAGCCCGCATCCCATCTACCTGACTTGTCGCCTACATGACTTGTCATCCTGACCGAAGTGAGGCGCCAGCCGAACGAAGTGGAAGGACCCCATGTCTGTTAGCAGTGACACCGGCCGTTCGGGAATTTCCACCACGAGTGTCGACAGCCCCACCGGCGTAACCAGTACCAATTAAGGAGTCTCCACGGCTCGTAGCTCGAAGCTCGAAGCTCGTAGCTCACAGCTCGCTACTGATTGAATTTTTCCATGTGCCGGAAACCGTCAG
>QIAH01000360.1 GCA_003225465.1 Acidobacteriota bacterium | reverse complement strand
GCCTCTGGTTGAGAATGCCATCAAGCACGGCATCAGCGTCGATTCCGCCGCAGGCCGGCTAGAGATCGCTGCGCAACGCAACAATGGCAGAGTTTCGCTCCGCGTCCGCGATGATGGCCCGGGTCTGGCACCGGGATCACGCCTGCGGTTCGGCGTCGGACTCACCAATGTCCAGTCACGCCTGAAACAGCTCTACGGGGACGAATCGTCGCTGGAACTTACCGGGGGCGACGGTCGAGGCTGTGAGGCCATCATCACCATTCCACTGCGGAGTTCGCATGAAGACGCGAGTCCTCATCGTCGATGACGAACCGATCGCCCGGCGCGGTATCCGTCGCTATCTGGCCAAACACAACGACATTGAAGTTGTAGGCGAGGCGGCGAACGGAATCAATGCGGTGGAGCAGATCAACGAACTTCATCCCGACATCGTTTTTCTCGATGTGCAGATGCCTGATCTGGATGGTTTTGGAGTCATCGAAAATGTGGAGCCATCGGTCAGCCCCGCTCCCGTTTATGTCTTCGTCACGGCTCACGATGCGCATGCCATTCGCGCATTCGAAGTCCACGCTGTTGACTATCTGTTGAAGCCGTATGATAAGGAGCGATTTGCCAAGGCCCTGGTTCACGCACTCCAGGTCGTCGAACAGCGCGGGACAGCAAATCGAGGTCTCGAACCACTGCTCCAATCCCTCCGTAGTCTCCGCCCATTGGAACGCTTTGTGGTGAAGGACAAGAAGCGCATTTTCTTCGTTCCCGTTTCTAACGTTTTGTGGATCGAAGCCACGGGAAACTATGCCTGCATACACACCGCCAGCGACAGTCACCTGTTGCGGGACACCCTGGCACACCTGGAAGAAAAGCTGGCACCACACCACTTCATCCGCGTGCGGAAATCGGCCATCGTGAACGGCGCCTGCATTAGCGAGATTCGTCCGATGTTCGATGGGGTTTACGACATCGTACTGGCAGAAGGAACGGTGGTCACGTCGAGCCGCAGATACGCTCATAAGTTACGGGCGCTGCTGGAATCCTAGTCTTGGCAACTGGGATGTAAATTGGCGCGTCGGCGTTTTGAGCAAAGAGCAGACTCCCCAAGTTATTGTTTTCTCGGGAAGGGTGTCAGAAGAAGAAGAGCAAAAAGACCGGATTTTGTGCGCCCAAGCCAGGCGTTCGCCTTCGAGACCCGTTGAGCTATCATTCAGTCGTTCTCCCGGTTGTATTGTGGAGAACATGCGAGTTGCTTCCGTGCGGGCAGCAAGGAGGAAACTCGTGAAGCTTTTCAGGAAACCAAACTCCAGGTTCTACTGGTACGACTTCACGGTACGAGGCCATCGCTACCGTCGGTCAACTCAAGAAACAAAGTTAGCAAGGGCGGCTAAGGCAGCAAGCGTGAAATTGGGCTCAGTGATCGAAGGCACCGATCCATTTCCAAGCAAGCCTAGTGTCCTTTCTGACTTTGCTGAGCGATTTGACACCTGGATTGAGGATGGCAGGTTGGAGAAGAAAACCAAGAAGTTCTTCGCAATGGCTGGCGCCTACTCAAAGCGACACCCGTTGCGGGTTTGCGAGTCGACCAAATCACTGGAGATTTCGCCGAACAATTGAAATTTCCAGGCTCGGCCGCGAATGCCAATTGCGCTTTGAGGACGTTGCGACGAATGCTGCACAAAGCAGAGGAGTGGAGGGTGATCGGCCACGCTCCGAAAATCAAAATGATGAAAGAGCACGGTCGACATCTTCGTCTTGACGATGAAGCGGAAAGGAAACTGACGATGGGAGGCTTGGCTTGCAACTGGCGCCCAAGAACTCGTGACCTTTTCCGTGACATCGTCATCTTGATGCGCGACACGGGAATGAGGAACGAAAGAGAACTCTTCCGGATGCGTATCGAGAATCTGGACTGGCAAAACCGCGTAATCTTTGTGCCAGACAGCAAGACCGCAGAAGGGCGACGGCTGGTTCCGATGAGCGGGCGAGTCTTCGAAATTCTGCGGACCAGGTGCGATGCAAGACAGGAGGGTTGGGTATTTCCATCGAAGCGCTCCGCTCTGGGCATCTGAGGTCAATTTGCAATCTCTTCCGAAAAGCGCGCAACAAAGCAGGTCTTCCGAAAGAGCTGGTTCTTTACTGTGCGCGACATGACTACGGCACGCGAGTTCTGATGCGAACCGGCAACCTTGCTGCCGTAATGAGAACGATGGGGCACCACGACGTAAAGACTGCGATGCACTATCAGCACCCGGAATTGGAAATCGTGCGCGCGGCGCTCGATTACCGTCCGCCAAACTCTGAAGCAGTGGTGTAGCAAATAGGATTACGACACCTTTTGCGACACACCAAGAAATCACAATCTCGGCAAGTCATTGAATGCTTGGCGAATCGGAGAACATGGAATCTCTTAGCCGTCTAATCGGCCGTCAGTACGTCGAACGACTTCCTGGAATAGTAACGCAACCGCTCGCGCCGTTAGGTTATGTGGAGAGAGGATTTTAAGAATTACAGGTGTCATCCGAGAGCTTCGATCAGCAACGGCTTTGGAACCTGCGGGGCCGTGTTCTTGATCAACAAGCGATGGTTCCCCTCTGACAGCGGGAGTTCCGAGAGCTTCTTGGCATCGATATTCAATACGGCGAATGCCACCTCTCACCCGGCCCCATGTCCCTCAGTTTTTGGCGCAGAATCTTGCGGGCGCGTTCGAGTGCAACATTCTCGATTCGCGGTATCGGGACACAGCGCTGATACCAGCATGCAAACCAATCAACATAGTAGTCCGTGAGGCCTCCAACATGTACGGAAGTTTCCTCCGGGTCGCGAGCGGGACGCGTTTCTCGGATAATCTTGTCCCAATCTCCTTCGGGGTCACAGCGCCACCAGTCAGGTTTGTGCTTGCGGACAAGTTCTTGGGTCGCTGGAATTGTGAGAATCTCCTCGAAAAATACATCCCACGTCCAAGGGTTAAGGGTTTCTGTAATCCACCTCGTCACAGTCCGAGTGAGCTTATCGGTTAACTTTCGCGCCTGCCTTCCCCTCGAGAGTTTCTTGATCTGGCGTCGAAATTGAGATCGTCGGCGCTCCCATGCCAATATCTTTTTTGCGCCTGTACCGGCGAACTTGGCCGGATCGGCGGATGTTCTGCCGAAAATCTCGTAGTCACGAATCCTCTTTTCTGAGCAGGGCAGAACACTCTCGAGTTCCTTTAGAGTGTAATCGGAACGCAGCAGATTAATCGCTTTACCCTTCTGGTACTTATCGGTTGCGTTCCAGTTGTCACAAATTGCCTGGATTCGTGGGTCGGCCGCAGGGTCGGCATAGTTCCGGTGCGTTCCTTTTTTTGATCTTCTTGTCATTTCTATCGAGATTGGGGCGCATTTGGTTCAACTCGATGCTGTCATGTTCTCTTCTATGTCCGCAGTGATTGTCATCACCTGCTCGGCCATCACGCGCGAGTTGCACGTGTCCTCGCCAATACTTGAGAGTGCATAGAATTCGAACTGAAAGGACTCGGTCAAAGGGGATGGGTCAGACTTGAAACGAATGTGGGTCGATTCGACTGGAGGTACGAATTGAGGCCTTGGGACGAAGAGATTAAAACTAGGGGGGTACGAAGAAAACGCAGATTTTTGCACTAAGTCCTGTTCTCTGTTTCCCTTAGATGAAAGTCGGCAATGACCGCGCTCGAAAAAATGATCGGGGAGGACGTTGTATAGGCATTTTCTTGGTCTGTTGAAGAGACGAAAGCTCGTAAGTGGTTGAAGTTGCTGGATCGAAGATTTCCACAGGCGGGGACATATACTAGGAGCTAGGGTCTGCACCGCAAATGGTGCACAAAGCGTGGCCCAAGTTCCACAAATGGTTTGCGACCCTCTATTTTGCGCCCTCGCCACACAATTACAGCAAAGTTCGTTAGGGGCCGACGCCCAATTTTTTTGTACTAGGGAGCCCGACGAAGGCGGGCGGCCCGGAAGAGAGACTCTCTACCTCTTTATATAATGTTGTATTTTTCAGACCCCTACCACCTGCCCGGTCTTCTGGGATCAGCTCCAGCCAGGTGGTCATCGCTCCCTCTTCAGCCCCTCTCCCTTTGACCCCACCCGCAAAGTGTTGCTTAGCCCCATCGCTCAGCCTGCACGAGAGCCCGGCAGCCCTTCTGCTTTGACCGCGGGCCAGGCCTGCGCGAGTGGTCCTCTCCCGGTGCTCGTCCGCTGATCTCAGATTCATGGTCTTTGGAAGGCGAGAACCGGGACGATCAGCGGTGCAGCTGTCGAGCGAAGGTCCAGACGCGCGAGGGCGGGATTGCTTTCGGCACACGTGTAACCCCTAGTGGTTCAGACTTCGAGTTAAGCAGTGGATCGCAAGAAACGAGATCCATGCGGCCGACCGCCTGGAGCGGCGCGACCGAGCGGGCGACGAAGGTCGCCTGCATCTCAAGCACCGAGTCATCGACCGAAGATCCGAAGCCCTCGTTCAGGATCTCGACCCCGAAGAGTTTCGCCGAAGCGGCGGCGCCATATTCGTTGGCCGCGGCCACGGTGATGTCAAAGGGCAGAGCCTGGTCGGAGTACCAGGGCAGAGCGGGTTCCTTGAAGCCCTGGACTTCGGACAGAGGGATCGAGTCGAGCTCATCGACGGTGGCGTTGACCGGCACGGCAATGTCACGGGTGAGGGTCGAGTTGAAGACTCCCGTGGCATCGGTCGTGAGGTTGAAATCCTGCTGGAACTGGGGACGGATGTCGGTCTTTGTTGCTTGACGGAGCACATTCCAGCATGGTATATATATATATATATACCATTAAATCATGGCTTGCGCGCCGCCCTTGGCGCCCCCAGAAAGGAGGTTGAGCCAATGCGCAGATGAAGGAGGACTACAAACGAATGAGCTTGATCGTACCACCTGAGCTACACCGCGCTTTTAAGACCGCCTGTGCGGCCGAAGGCGTCGAAATGACCGAAGTGCTGCTGGAGGCCATCCGCCAGTTCGTTGCCAAGCAACAACCGGCAGTGCCCAAGAAACGGGGGCGCAAGTGAAGCGCCCCTGTCGGAGGAAGACAACCCAGAACTCACCCACCATCCCGCCCACACCTGACGAGATTCGTCGGTACATCCAGTGCTCTGCCGACGAGCATCAGTTGGCCTGGCAGGCGGAACTGACCAGCGCGGCGCCGTATTGGGTTTATCTCTTGAACCTGCATCTGCGCCTGGTCGAGCTCGAACGCATGGAAGAAGGCGTGGAGGAACTGCTGTGAAGCGCGCGCCGCTGTACGCGCGCGTTTCGACGGGTGATCAAAACTGCGATACCCAACTGCTCGACCTGCGCCAGCTGGCCGAGCAGCGCGGTCTTAGCGACGGCGAGTTGGGTGATCAGCACCGTGGCGGCGAAACAGAAGGTACGCTGGATTTTCATGATGGTGATCTTTCCTTTCCTCTATAAATTCCGCCGTCCGTACGTAAAGCTTCACACGAGGCGAACTGCCCACAAGTGACCTTGCGAGCAGTGCCGCTTTTATCAGTGTCCTTAAGCTTAGGCGCCGTCCTCGTACTGATTTCCAATCACGCTGGTGACTGCCTGGTTGAGCAGGCACCAGCGTCGAATGAGAGGTACAGCGGTTAGAACAACCTGGTACCAGTTAGTCCAACTGTGACCGTTGCAGGTTCGGTGTCAGTGATGTTCAGAGTGCCAGCTCCTTGTGTGAGAGCCGTTGGTGACCGGAAGCGTACTCTGATCAGGCACGTGGCACCTTGCGCCAGACTACCGGTTGCGGTCTTCGGGCACGTGGACGTGGCGTTCTGCACCTCGAAGATCACACCGTTCGTCACGTTGGTAATGCTGGTTGTAATCGGACCAGTGATTGCGCCCGGCCCGAAGTTGGTGACGGTGACGGTTTGGGTCGCACCAAAGTTTCCTCCGCTCAACGTGAGGAACGTCAGCGACGAAGGTGAGGCGCCCAGCTTTACCCCCCTGCCGCTCAACTGCACGACTCTGTCCGATGCAGCGTCCGGGCTGCCATCATTTGTATTGATGGTCATCGTTCCTGTGACGGCGCCAACCGCTGTCGGGTGGAACCTCACATAGATTCGGCAGCTGGCACCGACTGCCACCGGCTGCGACGTGCTGCAGCTCTGCGACACACCCGCTCCCGACGTGACCCGGGTGAAGCGCGGCAAGTCGAACGTCACAGTAATCGGACCGCTGCCGCTTAATCCGGTCAGCGGCGCGCTTCCAGTGTTGCTCACGGTCACAAACTGAAGCTGGCTGTCGGTGTTGTTTCCCACGTCGCCAAACGCCAGCGACAAGGGTGTAACGTCCATATCGGACGCGGACGCTTTCACGAACTCGACCGCTCCCATATCGGGCTCAGAACCCTGCGGTCTGCTGCGACCGAAGAAATCCGTCACAGGCGCAACTGAATCGTCGGCGGCATCGATGGCCGGGGAACTCGACGTCAATCTGTAGTCGCCCAGAACGGCATTGGTCGTCGGGTCCGTCATGGCCAGAGGGCCCCAAGTGATGTTGATCCAGTTGTTGCCCTCGTCCACGGTCGCTCCCGCCGTCAAGGTGAACACTGGGACCGGCACGTTGCTTTCATTGGTTCCCGGAGGCACGTGGTAACCATAGAAGCCGGTCGCACCCAACTCCGGTGGGATTCGCGAACCATTGCAGTATTGTTTGGTGACCCTCGGATCGTCCGCCTTGTTACCCTGCCCCGGATAACCCGCAATCACTGAGTACCTCGGGGAGAGCCGCACGTCCGTGTTGCCTGCCCCAAGCTGGTTGCCTCCCGCGACACCGGTGTCACCACGCACGCCGATATCCCAGTATTGTGTGTTTGCCACGCAGTCGCCGGTTTTGACCTGGGGAAGTACTGCCGTGTTGGTAAACGCATTGACCAGATCGACGACGCTTTGCTGCGCTCCCGATCCCGCCACTGTTGGCGTCACGCCGATGTGGAACGAGCGGTTCTGCCAGAACACATCATTAGACAGCAGCGGGTCCGACACCACCTTGCAGGATGCGTGGCCAGCGGGACAGACAGTATTGCCGTTGATAACCGCGCGCATCTCCGCACTGTGAGGAGCCACGGAGAGTCCCGAGGGTTGCGGAGCCGCCCGGTTGCAGCTGCCATTGCAAGTCTGGCTCGGCGCACCGGCCAGAGGAGCAAAGAAGGCATCGAAGAGCACACCGGATGACGCGGTGGAATCGTTGGATATCACGGTATTGTTGATGAAATTCACTGCCAGGGAATCCTGCAAGGAGACTCCCGCTCCATCCCAGCCAGCCACGTTGTTCGCAATGATGTTGTTGGTGACTTTGACGGAGTACCAGCGTGATGGAGCGTTCGGGAAGAACCCAACCTCTGCTCCGTTGATACCCTGGAGGCGCAGACCGCCACCCGCACCGCTGTCGGCCGCGTTTCCCAGAATCAGGTTGGCATCGATCACCATACCAGGGCCCGTTCCGTCGCTGACACCTCCGGCGCTAAGTGGGCAATCCTGGTCCGGCTCTCCAGGACACGTCGGATCCGTGTCTGGGGCGCTCATGATTACGAGTCCGCCACCGTCGGTCGGAACGGTCGGGTTGGTGCTTTCGTTGAAGAGGAAGGCGTTGTGCTGGACCTTGGCATTCCAGACGTAGCCGAGTTGAGCAAACCCGCCGCCATCTCCCGTGCTCAGGTTGCCGCATACCCAGTTGTTATTGAAACTGTAGTCGTCGGCACCGGTGCAGAAAGAGACGCCACCCGCACCCGCTGGTGTCGCGGAGAACAGCTCATCGCCTTCTGACGAGTTCACTGTGACCGCATTGTTGTGAACATTCACAAAGCGGTTGAAGCAGTACGGCAGTTGCGTGTTCGTGGGCAGACCGTTCTGGCTTTGGCACGAGCCCGGAGCCGGGATGTCCGAACCCACGAGGTATGCGTCCGGGTGCTCGCCTTGGCCAATCTGGATACCGCCCGACAACGTCCCCTGATTGTTGTGAATCCGGTTGTTGGCGATTTCCAGGTTATGCGACCAGCCGTGCACAAAGATACCGCCGCCACCCTGAGAACTGTTGCTGATCGATATGCCATCGATGCGCGACGGGTTGCAATTAAAGTTGCTGGCGAAGCCGTTGCTATTACCAGTGAAGTTACAATCGCCGCCGTTGTTCCCAAGGAGCGTGGTGTTTGTCGGGAAAGTATCGGCTGCGAACGGATCCGATCGGAATCGCACACCTTTCGACAGAACCGTGATGGCCGCTCCTTCATATGCGCCCATCAGGGTTGGCTCCTGCAACTGTTCCGCAAGGTTGCCATTCAATGTAGCATCCCAACCGACGGTCGCTTCCAGCGGTAACCGGTCCACCTGCGGATTGGTGCGCGTTGGCTTGAAACCGTTTGCCGCAGTCATACCGAAGGCGCCTCCGCAGCTCGAATTCCAGCTGCCTGGCACGCCATCGGTCCCCAAACCGAACAGACAGACGATACGCTCGCGCCAGGGAAGCAGCTTACCTGCCGGATGAGGATCGGCGTTGATGGTGACGGAAGCCGCCCCAACACCTTGCAGCCGCACCGGCTTCCACATGATCAACAGTTCGCTGTAAGTCCCGGGCGGAACGATGATCAGGTCGCCCGGAGTGGCGGAGTCAATCGCAGACTGGATACTGCCACCAGGGAGTACACGCTTGGGTTGGCGTGGGTTGGCAGTGGTGCCGATCGTTACAGTCACGGCATCAACCGATTGTTTGCCGTTGCCGGCCGTGATGACCAGCTGACCGCAGCGCTCATTGGGCACACCCCGTTGTTGCAGAGAGCACATCGGCACGTTATTAGGAACGGTCACGGTGATCAAGGAGTCGCTCCACGACTGGATCGCAGCCGGGATCGGATTGCCTTGCGAGTCTACGCCGATGCTGACACTCGAAACCGCCAGGCAAGCACCGCCAACTGACATGCACCGGCTTCCGAAGCCGTAGTGGCGCGTGACGGTTTTGTTGTTGAAAGGAGCGGCCGGAGCATCGGGCCCGGAGTAGCCGTAGTTATTCACCGATTGGTCGCCCAACGAGTGAATTGTTAGTGTGCGGCCTGTGCCGCTTACCCACGGTCCAATCCCGTCACCATCCACTTCGCTGATCGCCGGTGTGGCATCCGGATAGGCGCAGTCAGGGTGGTTGTAGCCCTCAGCGAAGGCGGTCGTAGGTATGACAGGCGTGTCGAAGTATCCAGTCTGTCCTGGCATGAACGGCAGTTCGTAGCAGAACTGGCTGTAACTATCCTGGTACAACGGATCTGGAGCTACTGCGCTGCCGCGGTCGTTCATGCACATGACCATCATCGCGGGCACATATCCGCTGGGGTCAGGTGGGTTCACGCCGAAGCTCGAGAAATTCAATCCGTCGTAGATTCCCCATTGATCGGAATACACGCGTGACACCTCGTTGCCAGCCCAGTCCTTGACGGACACTGGCAAGTTGGCGGGCGAAAATTTCTCGCCGAAGTGTGGCGAGAATGGATCGAACTCCGAGGTGAAATCATCGGTGATGATGCCGGTGTAGTGGCCGGCAACGTGCGTGGACGTGAAGACATAGAACTTCGCCAGCGCCGACATCTGGTCATTAAGGGTGACTTCCTTGCGATCACACAGCCTGCGCTTTGCTCCGGCGAAGGGTGCGTTCTGCCCTGCCTGCGGGAACAAGCTATTGAAGTCGGGAACGATGCGCTCTGCCCCGACGCAGGGCCAGAAGGTTTCCACGCTGCCGGTGTCACCTTCGTGGCGGGGTTGCACGCCCAGATCATTCGTCGGATTCAGCGCGTTGTTGGGGTTGTAGCTGCTGCTCACCGTAGCCTGGTCGGGCATGATGAAGATGTTGCTCAGTCCGCCGAACTGCTGCGTGACCGGCGCGACGTAGGTGTCGCCGAGCAGGATGTTCTTGTCTTCTTCCTTCACAAGTTCATAGCCCGGGGGCACAACCACTTCGACCACGTACTTGCCAGCAGGAAGCATCGGCAAACCACTGGACCAATCCGTACCGGGCGCTGGATTCGGTATGCATTTGGTGCAATTCGTGCCGTTTGGCTTTCCGTTTGCGTCCACACTGGTAACGCTCGGGAATTGATACATGCCGTCGTAAGGCGCGGGCTGGAGTTGTGCCCAGTTGTGCATGCCGTCATAGCACTTGAACTGGGAGTCGTGGAGAATCGTCTGAGCCGACGGTCCGCCGTGCTGGGCGTTGTACACGTCCAGGTAGCTGGGCTGGTTTTTCAGAGAGAAGTAGAACGGATCACTGGTTCCCTGGCCCGGGCAGTTCATGTTAGGAACACCGGGGGAGCGGAAACCCTGAGCCCACTCATCCCAACTGGTAGTCTTCGTGGTATCTACCAAGGTCAGACTCTGGCTGCCATCGGGAGCGGTGCCTTCTTTATAGAGATTGATGGTTACGTTAGGAACACCCGGCTCCCAGCTCAGTTGCAGCAGCATGGCGGGATCATCAAACGGACGAGTCGAAGTATAGATGACGTGGCCACGAATGCCGCCGTTCTCGCCTGGGTCGAATGGCTTCTTTCCGAATTCCAGGAACTGGTTCTGTCCGGCGAAGCCTTGCCAGCCATACGAAGTCACAGTTGGCGGATCGATGCGGCCGGTGGAACCTCCAGCGTTGTCACCAGCCGGGCAGTCGGCAGCGGCGCAATACCTCGAGCCCGGAAACCGCAAGTCCAGGGGCAGGGGATTGTCTTCCAGCGTTCTGGCGTAATTCTCCCCAATCGTCGAGTCTCCGCAGGTGGGGAACCCTAGTCCGGCACCGCAAGAGGGCGAACCATCCACGGGACCACCCGCGTCGTTGACCACGTGCGTGCCAGTGTTTTTGTAACGGGTCGAATCCGTCTCCAGAACGTACCAGTTGAATAGTGGGAATATCTCGTTAAAACCTGCGAATCCGCCCAGATCAGTGCTGTTGAAATTTGAGAAACTGCCGTCACGGAAGCGGATGTTGGTTGGTACCAGCGCGAGTCCAGGTTCATTTTCCTGCGAGACACCGTCGCCGTTCTGATCGAAGAACGTCCGCGTGTAGAGGTTCTGCTTCCACGCGTGGACCGCCAAGTCTCCCAGGTCGTTAGTCGCACCCGCGGCTTGTCTTACCGGCGTCGAGATGCCGTCAACAATCTGGTCATTCCACTGGTCAAAGACAGTGATCTTCCAGTCGCCATTGGGAATGCCAGAGAATTGGAACGAGCCATCTTCGGCGCACCTGGTGAAATCGAATTCGGCTCCGTCCGGACTTCCCAAGCTCACATAGCACTGGGTATAGCCGAAGGTATCGCGCGTGCCGCTGCTATAAAGTCTCTCGTCCGGCGTCCGGCTCATGTGTACGCCGGTGACCTTTCCTTTAAGGATGCTGGTACACGTGCGGTTGGGGTCGGTGGACTTGTCTGCGCAGATAGCGGCCTTGCGCCGAGTGATAATCGTGGGTTCGGCAAAACCGATAGCAACGTGATATCCGGCCGGGCCAAACTCCTGGAAGTAGCTCGGTTCGCTGACCTTTACGAACGAGTCGTGAGCCTTCCCCCCGTCCAAGGTGTTGGTTTGGAGCCACTGTTCCCCTCGTGCGATGCGATCGGCTCCCGGCGTAGCTACAATGCCGTACCTCCCCGGAGGCAGGTTGGCCACGACAGCCTGGCCTGCCAGCGGAGACAGACTCGTGCCGTCGGCCTCATACGTGGGGCAGACCGGGATCACGCCCGTGATGCCCGCTTGCGAGGGATCATTTGAAGCCTGCTGAGAGATTGGACAGGCGTCGACTCCAGTAACAGGATCGAGCATTCCCGCCAGGCTGTTCGACAAAGGCATATTGGACATGTCGTATGTCATCTGCCCGGCAGCATCGCCCGTGCCGCCTACGTCGTCGAACAGCAAGATGTTGAAACTTCCCAGGCCAGGCTCGTTGGGTGACAAACTGTCGATTCCGCCGCCGGCATCATGCTCGCCGTTGAGCGGATGATCGTCTTCGAACACAAACACCGAGACTTTGGCGGGTGGGAGCGGCATCGGTTCGACAATGACATTCACAGCTGCAAACGTACCGGTGCAGGTCGTCGCTGGCGGCGCGGGAGTGCAGGCAGCCGGGATCTGAGCACCGCCCATGGCGTGACCCGGATCGACCGCATCCCCTGGCAGAACCGAGATGTAGTATCGCTTGCTCGGATCCAGCACAACCTCGCTTGGCAGCACAGCTGTCTTCTGGGCGCCGTCGGTCCTGCAAGCGCCATTGCCGATGTCGCATACTGCCGGTACCCCTCCCAACATCTGGCCATTTTCGCAGGAAAGCGTTCCCGTGCAGCCCTGCGCCACGACCGGCATGTAGCTGGTGTGGAAGTTGGTTCCAAACGTCAAGGGAACAGCGGTGCCCACGGTGGTTGTCTTGGTGGGATCGATATAGAAAGTTCGGTCTTCCTCAATGATCCAGCGATAATCTTGCGGACTACCCGGCAGCTTAGCTTTTGATTTGCCATCCAACAGAGTTACGGAAAGACCGCTGGGCTGCGGGAAAATCAGAGTCACAGTGGCTGCGTCAGCTGCGGCGCTCACAGTTCCCCGTGCACTCTTCACCGTGTACTTAAAGGTATAGGTGTTTGCTGAGGAGACATATGCATTGAAAGAACCATCGGGGTTGACCGCAACGCAGTTCGCGGTGACTCCACTCGGACATATCGTCAGACCTGACCCAGGTATAACGGTGTTGACTGTCAGCGGATAGTCCTCTGCATCAGTGTCATTCGCCAGGACGCCCGGAGATTTGACGCTCAGAGTTGTGGCCACCCTCGACGTATACGTGTCGTTCCCAAGAGTGATCGCCCCAAGCTCGACCGGTGCAGCGCCCAGAGTCACCAATGCGCAAGCTGCAGCTGTAGTGGGGCTGTTACCACAATAAGTGAAGGAAGTCGGTGCCCCGGTGTAGGTAAACGTGCCGTTTGCGTTGAGACTCAGGCCGGCCGGAGCGGCTCCGGAAATCTTGACGCCGTAAATGTTACTGTCGTTCGCGATCAAACCCTTTGCTGGATCGGACACGGTCAGGGTCTCGCCCGGAATAAGGGAGTTGTAAGTGTCCGGCACGGCAACCGCGGCGGCGAATGCAGTCGCCGCCGGGAGTCCAGCGCCATTGACGCTTATGTAAGCAAGCATGCCAGCATCGCGCGATGTGGCATTGGCGGAAAGACTTAACTGGCGGTCGAAGATCGGAAGCGCTGTGCCCCCTGCAGCGGGAACATTGATCATCACGTCGTAGGTCTTGCCCGCAGCCATGAATACATCACTCTGTATACGAGGCGTGCCGGGCAAACGATTGCCGTCCTCTGCGATAAGGGAGAATCCGGCGGGAGCAGCCGCGCCACCAGCACCAATTTGCGCTCCGACAATGGAAGGCACGTGCATCCGCAGGCCGGCATTCACCAGCCGCACCAGCACGTTTCCGGATACGGGGCTCTGGGCCGTACCGGGCGCAGCGCTAAACAGAGAAGCCGGAGAGTTGGTTTTGTCGAACGCCACGCCATTGATGAGGTAATACAGCGGTGTGTAGTTGACCGCCGGTGGATAGCATGTGTTGTAGTCCGATGAGGCCGGATTGCCGCATTTATTTGGCTGGCCGGACCAGACTTTGGTTTCGTCAAAATTTGCCGTGTTGACCGCCGCATCGACCGACTTGTTCTGCACCGGGTCGATTTCACTAAACAACAACGGAATGTCCGCATTGTAGGTCACCGCAGGAAGCGTTGGTCCCTGCGCCGGGTAGGCTTCCCCAGCTGTTCCTCCTGCAGGCCCTTTGGTCACCACTAGAATTCCGTACAAACCCATCGGCCCCTGAATCGATGGATGAGTGCCCGATTCGAGCAGATATGTGCCTGGGCGAAGTTTTGAGGCCTCCCACGTTAACGCCACGGCGTTCGGTCCCACCGGTACTTCCATGCCGAAGGAGCGCACTCGCGGACCCTGTGCCGGTGCGGTTGCGCCCGAGGAAGAGTCCGCCGCTGGCCAAGTCACAGTCTGAGCGTTCGTGTGATCTGGACTCGCGGTCGAACCACCAGGCGTTCCAAGGCCCCCTCCGAACTGACCCACGATGACGAGCGAGGTCGGGATCTTTGCCGTCGGTGTTAGGGTTCCCACCGGAAACGAAAGATTATTCTTGAGGTTGATCTTCAGACCTTGTCCGCTTGGAACCGTGATCAAGATAGGCGACCAGACGCCGGCGCCCGCGCCCCGTTTCAAGGTTGAGCAACTGGCCGAACTGCCGGCTTCGACCGCACCACAGCTATAGCCCCACATCGGTACCGTAGAACCGTCGGGCAGGATCGCAGTGGAGGGCTCTGCCGTCAGATTCACCGTCTGCTGAGCCAGGGAAACACTCGTTCCCAGGAGAAGAACTGTTACCGCCAGGACCGCTGTCTTCAAAGTTTTGAGATAGTTGGATCGCATTGCTCTTCTCCTCACCTTAATTCGACTCGTCGATTCTGAATTCCCGGGAATCGACCAGCATCATCATCATCATTCCACCCGGGAAGATATTGTTGGTGGTGATCTCACGCTCGTTGTGCGAGTGCCACATGAACGCGAAACCAGCTTCGTCCGTGGGGGAGTTCGCGATGGTGCCTGACGGGGGCGTGGTGCCAGTAAAGCCGACTGCGCGAACAGTAGCGTTCGGTCCGAGATAGGCGCTGCCGCCATACCATGCGCCGTTCGTCAGGATGTTCGCATCGGGCAACGTGATGGGACCGCCTTTTGCGACATCGCCGAAGGGCTTGCTCTCCAGGGGCTTGTTGTGGTCCTGGCACCACTCGTAATAGTTGATCGCAGTTGGGTCCACGGTGTTATACCCGTTGGAATCCGCGATGCAAGGGAGCTTGCCGTTTATTTCCGGTGAGGTTGGATTGTGGCCATACACGTCCCAGTCCAGACCCTTGCCAGTCCAATAAAAAATTCCATCCATCGCCTGGCCTGGGGTTGTGGTCGTCGTGAAGAGCAGCGGTCCTGCAAGACTATTGTCAGGAGTTGTCGCGCTCAGAATCAGGTTCCCGTCGCGGGCCAGAACGCGCACGTGATTGCCATGCTCGTGGAAGGGGTGTTGCCAACGTCCCTGGCCAATAACCCGCAACAATATTTGTTCGCCAGGATGCATGTGCGGATTGCCGTTGTACGGCTGGTGCTGATACTGCTGCGCATAGTTACCGTCCATGTCGTCCGGCATGGAACGCCCGTTGATCATGAAGTAGGCAGGTACGTAAGGCTCGGTAGCCACATTCAGAGTGCAGGTAGGAGGCAGAGCCGGCGGTGTTGTTGCAGTCGGAGTACAATCCGCCGCGGCGACTTGCGCTTGTGCCTGACTGTGAATTCTGGGATCTATTTCCGAGAACTGGAACAGGTACTCCCGGTCGTAGCACGCTTTCGGATGGTTGTAGGCGGCAGCAGCGAGACGAAAATCTGACTCGCCCCAGTGACTCTCAGCAGTTCGATTCTTTTCGGCAAAGCCAGTCGTGCACGCGCTCGGGATACTCGAGGGCAGCACAATGATGGCGCCATAAAGGCCCATCTCAACCTGCAGGTCGCTTTGCGTTCCGCTGTAATAAGCGCGCGTCCCAGGCGTCGTTGCCGTGAACGTATAAGTGACTACGCCGCCCGGTGCTGCTTCGTGGGTCAGCAGGCCGATTACTCCGTCTGTAGTGGTCACGTTAAAACCGGGGAACAGGATTGAGGTATTGCCGGCTGCCGTTGGCAGGCCATTTGTCAGCTTCACCGTGACTGTATCTCCTTGTGTCACGATTAGCGTCGGACCAGGGATCTGCATGCTGCTGCAAAACGCATTACCGATCGCGGATGGAGCAAACCCAGATGGCGCGGTGTTACAACCATAGCCCCAGGAATACACCATCGCACCATCCGGTTGCGTGATGTAGGCAGCCTCCGCCCTCAAGTCAAAACTCGGGCCAGTGATTCCGGGAGCCGCACCGTGTGCGAAAACTGTGAGCAGCAGCGTGGCCACTGCCACCATCGGCGCCAGCAGCATTCGTGACTTCAAGATTGCCTTTTTCATGTTCGTCGCCCTCATGGCTGCGCTCCTAGTTAGTAACACGGACTTCGGTCATCAGCCCACCGAAGTTCTCGGCATCGTTCGACAAATGGTCAAGATTAGGGGTATAGAGGAAGTAAGTCCCAGCCGGTACTCCGGTGCTGTCGAGGATCACATCGAGCGACTCGCCGCCGGCTAATGTGATCGAGTTAGTGTTGTAGTACAGATTGTTGCCTGCTTGATCTCGCAGCAGCCTGGCATTGAGCGCGATGACTTTCATCGGAATGCCCAACGAAGCCAAGGTCTGATATTCCGTAACGTCCAGGTCGGATATGCGCAGCAGCGCTTTCTGGCCGGCTTTAAGCTTGATGATCGAAGGGAGGGGCTGCGAGAAGTGCATGGCACCATCCGCGCTCATCGTCTGTAGCGGTCCCTCCGTCACCGTATCGGGGTAACTCCGCCCGTTTAACAGGAAGTACTTGTCCTTCATCTCCGTGAAACCTTCTGGATTGAAGGTCATGCCGACAAAGTGGAAATTGGGATCGAAGCCGTGGATCTGGAGGGGATACTCCACGTCGTAATAAGTGGAGCCATCGCCGTCGTTGTAAGCGTAGTTTCCGGTCGTCGCTCGAGTTCCTAAAAGCACATTGGGGACACGGGGTAGCGGATTGCTGCAGAGGATATCTGCAGAGGAGTCGCATTTGGTGCGAGGATCCTGTTGCTGTTGCTGAAGAGCGAGAAGGAGGCTCTGACCGACTGGGACACGATTCTGGCGTGGACGCACATATATCTGCCCCACCATGCCCATCTGTAAGTGCTCGGGAGGTGTGATATGGCAATGCCAGAAATATGTACCGGCATCGGGCGCCAGATAATAGTAAGTGAAGCTGCCCCCAATATTGATCGCAACCGAAGCGTCCGGTACGCCGTCGTAGAATGCCGAAGCGTTCGGGTAACCGTGGAAGTGGACGGTGTGCTGCTCGAATAAGTCGGGGCGCATGATCTGCCCGACATTGGTGAGAGTGAGAAAGAACTCGTCGTCCTCATCCAGCGCCATCAGCGGTGCCGGAATATTGCCGTTCAAGACGCCGATATCCATAATCGGTCGCGGATCGACATGTCCATCGAGACCGCCGGCCGGCAAATTGGGGCAGGGCAAGGCTGCGGGCGGTGTCTGGGCAGCCGCGGCTGCGTTTTCAGCCAGGCAATCCAAGTTGGGAACCAGCCCGACAGCGCCGTTAAATTTAAACGTAGCCAGCCCCGTCGTCGCCGGATCACCGGGCAGCAATGTTCCGTTGTATACGCTGTTGAACTTATCCGGAAACTGCGTTCCGGGCAGGCCGTTGGCAATGTCTGACAGACCTGAGAGTGGCCCGAAGGAGAACATGTATGTCTGTGTGCCATCACCCATCGTCGCGAAACCGTCACCGCCCGAGATTTGCTGACACTTGATCGCGCCGTTCACGCTGCTGGGGTTAGGCACCAGATATCCGGCCGGCCCGGGCGCGAAGTTCGTCGGACCGGTATAGGCGGGCTCTAAATTTGCCGCGGTCGGATGCGTAATGGTTGTGGTTGGGCACTGCACGCGGAACGATTGGGCGCCTGCGGTGATTGTTGCAAGACAAACCAGAAGAATTGGCAACCAAATGTGGTATGACTTTCCTGAGAACATGCGACCTCCACAGATTTCCGTGGCAAGAGATAACCTCTTGCTGTGTGCAGTTGGGACCGCAAGAAATGGCTCAACCATTTCTCCATCGGAGTTCATGATTTGCAGAACACCTCGTGTCACTGTCGGGCACGGTGGTTGATGACACCGACCCTGCTAGCGCGCACGAAAGCTGCGCGTAGTGATTTCCCAGGGGGACAGGTTTCAGGCAAGCTGGGTCGAGTCACTCAACCTGTTGTCTGGTTTCTGTCGTGATTCAACAATCGTGCTTTCAGCTCGCTTGAGGTGCTAAGGGGAGGACTATCTTTGAATATGTCGACCCGGGAGATGTCCGGCTGAGTAACTGGCCAGACAGGGCCGTTCTTTGCTGCTGTGTTTGTATCTTGTTCGAATCTGGATGGAAATACCCCACGTGGGGTAGGGATTGTCCAAAACCTTGGTATATGTCAAAAACTTGATGCAGAGCAAAGCAACCCGGTGCCGGGAGTAGCTTGGTTTATGCCCAACAGTTGCGAAGGTGCAGGCAAGGCGCGCGATCAGCTATGGATTCTTCCTGCGTCACGTAGCGATCAGTTTTTTGCGAACGGCGTACAGGATAATTTCCGCGGTGGTGTGCAGATTGAGTTTCTCCATGATGTTGGAACGGTGAGTTTCCACCGTGTACACGCTGAGATTCAGGATCTTAGCAACTTCCTTGTTTGATTTGCCCTCAGCCAGCAGATGCAGCGTCTCTTTTTCACGCTCCGTCAGGAGATCATAGCTGTCCTGAAGCCCGTGCATTTGCAATTGCCGCATATAGTCCTCTACGAGGATCCTCGCAATCGTTGGGCTGAAGAAAGGCTTCCCCTCGGCAGCGGCCTCGACTGCGCGTGCCACGTCGAGATCCTCGCCATCCTTCAGGAGATAGCCTCTTGCCCCGGCGGCGAGCGCGCGCGAGAGATAGATGTCGTCCGCATGCATGCTGAAGATGACGACGCCGGTCTTCGGATTCCGTTTTACGATTTGAGCAGTCGCTTCGATTCCACCCAACCCCGGCATGGCAATGTCCATGATGACGACATCAGGGTTTTCGGAGTCGGCAAGCTGCACTGCTTCGCGGCCATCGGTCGCCTCTGCAACCACCTCGAACTGTTCGTCCTGCTGCAACTGCGTGCGCAGTCCTTTTCGGACAATGCTGTGGTCATCCGCGAGCAAGATTCGGATTCGCCTCACGCCGTCACACTCCCCGGCACCGGAATTTCGAGGCTTAGTGCCGTGCCGCCATGTTGCCGGGATACGACCGACAGCTTGCCGTTCACTTCCGCCACTCGCTCGCGCATGCCCAGTAGCCCGAGACCCTTGCTTGAGGTTTTCTCGAGCTTGAATCCGATCCCGTCGTCCTCGATTGTGACATTCACAGATCCGGCGGAAGCGTAAACTGTGATGCGAATGCTTGTGGCTTGAGAGTGTTTGGCGCAGTTCGTAAGAGCTTCCTGCACGCAACGGTAGATGCAAGTGCGATGAGTCTCGGGGAGTTCCTCAAGATTTCCGCTGGCCTCAAGAGAAAAAGGAATTCCCGCCTGCCGGGAAAGCTGGCGTGCCTGCCATTCAAGCGCCGCGATCAGGCTGACATCATCGAGTAAGGCGGGCCGTAAGCTCATTGCCAAATCACGGACCAGCCGCAAAGCCTCTGCGTTGAGACGGCACGTCTCCTCAAGTCGCGCTCTCAGTTGATCGGGCGGCAGGGAGGTTGACCGCAGAGCTCGCAATTGCAATCCTACTCCTGTCAATATCTGTCCGACCGAATCGTGGAGTTCGCGAGACACGCGTTTGCGTTCGTCTTCCTCCGCTCGCCAGAAACTAACGAAGGGAGCGCGCACAAAGGGCAGGCCGGATTGCCTGGCCTGCGCAGGTCGCCCCTGCCGTGAATTAGCAATCAGAACGCCTATGGCGCCAAACGCCACCGCCGCTAACAGGCAGACAAGAAGCGCGGCGGCATTTCCCTTTGCGCCCTCTAAGTCGAGAGCGAAGAAAGACCCGCGTGAAGCTGAACGGGAGTTTCCGTCCGGAAAGGGCGCGGTTTGCGCGGTTCGGAATGCGCTCTCATTTGCGCCGCAGGTGCTTGCTACCAGGATCAGTGGCAAGAGCATTCGCTTGAAACGCAGCCAGGATGGCCACTTCCACCGATGGTTGATTTCGATTCGTACCGCCGCATGGTAGTCCGGACTGTGCAATGACACGCGCAGCCCAGCAGATTCTCTGGACATTGATAGGCCTCCAACGTAGAGGTTCATGGCATGGGGGAGCCAAAGGACAACGAACGTTGGAGTGAGCTAAACTCTGAGGACGCTAGGCGAGTTCTGATCGCTGGAAGAGCCTGCCTCGTGCGCATTACGCAGGCACTCTAAACGGTAAGGTTGTTCCTGCTGAGGACGGCAAAAAGCGACGGGTACCTGCAAAACTACGCCCCCATCGACGCAACGAATTTGCGAGTGGGCGTTCGAAATCTTCACGTCGTGCACGTCGAGAAGATCCACATCCGGATGAACGAGAACCGCAGCAAAAAGCACTGCAAAAAAAACCAGCAGTATCTTTGCAAATCCGTTGCTTGCGCGATTCACCAAACGTAACCCCTGAAACTGCAGAACCCCACTATCTTCTAGGCTCAATATCCCCTACTCTGCCTTCGGAGGTCAAGGAAAATACCGCCATCACGGGGGAAACGTTGTTTTTCAAAGGGATACGGCACACTGAAAAACTTTAGTTTTTCAGGTTGGAACGATTCTCGAAAAAACCCACTACTTTAGTTATTGCCCTCATCTCCCGCGTGTGGGGGATACACATTACCTCGATCAAGGCGTAATAATCTTAAACAGTCGACTCATCCCGCTTTGGTGAGCGGACAGTCGCCTTCCCATCCTCCCTCGAAACGGGTACAGCGTTTCAGAAGCAGCCGCGCACAACTGTTGAAGTGGAGGGCCTTGCATTCATGTCTACAATCCAGTCCAGCCTTGAACACTACACGTTATGGCACCAAGTCATCGCAGAATCCGATCCTGAACAGCGCGCCAGAGTGATCGCAGAGGTGCGCGGCTTGATCGAAGAAGAGCGACACACTCCCCAATCATCTGCGAACTACAGCTATCTGAGGGTCGCGGAGATGGTCCTTGATTTCCTGGAAGATACATTAGATTCACGGCATTTCGAGGCTATTCAGAGGAGCTAAGGTGCGTGGTCGCCCTCGCACAAAAGATTCCCGCGCACCGAGAAATACCTCAGTCATATCTTTCGCGAGACCTTCATAGCCGCGATCCACAGAAGGTAACAACTCGACATAAGCCCGTCGCATCTGGCGGCTTTCATCACCTGTCTTTCAGGCATATTTGTAAAGAGGTTTGGTCTGTCCATTTGAATACGTGCCAGCAGGTTTGCGCACAATCAATTTTCAGCGGCTCGCCCTGACACTTGTGTGTCTGCGCCACGAGCCTGTGTGCATCACGCTCTATTCCCGAGCGTCCTCAAAGGCGTCCAGCGTCTTTGGCATGTGCAACTGCAATAAACTATTCAGAAAAGTTTCGTTCAAAGGGTTTACGCATTCCAACTTCGATCTCGGCTTATGTTAATTAAGCGAGGACGACAGGTTTAACCCAACCAATTCACCCCTCGCCTGAGGCCGAAGACGTCTTATCCGCAGGATCCAAATGATAAGCCGATTCCGAGGCTCCATTTTTCCCCACGTTGCGTGAAGTCTTTTTGTCGATTCTGCTCGGGTCTCGGTAATACAGCGCAGTAAGTGGTGACGAACAAGTGTGCTCCAATACTCAGGCAACACTTCGCCGGGATCGGGGAACGATTGTTGATGGTCGCGAGCGAATGCTTGTACTTGGCAAATCAACCGCGACGTCTATGCTACATCGCACTGCCTGCGCCTTCTATCCTATACGGTGTAATAGGCTAGTTGTCTTTGCTGTATCCAGTAACAGCGTTATAACCTTTATGATATTAAGAAAGACTGTGTGTTGTATGCGAACACGCCTCACGCGTGAGTTGAACTACAGCTTACGATAAGTTTACAAGCCTTCGCACAGTTCGATGTGGCCTTCGCCGATATCCATGTTACATTGAGCGAGGTTCTGTGAGACCAGATCTCCGCGCTGGTCGAAGTTGGCTCCTCCACAGTCTCCCCCAGGGATTAGTCACATCGCATGCGGAGCTCATCGCTCGCAGAACCACGGTTTCGCTAATGCAAAAGAGTGGAAGCGGGGAGCCCTCACCCACCACCCCAGACTGAGAGTGGCCGCGCGCACGAGTAAAACACCTCACAAGCGGTGTTCCGTGCTCGGGCCACACTTCGGCGAGTAGCGAAACAAAAAGGAAAGGCGTCGGTCAAACGAGGCCGGTGCGCGCTGTAATCCCCCGACAGATCGTGACTTCGTGTAGGTGTGAAATGTCGTCGACTCCAACTCCGTAAGAGACCCGCTTCTCCACGCGAGTCAACCGGAACGGGAGCGACAGAAGGAACCAAGGGCGATGAATTTTCGACAAACGTTCTCTATCTTCCTAATCCTGTTCGGGACCAGTGTTTCAATGCTGTCTCAAACCCCTGATCCTACCGGCACAGGCAACCAGGCCCCGCCCAATGTCGAGACAAGGGTGGCTCCTATTCCAGTGATCACCGGCGGAATCGCTCTGAACTCGAGCTTCGATGCGCGAGAGGCGGCTCTGCTTCCGGTCGTCGCTCCCATTCTCCTGGTGCCGCTCGGACGACATGCTTTGATTGAAAGCGAATTTGAGGCGGAGTCCGAGGTCGTGCATACCGAGGGCAGCTGGCAGCCGGTCACACTTGAAAAAGGTGTGGAGTATGCGCAACTCGATCTTTTCCTCGGTAAGTATCTGACTCTGGTGGCTGGACGTTATGCCACTCCCTTCAATTTTTACAAAGAGAGACTCGACGCCCGCTGGATTCGGAATCTTCCCGAGGCGCCACTTATTTTCGGAGCGGGGGATAACTCCAGCAACGGTGGAATGCTGCGCGGTGCGATCCCATTGAGCTCGACGACGCAGCTCACGTATTCAGGATATTTTTCGGCGCTGACGAACAACCTGTACGTCGGCGCCGATCGGCAAACTGGCGTTCGCACCGGATTATTCTTCCCTGGGCCGCGCTTCGAGGCAGCCTTCTCCTTCAGTCGACGTCTGGGGGAGGCCAAGTTCAACAGCTATGGAGCCGACCTCACTTGGAACGTCCGTCGCATTCCCGTGGACATCCGTTCGGAAGCCCTTATGTCCGAGGCGGCTGGATACGGCTATTGGATGGAAGCCGCTTACCGACTCTCCAGTCCCCGCTATTCCAAGTGGCTCCGACGCTCGCAAGCCGTGTTACGTGGAGAACAATACTTCTCGCCGCGGGTTGCGCTTGACACTGGACTGGAAATGCCAGAAGGCGACGCCAGCCGCATCTTCGCTGGCTGGAATTACTGGATTACTGACTCTGTACGCGCAGGCGTTGCATTTGGCCGGCAGTTTGGTTCCGACGATAACCACAATATCGTGACTCTCGGTATTTCATACCGCTTTGTGAGGTAATGAAATGAAGGCATCGTTGCTCTTCCTGTGTTCCGTTTTCATGATCAGTCTGCTGTGGGCAAGCAGCCTGGCAGGAGCTCCACAATCCGACAAAGGTCCCGACGGAGAAGAGGTCTACAAGACCAACTGCACCCGCTGCCATAACACTCCGCCTTCGCTCAACGAGCGTCAGACACGGGTGGTGGTTGCGCACATGCGGGTGCGGGCCAACCTCACCGAGCGAGATGCCAATGCAGTCCTGCACTACCTGGCTGAGAACGCGCGGAGCAACTAGATGAAAGCGCTCCTATATTGCGCTTTGCTGCTGCCGGCATTCGCAACCTTGAGTGCGAGGGCAGGTGCGTTGGATCCTCGGTTGATCGAGATTGTCGCAGCCAAAGACAATACCTTTCGTGTCCTGCATGAAAAATCTCCGGTGATCCGCGCCAAGCCCGGCGAACTGCTCCGCCTGCGTATTACTTCCGAACGTGGGTCCGAGCAGGCGCGGGACGGAGCTACGCACAGTCTGGTGATTCGTGCTCTCCGCGATCAGGGATGGGATCTGCGCCTCTATGACGGTACTAAGGACTACGACGTAAGAGTTCCAGAGACCCCGGCGGAGTATCTGGTGGAATGCACCGTCAAGTGTGGCCGAGGGCACGACGATATGCGCATGAAGCTGGTCGTGGCGCGATAGAGGATGCTTGTGAAGCGAAAAACACGGATTGTTGTTTTCACAGCGTTGGCGCTGGGAGTTTCGATGGCCGTCTCAAGCACGAATGCTCACAGGCGAAAACCTACCGGCGGAGATCTGGCCGTTCCCACTCATTTGCGTCCCATCATCACTCGAGCCTGCCGCGACTGCCATACTGACCAGACACAATGGCCCTGGTACAGTCGCTTGCCATTGCTATCGTTGCTGATCGAACGCGATGTGCAGAAGGGTCGGGAACATGTGAATTTTTCGACGTGGGCCTCGAACCCGCCGAGAAAGCCAACGCGCAACCAACTGCAGGAAGTCTGCGACGCGGTTTCCGACAACGCCATGCCACCACGCGCCTACCGGCTCATGCACCCGGAGGCCCGACTCTCGCTACAAGATGTCAATGCACTTTGCGATTGGGCGGATATGGCAAACAGCCTGAGTCAAAGTCACACTGACGAACCGTAGGCACGACCATTCCATCGACGGAAAGCCGCTCCCGTCGAAAAGAGAGGCAATCTCGGCTTCCGCCGAGGAAGAGCTTTTTTCTTGCCATCCCTCTTTATACAATTCATTGCTGGCTTTGAGTGTAATTGCCTGAACGACGACTAGGCGTCCAGCCTTGGTTTCTTCCGTTCCAAAAAATCTGTGTAACTTTCTTCGATCTGCGGCGTGTTGCTTCATGGACGCCAAAGGAACAAGGCTAACGGTTAAAGCCAGGCTGATGGAGGAGCGGGATCTGGAGTGCGTAATAGAGCGCGCCCAGGACCACGATGCCGGGCGATGGGGCCAAGCCGGATGGCTGGCGACAGGCCGCAGTCCTTTGCGGGCACCTTGTTGAACCAGACGACTCTAAGTCGCGAAGCCTTCTTGATTTGTCTTGACTTGTGTTCCTGCCAGGAGCACACTCCACCGGAATCGCCTCTCTGCAGGGCCGTTTCCAACCGCCGGAAAAGCATTCCTGACGCGAACGAATCTTTCGCGGCTAAGCAAGAGAGTCTAAGGTTCTTACAGCTGTCAAAAGCTAGGCCAAGGCAAAAGAATTGTCATGAACGAGGCAGCCAACTGCGCTCAGGGCGCAATCGAAGCGGAGATCTCATCCGCCCGCTACCTGCGTCGCTCTGATCATCGCCATGTGGTCCTCAGCTTGCTCATCGCCTTCGGCGTTCTCGCTTTTATCTTCTCGTCAACTTCTCCAGGTGACGACGATATTCAGCAAGAGTTTTGCAAGACGAATAAGTCAAAGCAATGTGCATTTGCCAACTATAAAGCAGTATCCAATCTCCGGATCTTCCGAATCCGCGCAATCTGTTCTGCACTTGCTCCACCAACGACGCAGTTTCCCAGTCATTTCGGGATAGTACGGGTCTCCGTCCCTGGCAACGAGATCAAGGACACACTCTGCAGTAGCAGGACCGGCGATCGTTCGCCACCCACCGCATCGTTCTAAGCCTCCTCGTAGTTTTCTCAATCATCGCAGCATGCACGCGGGATAAATTGCAGTTCAACACCTCGTGAACGCTTAACTGCGGTTTGGGACAAACTCGTTCAAGTGCGTTTTGTGACGAGCGCTTAGTATGCTCTGCGTTCAAACGTATTAACTTCCACCGGAGTTCTTGCTGACCTAAAGGAGGTCTCAATGCGAAGGAAATCAGTTTCGACGATTTTGATGGCAGCGATTCCAATAGTAATAATCGTTTGCTTCATGCTAGCTGGCGCTTCTGCCATGGCTCAGTCCGACATGGCCCGCTCAGGAAACCGACGCTGCTCCAACCGATCGTTATTAGGTGATTACGGATTCGTCGTAGAAGGCCTGCTCCTCCCCGCACCCGGAGTCGCTCTCCCAGGCCGGGGCCTGACCATGACCCACTTTGATGGCGAAGGTAATCTGACCCAGGTGGACTCCCTCATTATCAATGGCAGCCCGGTAAGCGACTGGAGCCCCGTCACCGGTACCTATCACGTCAATGCTAATTGCACCGGAACCATGAATATTCTGCCGAGCGCCGGTGGATTTGTAAACCTGCGCATCGTGGTGGTGAAACAAGGCAAGGAAGTCCACACCGTGGTTTGGCCGCCATTTGATGGTCCGGACCGCACTGTCACCAGCGTCGGTATAAAAGTCGATTAATTGTTGCGATAAGTCAGTTGTGACCGCATGACCATGGTTTGGCACAGATGATATGTGCATTTCAGAATTTCATTCCCAGCTTTCTGGCGGCGCGCGAAAACGCTTGGCGTCAATAAGACAGGAAAAAACGTTCTCTCGCGCCCAATAAGGGATGAACAGCCAATTAAGATGAGGAGATACAAAAATGAAGAAACTGGCAAAGACGAGACTATTGGGACTTACAAGCGCGATCGTTTGGGTGTGTGTGAGTTGGACAGGACTTGCGCGCGCCGATGCCGTAACCGATTGGAATGTAATCACAATACAAATAATCGTAACCGGCGTTCCTGCCCATCCAGGTGCGACCAGTTTGCTCGACAGCGCGATGGTCCAGGCCGCCGTGTACGATGCCGTCGAGGCAATCGAGGGCCGGTTCAAACCGTACCACGTGCGGATCCCGGGAGCCTCCGGGTCACCGGCCGCGGCCACAGCCAAGGCCGCACACGACGTACTGGTCAACCGTTTCCCGCTTCTCACAGCTTCGCTCGACGCGACCTATCACAACTACCTAGCAAGCCATGGCCTGGCTGAGGACGATCCCGGGGTGGCCGTGGGCCAGGAGGCCGCTGCAGGTATCATCGCCCTGCGGGCCAACGACGGCAGTTTCCCGCCCAACCCGCCTCCCTTCACAGGCGGCACCGACATCGGGGTCTGGCGTCCAACGCCTTCCTATCTCCCCGGGCCGCCTCCGAGCTTCTCGCCAATGTTGGCTCCGTGGCTGAGGGACGTCACGCCGTTCACGCTAACCAGCCCATCACAGTTCCGTGCTCCACAGCCGCCAGCTTTGACCAGCAGCCAGTACGCTAAGGCTTACAAGGAGGTGAAAGTTCTGGGAGGGCTATTCAATAGCGCTCGCACTCCCGAGCAGACCGACCTGGCTTTGTTCTGGGCTGCCAACTACCTCGTGCTCTGGAACCAAGTCTTGAGGGACATCGCTGTGGCTCATGTGAACGACATCGGTGACAGCGCGCGGCTCTTCGCGCTGGCCAATCTTTCGATGGCTGACGCCGCCATCACCGCCTGGGACACCAAATTCCACTACGTCTTCTGGCGACCCGTCACGGCCATTCAAGCAGGCGACAACGATGGCAACTCGCGGACTGCCGGCGACCTCAACTGGCAGCCGCTAATAAATACTCCGAACTATCCCGACTACAGCTCGGGCGCCAACAACGTCACCGGTGCCGTAACCCGTGTGCTTGCCCTCTTCTTCGGGACGGACAAGATGACCTTCTTGGTGACCACTAATAACCCAGCGGCCATTCAACAGACGCGCACCTATGCCCGATTCTCGGATGCGGCTGCTGACGTGGTCAACGTCCGCATCTATGAGGGCATCCACTTCCGCTTCGCGGACGAGGAGGCGCGGAAGCAGGGCCGACGCGTAGCCCAGTGGGCCTTCTCTCACTTCCTGGGGCCGGTCGGAGATGACGAACATGAGGACAATGAAGAGTGAGCCCGACGGCAGTTCACAGGAGGGCAGGTTTCCGCCTGGCCCTCCATTTACAACCTTCCGGAGAAAGGCATGCAACCGACATGGCGCGTCTCACCTTCGCCCGCAAGGTCGACAGCATCACTTTAACCACGCACCGGGCATGTGGAACACTGGTTTCGAACCGAGGACATTCAGACACACAGACACAGGCAGGGCGTGGTTTGCTCGTTTACCACTGCTCCTGAGGCGCCTGGAGTCTTTTACTCGCCAGGAGGAGAACTGGCCTCTCTCGCCGTGCGGTGGCACTCTGCGTCCAAGGCATCATTCAATTCCCCGACGAGCTCCGCCAATCTATTGGGGTCGCGCTCCTTTGTCACCTCCTCGGCAATGTCTTGCCACGGTCGCTTTGTGCCGCGGCCCTCGCTATCGTTCTCCTTCGCCTGTTGACTAACCTTCTTTGCCATCCTTCCTGGAATCTGGTCAAAATATGTTTTCTGGTCGTCCATTGAATTGCTCCTTCGATCGTCGCATCCGTCGCAGAGTGGAGTCATACAGTCATATCTTTTAGGCAATTGGT
>QIAH01000153.1 GCA_003225465.1 Acidobacteriota bacterium | reverse complement strand
TCGTAGTCTTCGACTACTCTCGAAGGGCGAGGACGCCGGTCGCTCCATTGTCAGTGGCATGACGACTGACAACTGACGCTGACGACTGATTTTCCGGCAACTTCTACCGGGTTTCCGGGTTTATCGAGGAACACGGATGTGTTTCGCGGCCTTGGGGACCCGCACAGTTTCAAGTGCTTCGATTCAGAAAGGCTGGGTAAGTGAGTGGCAACGATTGCAACCGACCGAGCGCTGATTGAGGCCGTCGCGGCCGAAATGTCCGACGGTATTGAATCTGCCGTGAGCTTCTGGATGACACAAATTGAAGCAGTGCTGCTCGACCCACGGCTGACCACTCTGGGGCGCATCCACGCTGTCCAGGAAATTGTGAAGCGCTACAACACCGGAGACCTGTCCGAGGCCAGCCATGATCGATACTCTGCGTAACAGTATTCGCGATCTCGGAGCCGCATTCGTGAACAGTGAAATGGTTTATTCGTTTCTCATGGGCATGGGTTGGTTCTTCCTGCTGGGATGGGCCATCGCGCTGGTGGTTGCCTGCGCCTCGGTCTTTCGCCAGGACGCGAAAGTGCAATTCGCCGGCCTTCCCGGAAGAATTCGAGGCAGTAAGCTAAGTCTGAAACATGCTCGTCGTGGATGATGAGGGCGCGGCTCTAGTGCTTGGGATCGAACGTGAATTCCACTTGCGTCTTGGTCTCGGCATCGGCCGGAGTGTATTTCCACCTCCGGACAGCCGCGCTGGCCGCCTCCACCAGCACCGGATTTCCGCCCAGAGCAGTCACGGAATCCACATTCCCCTTCGCCGAAATCATGATCTCCAGCCGCACGACCCCGCCAATGTGCGCCTCGCGCAGCGTAAGCGGATAGCCAGGATTCTCTCTATAGACCAGTTTTCTCGGCGTCTTGCTTTCTGCGAAAAGCGGTAAAGCCATGGTCAGGACGACCAGCAGGCAGAATGCCGCCCAAACGCGAACAAAACGCGCCAGCGGTCGCGGTTGATCGGTTGCCTTTGGCAATGGAAGTCCCCACGCAGCACAGATGTCCCTGGTTCGGCCCACAGAGAAGTTATGTCAGCGTTTCGTGACCGGCAAGATTACTAACGTACCGGTGGCCTTCGGAAGCAACCTCCTGCCCCAGTCGACCTGGAGAGAGCCCAACGTCCATCCGGACGGTAATGCGGCTCTGTTTTGCTTGTCTGCGGAGCAGTCTTCGCCGCATCATGGAGTCGCCTATAATCTCGGGGCCGGGGAGCGAAATGATCAAGACGAGAGTGATTACGGGATTTATCGCCATGGTGCTGGTGGCGAATGGCATCGCGCAGGAGCATCCGCATGGCAGTGGCGAGAAACTGGGAGCGGTGCACTTTGCCACGTCCTGCAACGAAGGGGCACAGAAAGAATTTGACCGGGCCGTGGCCCTGCTGCACTCCTTCCAGTTCCGTCGTTCGATCGAGGGATTCAACGCGGCGCTGAAGAGCGACGCCACCTGCGGAATCGCGTACTGGGGTATCGCGCTCAGTCAGTGGAGTAATCCCTTCGTTCCGGGAACGAAAGACAAGGGCCAGTTACAGGAAGGGAGGGAGAGCGCTCAGCGCGGCATCGCCGCCGGTGCGAAGACGGAGCGCGAACGCGCCTACATCGCCGCCGTCGGTAAGCTATACAACAGCTTCGAAAGTGCGCCCCAGAGGGCACGTCTGCTCGCCTATCGCGACGCAATGGCGGAAGTCGCAGCGAAATACGCCGAGGACCACGAGGCGCAGATTTTCTACGCGCTGGCGCTGGCGGCCTCGGAAGATCCGGCGGACAAGACCTATGCGGGACGGCTCAAGGCGGGCGCGATTCTCGATAAATTGTTTGAGGAGGAACCGGCGCATCCTGGACTCGCACACTACATCATCCACACCTACGACGTGCCCTCGCTGGCGGAACGAGCACTCCCAGCAGCACGGCGTTATTCAGAAATTGCGCCCGACGCGCCCCATGCGATGCACATGCCCTCGCACACCTTCACGCGCACGGGTTACTGGCAAGAGTCCATCGCCAGCAACGTGGCGGCCGCAGCGGCAGCACGGCGCGAGAATCAGATCGCAGAAGAACTGCATGCGAGCGACTACGAGGTTTACGCCTACTTGCAAACTGCGCAAGACGACGCGGCGCGGCGGCTGTTGGCTTCCTTGCCCGAGATCGCTTCCCGCTTCGATCCCAAAGTGGTGATCGCGGGCGCTGGCGGACCCTCGGCGGGATACTTTGCGCTGGCGGCGATTCCGGCACGGTATGCGCTGGAACGCCAGGAATGGAAGCAAGCTGCGCAACTGACGCCGCAAGAGACGCCTTTTCCCTACACCGAGGCCATGACTTGGTTCGCTCGCGGATTGGGCGCTGCCCGCCTGAAGCAGGCACCGGCGGCACAACAGTCAATCGTGGCGCTCAGGCAAATCCGGGAGCGACTTTCCAGCGCCAGCGAAAACTACTGGGCTCAGCAAGTGCAAATCCAGGAGCTTGAGGTAGAGGCATGGGCCGCGCTCGCCGAGGGTAGAAAGCAGGAAGCGTTGAGCCAGATGAAGAGCGGGGTGGAACTCGAAGAGGGGACGGAGAAGAGCGCGGTGACTCCCGGGCCGCTGGCGCCAGCGCGCGAACTAATGGGCGAGATGTTGCTGGAGATAAATGAACCGGCCCAGGCCCTGACGCAATTCGCAGCGACGCTCGAGAAAGAACCGGGGCGCTTCCGCGCGCTCTATGGGGCAGCCAAGGCTGCGCAGCTCAGCGGAAACCACGAGGCGAGTCAAAAATATTTCCGCCAGCTGTTGCAGGTTTGCGCACAGGCGGACAAGGCAGCGAGACCGGAGATCCTGGAAGCAAGGAGGGCGACTTCGCAGAACTAGTTCCTGTCTAAGCATTCAGTACCGGACGGGCGAGACGCCCGTCCCTCCACAACAGCACCCGAACAGCCGAACTTGCCGCTTAATGCCCTGAACCCCTCGCTGGTAAAATCGCATCTAGACTAACGATGCTGCCGAAAAGCCTGCGCCCGCTCTATCCCTACCTGAAGAAATACCGCCGCGGTTTCATGGTGGGTACCCTGTGCGTGCTGCTGCTGAATGGCATCGCCGTGCAGTCGCCGCAAGTCATCCGCGTGGCCCTGGACTATCTCCAGAAAGGCGGACGCTCTTCCCAAAAGCTGGTTTTCTACGCCCTGCTGATGGTTGCCATCGCGCTCAGTAAGGGAATCTTCCAGTTCCTGACGCGCTGGATCGTGATTGGTATCTCGCGCGACATCGAATTCGATCTGCGCAACGACTTGTTCGAGCACCTCGAGCGCCTCTCCTATCCCTACTATCAGCGCACCCGCACCGGCGACATCATGGCGCGCGCCACCAACGACCTGAATGCGGTGCGCATGCTGCTCGGCCCCGCCATCATGTATTCCGCCAACACGCTGGTCTTCACCGTCGGCGCGCTGATCTACATGATGAAAATCAGCCCCAAACTCACCCTCTACACCTTCCTGCCCTTGCCCGTGGCGAGCATCGTCATCCAGTACTTCGGCCGGCAGATTCACGAACGCTTTGAAAAGATCCAGGCCATGTTCTCCGACATCTCCGCGCGCGCCCAGGAGAACTTCTCCGGAGCGCGCGTGATTCGCGCCTACGTGCAGGAGACCGCCGAAGTCCGTCAATTCGAGGCCGCTAACACCGAATACATCGCGCGCAGTCTCCCTCTCGCGCGCCTCATGGGCCTGCTCTGGCCGACCCTGGAATTCACTCTAGGGCTGGCCGTCGTGCTTGTGCTGTGGTTGGGTGGACGCCAGGTCTTATCGAACCGCATCAGCATCGGAGACTTCGGCGCGTTTCTGACCTACATGGTCCAGCTCACTTGGCCGGTGATCGCGCTCGGCTGGGTCATCAACATATTCCAGCGCGGCACCGCCTCTCTTAAGCGCATCGATGAAATCATGCAGGAGGAACCGGAAATCACCGACGAGCCATCCGTCTTGCTGGCCGGACCCCCAGATGCGGAGCTCCGCGGTGAAATCGAATTCCACCGCTTGAACTTCGCCTACAACGACACGCCCGTTCTCCACAACGCGAACCTGAGGATCCCCGAAGGCTCGAGCCTCGCCATTGTCGGCCCCACCGGCTCGGGCAAGACCACGCTCGTGAATCTGATTCCACGCGTCTACGATGCCGAGCCCGGCGCCATCGTGATCGACGGTCACCTCATCCGCGAGTTCCCTCTCCAATTTCTGCGCCGCCACATCGGCTTCGTTCCGCAGGAAACGTTCCTGTTCAGCGACACGGTGCGCGAAAACATCGCCTTCGGCGTGGAAGATGCGACCGATGAGGAGGTCCGCGCCGCCGCCGAGGCCGCCAATATTGCCGCCGACATCGAGAGCTTTCCTGACCAGTACCAGACGATGGTCGGGGAGCGCGGTATAGCGCTCTCGGGCGGGCAGAAACAGCGCATCGCCATCGCCCGCGCGCTCATTCGCAATCCGCGCATCCTGATCCTCGACGACGCGCTGTCCAGCGTCGACACCCAGACCGAAGACAAGATTCTCAATCACCTGCGCGAGGTCATGCGCGGGCGCACGACCATCTTCATCTCGCATCGCGTGTCCACAGTGCGCAATGCCGACCGCATCGCCGTGCTCCATGGCGGGCGCATTGTCGAACTCGGGACACACGACGAACTCATAGCGCGCGAGGGTTATTACACAGATCTCTACAACAAGCAGCTGCTCGAAGAAGAACTGGCGGAGGTGTGAAAGTCAGCTTTTAGCTCTTGGCTCTTAGCTTTTAGCTCGAACACTTACATGCAGAAGCTAACAGCTGAGAGCCGACGAATAAGAAATCATTCCCGAACCCGCCGTTCCGCGATCGACGCCCCTCGGTCAGAACAGCTTTCCCTTGCCCACGCTCGTTATGAAGCGCATCCCTACTCTCGAACTGCTCGACACCGACGCCGGAACTCCCGCCGAGATCGCGGGCTCCCTCGCTGACCTTCGCATGATCAACCGCTGGTTCGGCGGTGTCACCACGATGGTGGAGCTGATCGGACGAGTCGCGCAGGCCTGCGCCGCGCGACAAAACAATGGAGCGCCGGGCGTTTCCGCCCGGCAGACGGGCGACAAGCACGTCGCGCCCCGTTCTCTCTCCTTGCTGGATGTCGCTTCGGGCTCGGGCTATGTTCCCTACTCCGCCCGCGAACAGTTCTTCCGCCAAGGCCTCGAACTCGAAGTCACTCTGCTCGACCAGGCTGCCTCTCACTTCGGCGGCGTTGCGAACGACCTTGTCCCACCAAACCGCAACGGCGCACGCTTCGTCGTCGGCAGCGCGTTGAGTCTCCCCTTCCGCGACTCCAGTTTCGACTTGGTCGGCAGCGTGCTGTTTGCGCACCATCTCGGCCCCGACCAACTGGTGCGGTTTGTCAACGAGAGCCTGCGCGTCTGCCGAAAGGCAGTTCTCATCAACGACCTCATTCGTGACCCCATTCATCTCGCCCTGGTCTACTGCGGATTCCCGCTCTACCGCAGCCGCCTGACCCGCAACGATGCGCCCGCCTCGGTGCGCCAGGCCTACACGCAGGATGAAATGCGAGACATCCTCAGCTGTTCGAATGCGGCTCGCGTCGAAATCGATTCCCACTACCTCTACCGCATGGGCGCGATCGCCTGGAAGCAGTAGCCATGGGCACTCCTTCCCACGTAGCACCCGCGCACCCGCAGAAGCCAGCTATCTTCGATCTCGCCGTGATCGGAGGAGGCCCCGCCGGCACCTGTGCCGCGATCACCGCCGTCCGGGCTGGGGCTCGGGTGCTCTTGGTCGAACGCGGACGCCTCCCACGCCAACGCGTCTGCGGCGAGTTCGTCTCCGCCGAATCACTGGCCTTGCTCGCCGGGTTGCTCGCAAGCAGCGCACCCGCGCTCTTAAGCGGAGCCCTCCGAATTCCCCAAGCACGCTTGTTCTTCGACGGTCATTCTGTGCACGCGCCAATCGATCCACCCGCCGCCAGCATTGCCCGCTTCGATCTCGACTTCACGCTCTGGCAAGCCGCCCAGCAGGCCGGAGTCAGCACGAGCGTGGAAACAACCATAGAGAGTGTGACCGGCAGCGGTCCGTTCACGCTGCGCACCGAAGCTGAGGAGCTCCACGTGCGCGCCGTCATCAACGCGAGCGGCCGCTGGTCAAACCTGAGGCCCGCGGGCCCTGATCCCCTGCCCGATCAGAAAGAAAAATGGCTTGGACTGAAAGCCCATTTTTCCGAGCCGTCTCCGCATCCATCCGTCGACCTCTATTTTTTTGAAGGTGGCTACTGCGGCGTGCAGCCGGTGGAATTGGCGGACTCGCGCGAAGGTCGCGTCAATGCCTGCGCCATGGTTCGGTCCCACATCGCCCGTTCCCTTCCCGAGGTTTTCGCCCTGCACGCGGACCTAAGCGTGCGCGCACGCAAGTGGCAACCCCTCATGGAGCCGGTCAGCACCTCGCCGCTCATTTTTCGCGAGCCGGAACCCGTAGAGAACAGCGTGCTCATGGTCGGAGATGCGGCCGCCTTCGTCGATCCGTTCATCGGTGATGGCATCTCGCTGGCCCTGCGCAGCGGCGCCCTCGCAGGCGAGTGTCTCGTGCCGTTCTTCAAGTCTGAGATATCGCTCGCCGAAGCGGCCACGCAGTACGAACGGGCGTATCGGAATCGCCTGTTGCCCGTCTTTCGAAACTCCTCCCAACTGCGCCGTCTACTCCGACTGCCGCGCCCACTTCGAAAATCCGTGGGCCACCTGCTCGAGACGGCTCCCGCCCTGTCGCGCTTGCTGGTGCGCATGACGCGCTGAGGAGTTTTGAAAGGGCGCGGCTTCGAGCTGCGCCGCAAATTGCAAGGGTAATCACGGTTTTCAGCCCCCGCCACACGGAGCTATTGGGTCACGTCTCGAGATCTGGCTGTTGGTTTTGCTCGTATCAGGGCACACCTTTACAGGCTGCGGAAAAAGTCCTTTCGAGACCTGCGATCTCCCCAGCGGCTAAAAGCCGCCACTGATTTTGCTGCACTTACGGCGCGGCTGAAGCCGGCTTCGGTTGGGCGCCGGTACGGACAAAATCTTCTCGAGCGCTATCGCACCACCAGCACTTCGCGAATATTGTCCCGGCTGAGAAAGAACTTGATGGACGCAAAATCCCGAAACAGATTTTCGATATGGCGATTATTGAACACGCGCTGCAGGCGAAATCCGGCGCCCACCGCGCGATGGATCGCCCCCGTGGGCCCGCGCCGCACCTCGCGCTGGGGCACGATGGGCTGCATGTCGAGCACATCCGGCCCCATGATGTGATAGCGATAGCAGGGCGCATCCGGCCCGGCATCGCGTGTGTGGAAGAAGGCCAGCAGTATTCCGCCCGGCTTCAGCACCGACCACAGCCGTCCCACGACCGGCTTCACCAGGCTCTCGTCCATGTAGTCGGGCAGATTCCAGCACAGGACCACGTCGAACTGCGCCGCCGGATACACCAGGTTGTCCTCGAGGAACTGGCGGCTGTCGAGCACGATGTTTCCCTGCTCGTCTTTCGTGACCAGCCCCGGGTCAGTCGAGGCCGTCAGCAGGTCTTCGCTGTACATCTTGTGCGAACGCTCGGTGAAGTACCGAATGTTGGCCGGCGAGGTCGCGCCCAGGTCGAGAATGCACAGGCCTTCTTGCGATGACCAATAGCGCGCCAGCTCGCCCAGTCCGCTCGAGCGGCGAGATAGTTTGGGGTAACTTTGTGCCGGGGCCGAAGCCTTGTCCGGTCCGGACGTTGAGCCGCGAAACATTTTCATGAAGCTGGGTACTACCGCATCACCCTGATTATGCCTGAAACCTGCAGGAACGCGTGGTGACCGTAGTCACGAAGCAGTCGTCGGTCGTCGGTCGTCAGTCGTCGGCTGTTCCTCGTTGGCTCGTGGCTTTTGGTTAATTAGCTCAGATTGTCTGGCGATAGCCGCAAGCATGCCGCCACCTAGGAATTGGCTGACGACCGACGACCGACGACTGCTTTTCTACTTCCCATCCTTCCCCACGTCCACCTTGCCCTTCAGATACGCACCTTCCTCGATCGCGATCCGCTGCGTGGCAATGTCGCCCATCACGATCGCCGACTTCTTTAATTCCACCCGATCCGTGGCGTGGAGGTTGCCCTCCAGTTTCCCCTGTACAATGACGCCCTTCGCATCCACGTTGGCCTTCACCTGGCCGTTCGGACCCACAGTGAGATTGTTTCCCTTCAGCAGGATGCTGCCCTCCACCTGGCCGTCGAGATACAAGTCCTCGCTCCCGGTGAGCTCTCCCTTAATCACGACCGACTTCCCAATGTGTGCGAACTCTCCCGTCTTCGGTACTTCCATGAGTGCTCTCCTTGGGCGGATTGCCGGTGACGCGGAACTCAGCAACGGGGACCTCGTCCAACATTGCCGTTCCTACCGTGGTCTGGCTCTTCCCTGGCTGGTAGGGCTCCAGAAAAGATTCTCGGTGGGAAACCATGATACTAAACTATTTCTCGCCGATTTTCGCAGCGCGCCGCATTCCCAGCCTCGCCGCGCCGCCCGAAGACCCTCTGATCGATGTAAATAAACAAGTGACTGACAAAAATTGGCAACTTCCAGCAGAGGGATCGTCCGTACAACACTTGTTTCGGAACCCCCGTCTAACGGTACACTAACTTTAATGAGGGGCCTCGGGATGAAAGCGTGGAGCTGCCGATTCGCGATCGGAGCCTTGGCGTTTCTGGCCTCGGCACAATTCGTACAATCCTCGGAAACTCCCTCCATACCAGCTGCAGAACTGGTTCGCCTCACCGTGCAGAATGAGATCCGGGCCAGTGAGAACCCCGGCGCCCGCCACATGTTCTCTGCGCGCAAGGAGACCAGCCGTGGCTCGCAAACCAAGCTCTACTGCGAGACCCGCGATGCCATGGCCGGCATGGCGATCGCCAATGACGACAAGCCTCTCACTCCACAACAGCGCCAGGCGGAGGAAGCTCGCCTCGACCAGCTTGTGAATAGTCCCGCCGAACTGGCCAGGAAACGCCAGAAGGAAAAAGAAGATGCCGACCACATCACCCGCATCGTGCGCGCCATGCCCGATGCCTTCTTCTTTGAATACGATGGCACCATGCCCGGCCAGTCGGGACTGGGCAAAGATGGCAGCGAGCTCATTCGCCTCAAATTTCGTCCCAACCCGAAATACGATCCGCCCACCCACGTCGAGCAGGTTCTGCAAGGCATGCAGGGATTGATGCTTATCGATGCACGCACCCACCGCATCGCCCGGATTGACGGAACCCTGTTCAGGGATGTCGGCTTCGGCTGGGGAATCCTCGGCCATCTAGACAAAGGCGGCCATTTCCTGGTGGAACAAAGCGATGTCGGCGACGGCTCCTGGGACATGAGCCGCATGAGTCTCGCCTTCACCGGCAAGATCATGATCTTCAAGAAACTCGATATTAAATCGACCGAGACCTATAGCGACTTTCGTCCAGTTCCCAGCGGCATTAGCTTCGCCCAGGGCGTCGACCTGCTAAAAAAGCAGGAGGCCATGCTCGCCGAGAACGGCCGCCTCGAAACCAATCCGAAATAGGCGAAACACCCATAGGCCCAAACGCCGGAGTCCACATCAAGCCCGTTTTTGACTTGATGGGATGGAGATGCCCTAGTCTGGGCGGCCGCGGCGGCTACGTAGCGCCGGCATCTTGCCGGCCATCAAGAGTCGGGATCCACGGCAAGCGCGCCTTTGGCTTGTTTCTGTGGGGAGTGCGTGCCGGCTCGCAGTCGGGCGAGACACCCGCCAGACACCCGCCGGGACGGCGGCGCTACGGCAGCGCCACGATCGGCTCGTATAAATGCGCGCGATCCAGTTCTAATTTACCGTCACCGTGAAACTCGCCGCTGTCGATACCCCGCTCACGGTCGCCTTAATGGTGATGGTTCCCGCCTTCGCCGGCGTTGTGTAATTCACGCTCGCCGTTCCTGTCGACCCCGTGACCACCGGGTTGGCGGAGAAACTTCCTCCCGCTCCACCATCCGCAAAAACCACATTTACTCCCGGAACCACATTTCCGTAGCGGTCAGTGACTTTCACCACCAGTGGCTTGGCCAGGAGCGTGCTTGGCGCGGCGGACTGCGCATCTCCCGAAACCTTCGTCACCGCGGTCGGCGCCCCGGGGATGACGTATTCGTAGAACACGGCCGACTTGAATCCGGTGACGTTCGCGAGGATCTGGATGTGTCCTCCTTTTGTCCCGGTCGTGTAATTCACCGACGCAAGTCCAGCGCTGTCCGTGGTGACGGGATTCGCCGAGAAGGTTCCACCAGCATTGCTGGTGAACGTCACAACTACCCCTGAGATGCCGTTGCCGTAGGCATCGCGAGCCTTCGCGATCACCGGGGACGGGAACGGTGTCAGGAGGGGTGCGGACTGGTTCCAGCCGCTCTTGATTACGACGGCCGTCATCGGTCCGGGCAGCGCCGTCTCGGTGAACGTGGCGGCCCCGGTCGCCGAGGCTGTGATCGTGTAAGTCCCCAAAAGCTTCGGCAAGGTATACGAAGTGGTGGCGTACCCATTCGCGTCGGTGACTGCCGTCGGAGGATTAAACACGCCTCCGTGATTGCTATCGCTGAAGGTGACCGTCACGCCGGAATAGATATTCTGACTATACGGATCGACCACCCGCACCTTCAGCGCGACGGGCAGCGTCGTACCCAGGGCTGCCTTCTGACCGTTGCCCGCGATCACCGACAACTCGGGCAGCAGCCCATACACGACCAGGCTGTTCTGCGTTCCAATGAATACTTTTCCGTCGGCCGCGATCGGCGACGCGAAATGAGCCACCGGCGGCACATGGTCGCGACCATTGGCCGCCTGATCACTCGTATAGATTCCTTTCATGGTCTCCGGGTTCAATGCCCACAGACTTCCGCTGAGGAACCAGAGAATGCCATTTGTATTTCCGTAGGCGGTGATCAAGGCATGTCCGCTGCCGGTCAGTTGGATTGACTTCACCGGGGTTGTGCCCAACTTCCCATTGGTCAGCGGGTAAGCCAGCGCAGGAACCCCGGTGCCCGTGAAAAAGACAGTGTTGTTCCAATAGACCGGCGTCCCACTCTCATAGCCGACAGCTTTCGTCAGCTCTTGGATGATCTGCGTATCACCGGTCGGGCTGGTGCAAGTGGCGCAGAACTTGCCCATATTGTCGCGATTCAGGACGTACACCGTCCCCTCTTTCCCCACGGCAATCGCTTCATGAGGAAACGGCCCAGTCTGATCGGGGAGGATCAGAACACCCTCGGCCATATCCAGATCGTTCGCGGAAAGGGCAGCGTAGTTGTAGGGCGTGAAATAGTCAGCCAGCGTCAGCGTCGTACCGACCTGGCTGAGCTTGAAAACGCTGGTCGACAAGTTCGTCCCTGGCGCGTAGAACCCCTCACCCGTCTCGGCATAAATATTGCCGCTGCTGTCGGCAGAAATTCCAGCGCCCTTTTGCCACACGGAAGCCAGCGCCTTGCCCGGCTCGGCATCAAACGCCCCTTCCTGCTTCAAGGTTGTAGCGTTGTACGACATCACCCAGCCCTGGCTATAGGCGTTGCAGCAGTTTGAGCCAAACGCAATGTAGACGTGCCCATTCGCCAGCAGAAGTCCCGGCCGGTTGATCTGGAAAAAACCCTGGAAAGTGGAAACCACGCCATTCAATGTGAAGGTGGCGGCAATGGTGGTAGGGCCGCCGAACTTCTCCAGCCCGGTGGTCACGTCGAGCGCGTGCAGGCGATGCACGATGTTCCCGCCCTCGTACGTTTCCGCCACCAGGTAGAGTGTGCCCGTGTTCCGATCGATTACCGGAGTCGAGATGATGCCCACCTCGGTCCACGCAGTGACGCCGGCATTCCTTTGAACTGTCGCCGGGACCGAAGTCGCTCCCGAGGGGCTGTAGGTAAGAATGCTGGTGACCCAAAATGGCGCAGCGTTTGCATTGTCGGCGTCAAAGGCGTACACGCTGTTATGCATCGTGGCCACGAAGACCACATTGCGCGTACCCTGACCCGGCATGGTAATTCCCGGAAGATAGAGCGGATGTCCGACCACGAAACCATCCACCGGCTTCGAGAACAGCTTCCCAAAAGAATTCTTATTTACATTCGACAACGTGAGCAGGGTCTCGGTGGTGTTCGCACTGGTCCTCTCATTGTCGTAGTGCCACGTGGTGACGGCGGTCTGCGCGACGACCTGTGTTACCGCACAGATCAATCCCAGCAGCAAGAGCGTGAGAAGGTGTAGCTTACGCCCGGTAGCGCACAACGCCGGGGGCACAAATTGCCGCCCGTCATCAGTCCGTTGCCTTGTGATCTTACTGGGAGCGGAGAAACGCCCAAAAGGAAGGAAACCGCCAGAAAGATACTGCATGACTGCCACCCCTATGTCAGACAGCGATCAAAAATACCACCTTTCCGGACAGGAGGGTACTCAGAAATCAGATACTCGCGAAACCGCTCGCGACGCGAAAGCCGCGCCAGTTACGGCCGCTGGCCGGGTCCACTCGCACCGGACCGTTTCGCCAGGTACTCCCAATTGCGCCTCCCCCGTGTTCTTCTTGCTAACAGCTTTGCGGCTCGTCTGTCTGTCGCTGAACGAACCAACCCGCCCTTCCCCTGGCTTCATCGAAGGCTCGGCGAAGATCATGCCCGACAACAGCTTCCAACCCACTGCATCGGGGCGGCTTGCCCTGTGGATATTCGGCTCGATCGGCCTGGCGGTCGTCACGGCTGCGCTGGTAGCAGGATTGTGGTATTTCCTGCGGGGCCGACGCGACAAGCGAACACCGGAAACTCCTCAGAACACGACTCTACAGAGGCCTGTCTGGCCTAAGCATGCTTTTTTCACCGTCAATTTCTCGATTAAATCCTCGCGCACGCCATAACCCGTGCCGGGTTCGTCGCGCACCGCGATCAGACCCTCGCGTGAAACTTCGACTTCAGGCTCCACGATGTCTTCTTTCCAGTACCGCTTTGACGCCGAAACGTCCCCGGGCAGGCTGAAGTTTTCGAGAGTCGACAAGGCGATGTTATGTGAGCGCCCAATCCCCGACTCCAGCATCCCCCCGCACCAGACCGGAATCCGATTCGCCTGGCAGACGTCGTGCACTTTCTTCGCTTCGCTGAAGCCACCCACCCGGCCCACCTTGACATTGATGATCCGGCAGGCACCCGTTTCCGCCGCGCACGCCGCATCGCGCGCCTGCTCGATCGACTCATCCAGGCAGATCGCCGTGCGCAGCTCCTTCTGCAAGCGCGCATGATAATAAAGGTCGTCGTTCCATAGCGGCTGCTCGATCATCAGCAGGTGAAACTGGTCAAACTTGCGCAGGTGCTCGAACTCGTCCAGCGTGTAGGCGGCATTGGCGTCCACGCTCAGCGTGATGTCGGCCCAGCGCCCGCGCACTTTTTCCAGCACGTTGACGTCCCAGCCCGGCTTCACCTTGAGCTTGATCCGGCGATACCCCGCTGCCAGCTCCGCTTCGATCCGCTCCAGCAGTTGCTCGTGCGAGTTTTGAATCCCGATCGACACGCCGCACGGAATCTCACGCCGGGTCCCGCCCAGCAGCTTCCAGAGCGGCTGCTTCTTCGACCGCGCTTCCGCATCCCAGAGCGCGTTCTCCAGCGCCGCCTTCGCCATCCGGTGACCGCGAACCCGCGCCAGCAGCGACCCCGCTTCCCGTCCCTGTGAGACGGTCTTTCCAAGCAATGCCGGCGCGAGATATTTCTTGATGGTCGGCCAGGCACTCTCAATCCACTCGCTGCTG
>QIAH01000518.1 GCA_003225465.1 Acidobacteriota bacterium | reverse complement strand
TTTCTCCAGCCGTACGAAATCATGTTGCCCAAGGGCGAGTGGATAAATTATTGGACCGGTGAAAAACTTGCCGGAAGCCAGACCATCAAGGTGGATCCTCCACTCGATGTTCTTCCCGTCTACGTGCGCGCGGGCAGCATCATTCCGCAACAACCGTTGGTGCACAACGTGGACGAGACGCCCAAAGGTCCGCTCGAGTTACGCGTCTATCCCGGTCCCGATTGCGCAGGCAATCTGTACTTGGACGATGGAAACACGTTCGCCTATCAGAAAGGCGAGTTCCTCCGCACACATTTCACCTGCGAAATGGCATCGGACGACGTGAAGGTACATATCGGAGCTGCCGAGGGGCCCTACCATCCTTGGTTTACGGATCTGCAGGTCAGTGTTTATGGCCCTGCCAGCGTGCGCGAGGTGCGGCTGGATGGAAAGCCCACGAAAAGCTGGAAGGCGGGAAGCGGGAGCGTCGTAGTAAACGACGTGCCGTGGACGGGTGCTCCGCACGATATCGAAATCCAGTACAACCATCGCTGAATGCCCGCGGCCTTGACAGGAACAATACTCAACGATCTGGAGAGGTTGCGCTATTGTTTTGCTCGCGTCGACGCAGCACGTGTGGCCAAGGCTCTGGCACGAGCAGGGGCCGCAAGTTACGACGACGTCCCTTCCCTGATTCGATTTCACGAAGCTTTGCTGGTGCTACGCGCTTTCCCTTCGAACGCGGCTGTTCTTCGTCGCGCGGAACGATACCTGAGCACATTTTGGCAACGTGTCGAGCGGCTGCGCAAAGCCGGCGCCGACATGGACGATTTCGATCCGCTCGAAGTCTCGGGCATCGCCGGAACGACCATGCAGGACGCACTAGGCTTCGATCTGGCGCGCTGGCTGGTAAAGCGCCTGCCTGGCAAAGTGGAGATCGCATGGGACGATTTTGACGACGAGCGCGCTTTGGGCGCAGTATGGCCCCGCCTGATGCCGCTGCTCGAGGAAGATACTCTGGCCGAGGCCAACATCCCCTGGCGCAAATGGCTGGAGTCCGCGCAAGGCAACAGCAGTAAAAGTCCCGCATGGCTGATCGATCGATTCGCCGCACTTCCCCTATCCGAGGCTGAAAAGGGACGACTTTATGACTCGCTGCACATGCCCATTCGCTGGCGACTCGAGAATTCGCGAATCTCACGAACGCGCAACTCGCGTCCTGTGGCGCAGGTCTTCTATCACGATGGGCCGCTGATCCCGCGCCCGGACGTTTCACTGGCCGCGGAACTCGCCCGACGGCCGCCTGCGCTCCGGCGGCTATCGCGATCCAAGGGCGAGTCGATCATGGACCTGATTCGCGAAGTCATGCTGGTGCGCTATCGCGAGCTCTATGGCACCACCTTGGGTGATCCGCGTTCGGTAGTGCATGCCGAAGTCGGTCGCGGCGTTTCCATCCACCTATGGAACCTGCCGGCCGAGCGCCGACTGCCATTGCGCGCTTACGTCGCCGGCCTCACGCTCAAAAACGGAGTGCCCATCAACTACATCGAAGCGATCGGTTTGTTTGAGTGGATCGAAGTCGGCTTCAATACCTTCTACACGTTTCGCGGCGGCGAAGTGGCGTGGACCTTCGCGCAGGTCCTGCGCTGCCTGTGCCATTTCACCGGCGCAACTTGCATTTCGATGTATCCCTATCAGCTTGGACACAATAACGAGGAAGCAATTGAGTCGGGCGCGTTCTGGTTCTATCGGAAACTTGGATTCCGGCCGGGCCGTGCAGACTTGCTGCGACTCGTAGAGCGAGAAGAAGCACGGATTGCACGCAACCCGAAGTATCGGACGCCATCCCGCACCTTGCGGCGTCTTGCGGAGGGGCACGCGTTCTACGAGCTCCCCGGGGAGGAGGCAGGGGCGTGGGATAGGTTTTCGACCCGCAACATTGGTCTGCAAGTGAACCGGCGCATGGCTGCCGAGTTCGGCGGAAGCCTGGCGCATTTTCAGAACGCGTCAGTACGATCGCTCGCAAAAGTTCTGAGAACGCGAACTCCCGCAGATGATATGTTGCGCAAAAGCTTTGA
>QIAH01000517.1 GCA_003225465.1 Acidobacteriota bacterium | reverse complement strand
CCACGAACCCAGATGATCTCGTCTCCGCTCGCGACGATCGGCCAGTTTTTTCGCCCTGCTCCGGTGATGTGCCGCTCCTGAAGAAGTTCCTTGATCTTCCTGGGGCCCTTCGTATGGGCGGGCCAGAACCTGTCCCCAGGCCGCCAGTTTCGCACCAGCAATTGCTGGGGCAACAGCGCAGGGTCCAGTAAACAGTCTGGATTATATCCCGCACGATCGGTGTCGGATTTCACTGGCAGTGCTTCTACCACAATGCTTGCTTCGGGCACGATGGCCTTCCCTGGGAGGGTTAGAGAATACTCGTAGTTGGACGGAATGCGCTCTTCCGTGCGCAGATCAGGAGTGAGAAAGGTGAGCGCAGTGGGCTCGCGAACCACTTTCCAGCCGAGCGGCAGCGATAGACGTTTGCCGGAATCGTGATCCTCGGCCGCGAAACGCAGAATTTCTTCGACGTGCTTGAATTCCAGGGGAAACCCCGCCAGCTCGCTGATCGCCTTGATGGCTCTTCGTTGCACCGCGCGCGGCTCGGAGAGTAGCCATGCCAGGTCGACCATCGCATTCATTACCAGCGGGCCGGGCTCCCGCAAGCGTTCCTGAAGCAGAGGGTCGAAAGGGCGCAACTGCACGAGCCCTTGTTGGCCTTCCTTGGCCCATCCGGGCTCCGTCCAGTGGATGGCAGTCCCCATCCACCCGGAAATTTCGTTCTGCCAGTAATCCTCCTCGCCGCGCGCAATGTCGGCGAGTTCGCTGAGACCTTGAGCAATGGCGGGATTAAATTCCCGCTCGAGCATCGGCAGGAGTGTGTGGCGGACGCGGTTCCGGGTAAATTTTGGATCGAGGTTGCTGGAGTCTTCCCGCCAAGGCTGGCAGATCTCGCGTAAGAAGGCCTCGAGTTCGCGGTGACGTACTTCGAGCAGCGGCCGAATGACCACACCCACCACCTCGCCGTCTTCCTCCAGGTCGACCGTTGGATAAATTCCCCCCAGGCCACGCATGCCAGAGCCGCGAAGCATCCGCATCAGCACAGTCTCGGCTTGATCGTCGAGGGTGTGACCGGTTGCCACTTTGTCGAGCTGGGAGCGGTCCTCAGCATCGGGCTCGACCAGTTGCTGGAAAAATCCGTAGCGCAGCTCGCGAGCCGCGGCTTCGAGGCTAAGGCCCTGGGCAGCTGCTTCTTCCTTCACATCGGCGCTGGTGGCATGGAACACGAGCTTGTGTTCGCGCGCGAGGTGCGAGACGAAGGCTTCATCTTCGTCGGACTCGAGGCCGCGGAGTTTGTGGTTGAAGTGGACGACGGAGAGAACGATACCCAACTCGGAGCGAAGCTCCAGCAGAAGCCGAAGCAGCGCAATGGAATCCGCGCCTCCAGAAACCGCGACGCCGACTCGGTCGCCGGGCTTCAGCAGTTCAAGCGCCCGGATGTGGGCAAGGACTCTCTGCGCGAGGTGATGCACCGAGACATGGTACAACCCGGCGAGTAATTCGTTGACGACGGTAAAGCAAGCCGGGCTGGCGCCCGGCCGCCCAGACGAGGCGCCTGGGCCTACGTATGCATCGCGAACACCTCGTGGTTCGCGTAGGGGCAGACGCCCTCGTCTGCCCAGCCGAGCGAAGCTCGGCTATCTCGCCGGCACCGTAACGTCGGCGAGCCAAAGCCACGGGTAGTCCGCCGGCGAAAACGCAATCCCCTTACGCACGGGATTGTTCAGGATGTACTGCGCCTTCTCATCCAGCTTTTCTGACGATCGCAGCACCCGGTCGAAAGACTCCTCCTGCCACACGGTCCCGACTCGCTGCAAGCGGCGATTAATCAAATGTGCGGAGGCTCCTTTGATTGACTTTGTGATACGCGCGAGAGAGATGACCTCGAGGAGTACAGGATCGATCAGCGGCGTAAAAATCAAATGGACATGATCCGGCATGACGACCGCCGCGTGCAGGTCGAGGGTGTGCTGATTCTCATGCAGGCAGCAATCGAGTGTGATCTGGCGAGCGCAGTCGGGAAGAATCCATCGGTGGTATGTGCAGAAGGTCAGAAAGTGAGGCTTGTAGTCGCGCTGCAGATGGGGAAGATTACGGCGATAAAACGCCTTGGGCATGCTCACGTAGGGGCAGACGCCCTCGTCTGCCCAGCCGAGCGAAGCTCGGCTTCAGACATTATCGCCAGGCAGCAGTCTCGTATTTGATGAAAACTCGCGGAAAAATCACGATGGCTACCCAATTTGGGAGTCCGTCGTACCCGTCAGCAAAGAGCTCGCCGGGCTGGCGCCCGGCCGCCCAGACGAGGGCGTCTGGGCCTACGTTTGCGAGGTCTTGTCCACGATCAGCTTCTTGATTTTCTCTACGAAGGCGGCGGCGGGCATGTCTTCGGTCTTTTCTTTGCCGCGGGTGCGGACGTTCACGTTGCCGGCTTCGGATTCTTTATCTCCGACCACCAGCAGGAATGGGACTTTCTGCATGGCGTGTTCGCGGATCTTGGCGTTCATCTTCTCGTTGCGCGCGTCGACATCCACGCGCACGCCTACTGCCTTCAACTGCGCGGCTACTTTGTTCGCGTATTCCGCGTGACGCTCGCTGATCGGAATCATGACGGCTTGCACGGGCGAGAGCCACACCGGGAAGGCTCCGGCGTAATGCTCGATGAGCACGCCGAAAAATCGCTCGACTGATCCGTACAGAGCGCGATGGACCATGAGCGGCTGCTTGCGCGAGCCGTCTTCAGCGACATATTCCAGTTCGAAGCGCTGCGGCAGATTGAAATCGAACTGGACCGTGGAAAGCTGCCACAGACGGCCGATCGCATCCACCAGCTTGATATCAATCTTCGGCCCGTAAAACGCCGCTTCGCCAGGAATGGTCTTGTACTCGATCTTCATTCGCTTGAGGACACTCTCAAGCGATGCCGTCGCCATATTCCACTGGTCTTCGCTGCCGACGTAACTCTTGCGATCGTTCGGATCCCAAATGGAAAGCTCGGTCTGGAACTGGTCGAAGCCAAAATCCCGTAGCACGTCGCGGGCGAACTCCACGCAGTCGGCGATCTCTTTTTCGATCTGCTCCGGAGTGCAGAAAATGTGGGCGTCGTCCTGGGTAAAGCCGCGCACGCGCAACAGGCCGTGCATCACTCCCGAGCGCTCGTAGCGGTACACCGTGCCCAACTCACCCAGGCGCACCGGCAGATCGCGATAGGACCGCAGCGAGTCTTTGTAAATCAGGATGTGTCCCGGGCAATTCATCGGCTTCACGCGGTACTCGGCGTCGTCAAGTTCCATGAAGTCGAAGAAGTTCTGCGCGTAATAGCCTTCGTGGCCCGAGGTGAAGAACAGCTGGCGGCGCATCACGTGTGGGGTATAGACGAGCGAGTAGCCGCGCTTCACGTACTGCTCGCGCATCCAGTCTTCCATCTCTTTGCGGATGATGCCACCCTTGGGATGCCAGAAAATCAGCCCCGGGCCAGCCAGTTCCTGGATGGAGAACAAGTCGAGCTGCTTGCCGAGCACGCGGTGATCGCGCTTCTTGGCCTCTTCGATGCTGTTCAGATAAGCATCGAGGTCTTTCTTCGAGAAGAACGAAGTTCCATAAATACGCTGCAGCTGCGGGTTCTTCTCGTCGCCAAGCCAGTAGGCGCCTGCGATGTTGAGCAGCTTGAACGCCTTGATTTTTCCAGTCGAGGGAATGTGCGGGCCGCGGCAGAAGTCGAGGAATTTTCCCGTCTTGTAGATCGAGATCTTTTCATCGGGCTGGGTGAATTGCTCGATGAAGTGGCACTTCATGAAATCGCCTTCAGCCTTGAACTTCTCCAGGCCTTCCTCACGTGGAAAGAACTCACGCGCGTAGGGAATGTTCTGCTGGGCCAACTCCTGCATCTTTTTTTCAATCTTCTGGAGATCTTCTGGAGTGAACGGCGTCGGACGATAGAAGTCGTAAAAGAAGCCGTTCTCGGTCGCCGGGCCGTGACCGAGCTTGGTTTCGGGAAAGAGTTCCAGTACGGCCGCAGCCAATAGGTGCGCGGACGAGTGCCGGTAAACCTGCAGCGCCTCCGGATCGCGCTCGGTGAGGATGCGCAGATCGGTATCCTTGTCGAGCGGCCGGGTCAGGTCAACGAGGTCGCCATTGGTCTTGGCGACGAGCGCCGCGTCAGCGAGACGCGGGCTGATGGATTTCGCCACGTCCAGTGGAGTGGTGCCTTTGGGAACGTCTTTCGTGCTTCCGTCCGGAAGGTTGATATGAATGTTATCCGCCATGGTGTACAGCCTGTAGTGTGCTGAAACTCTTGAGTTTATCGGAGGGTGGAAGGTGGGTCAAACGACTGGTCTCAATTCCCGGGGACGAGCGCTTTCTGGAGGTTCGTTTGGTCTTGGTCTTCGGTGACCTACTCGACCCTCGACCGGATTGCTACCGTGAAAGGCGTGCAGGGGAAAGGGAAGGGATAGCTTTCTACATGGCGAAATCTTCATTCAAGCTCAAGATTCTGTACGGCGAGGGTGATGCCGAAGTAGCCACCACGCAGGCCGCATCCATGGAAAAGGCCGGCCATCAGGTCACGACGGCAACCGGGCGCAAAGAGGTCGAGGCGGCTCTGAAGCAAGGTTCATTCGATCTCGTGATCCTTGGTCCCACGCTCACGCGCAACGATCGTCATCACCTGCCCTACATGGTGAAGAAGGCTCACGAAGGACTGCGGGTATTGGTCCTGCACGCC
>QIAH01000152.1:3573-13765 GCA_003225465.1 Acidobacteriota bacterium | reverse complement strand
CCTGTTCATTGGGGGAGCCTCAGAGGCTGGATTTTGATGCGGCGGAAGTATATGCCCGGGGTTGTGGATTGCAACTGTGACGGTCTGTGGAAAAGGGCCTATTTTTCGTGGGCTTACGTGCGATGAGGACAGATCAGCGCGGCCGAACTGCTATGCAGCTTGGCCGGCCGAGTCTGGCTTGGATTGCGTGATCAAGTTAAGGTCATGGGCCGGCGTGAGACTAACTACTAAAGAACGGAAGCCGGCTTCGCAAGCTGATTCAGAATTGGTTGCACTGCAGCCTGGGCCGCAAGCGAAGCCGGGCAGGACGGAACTTCCAAGGGACAGAATCGAAACTACTTCGTATCGTGATGCTCGCGGGCGTACTTTTCTGCTTCCCCCAACTCCTTGAGGGCCTGGTCAATGTGATTCATGGCGGCAGCTCGGTGCCCACCCCAATTGCCGCCAGCATGTTCCAGATCGTTCCGGGCACCCTGGAGTGCCCGCTTTGCGGACTCAACTTCGGCGGGCACGTCCCGTTGCGGAGCTCTTGGGAAAAGATTCGCTGTGGGGGTTACGATCATCAGCGCAAGGACTACGAGGGTAGCAATTTTCATGGTTCCTCCTCAGGGGACAAACGTCGGATCGACGGCCAGAGAGTCTGCGACATTGCCTGCGGGCATGGCAATCCAGGTTTTTGCTGAGTCTCAGATGCGACAGCCAAGGGCATTGGCATTGGAAATTCTGCAATGTGAACCGAGATCAGGAGGCCTGGACAGGGCGGTGGGGCTGGAGGTGGGCACACATGCTTTTGGGGGACAAGTCATCAAAAGCACTTGCGGCTCGATGGCTACTGCGTGACGGATGGGCCCTGGTGGCTACTTTCCAGTTCGCAAGGGCAAATGGGCAGGAGTACTTGCCAGGTACAGTCGGTGCCGGAAAGGGAGAAGGTGGCGTTCAGATACTGCATTTCCTGCCCACACCGCAAGCACCGCCGGGGTTGCGGAGGGCACAACGACACTTTGTCGAAAAGCGTTTTGACGGCGCTGCGAAGCGATTGGTCGATTTCGAATTGGTGAGGGATAGACATCTGCGGAACTCCGCCGTGAGCGTGACCAACATGGTCAGGTGCTCTCTCTTGAGGCTAGCAGGTAGGCGAGAAGCGCACTGCGCCAAAGTGCGCCAGCAAGGGATTTCGTGTGGGACGACCAGTAAAAGTGTGTCGTGGTGGAAATTTCCGTTGGGCCGGTGGTGCTGCCGACAGGCATGGGGTCCTTCGACTTCGTTCGGCTGGCGCCTCACTGCGCTCAGGATGACACCGTTGAGAGCGGTACTCAATGACAGTGAGAAAGGTACTCAATGACAGGGAGAAAGGTACTCAATGACAGGGAGAAAGGTACTCAATGACAGGGAGAAAGGCACTCAATGCGCGAGTCGAGAAAGATATTGGATGACAAGATGAAAGATAGTGGACGAGACGTACTTTGCCGGGAACGGTGCTAAAATACGGCTAAGATCGTCCATTCCGGAACCCTTTCTCGCTGGGAATCTTTATGAGTGCCGAACGAAACCGAAGTAAACCCGAACCACCCCAATTTTTCAGCGGCTGGAAAGATATTGCCGCTTATCTGGGCAAGGGTGTGCGCACGGTGCAGCGCTATGAGATCGAACTGGGTCTTCCGGTGCGACGCCCGGCAGGCAAATCGAGGGGCTCGGTGGTAGCCACCAGGGCCGAACTCGACGCATGGGTGAGTGCAAGTCCGATTCGCGAAGCATTTCATCTCACGCGGATGACAGCAGGTCTGGTGACTTCTACGGCCGGCGAGATCAAGAATGGTGTGCTGGAGATGCGCAACTTGCGCAACCAGATGGTGGATTTACGGATGGAACTCCGGCATTCTGTTCAGCTGCTGAAAGAAGGCATTCTGAGCCTCCATGGGGAGTTGAAAGAGGGTCAGTTGGAAGAAGACGCCGCGACGAAAGTGAAAGTATTGGAATCGAGGTTTCGAACCAAAAGTATCCTCGATATGTTGGCTGTGGATATGAAGCAAAGGAAAGTCAGTTAAGCGCGAACGCATCCGAGCTTAATGGGGAGCACAGCGCGCGGAACTTCCTACCACCGTTTCCCGAATCAATTTCATCGACTTCCAGCTGCAGCATCGTGCGGGGGCTGGCGCCCCGGCTGCCCAGACGAGGGCATCTCCACCCCATCAAGCCAAAAACGGGCTTGATGGGGACCCCGGCGTCTGGGCCTACGTGGGCATCGCGAAATTTGGGACGTCGCGTAATTGAAATTGTCTGAAAGCCTACTGTTTGGTCTCGGACCGTCCGTCGCTTTTAGCGGCTCTTTCGGTCACCAGATCCGTGATATCAAGGAGGGCGACGACGACACCGTCGATTTTGTTTTCGAGTGTGCGGTAGGGTGTGATGCGAAGTTTATAAAATCGGCCGTCGCGGGCTTTGACCTGCTCGTTGTGCATGGTCATGTCGCGCATCACATCGAGCATCCAGCGTTCCAGTTCTGGAACATCAAGATTCAGGTGCAAATGCGTGAGCGCCTTGCCCATGTCGTGACTGGAGAAGCCAAAGACGCGCTCGGCTTCGGGAGTATAACGGCGAATGTGCAAGTCTTCGCCCAGCATGACCATGGGGATGGTCGCGCTGTTGAGGAGATTGATGAGATCGTTGCTTAGCTGTGCGAGTTGCTGATTGCGGTGTTGGATTTCTTCGTTGACCGTGGTCAGTTCTTCATTGGCGGATTCGAGTTCTTCTTTCGATGTCTGCAACTCTTCATTCGTGCTCTGCAATTCCTCGTTTCCAGATTGAATCTCTTCATTCGCGGACTGGAGTTCCTCGTTGGTGGCTTCCTGGGACTCGATGATGGATTGCAGGTATTCTTTTGTGCTGTCGAGTTCCTGTTTTAGTTGTGCGACCTGCATATCCTTGGCATCGGAAATCACTTTTGCCGATTGCCGCTGGGCAGGTGGCTGCGCCGGGACGGGGTCGGTATGGTCTTTCTCTTCGAACAACACCAGGAAATGGCGCTGATCGCGCGCCGGAGTGCGGAAGGGAACGATTTCCAGTCGCAATGAGATTGTTTGATTGCCGTCCTCGAGGGCAAAGTTGTCCTTCGAAACCGGGGCAGAGTTTTTGCGAGCCTTCTCCATCAGCGACCGCAGTTCATACAGCAAGCCTGGACGCGCCATTTTCAGCAGATTGAGGCTGGCTTTGCCGGTAGGAAGTTCCAGATAGCGATTGGTCCGGCCGCGACTTTGCACAATTTCCAAATCTTCGTTGACGACCACGGCCGAGGGAACGTACCTGCTTAACAGGAGGCGATCCGCTTCGCGTTGAACATCCACGGGAGTCTTTGCGGGGCCTTCTTCTTTGGGACCACGGGGCGGTCTGTCAGAAGCGGGCTCGGCGATCGTTGGTGTACTGATGCTCAGGCCGAACGTGGCACGAGAAGGCACGGATTTCTTTTGATAGATTTTCGCTTTGCGGTCCACAAGGTCAAAAATTTCGGCACCCGATCGGAGCAGACCCTCGGTATTTCCCACCAGCAGGAACCCGCCCTCTTTCAAGGCATAGTGGAAGATCGGAATGACCTTCTTTTGCAGAACGGGACTGAGATAAATCAGCACATTCCGGCAACTGATCAGATCCATGCGGGAGAAGGGCGGATCGCTGAAGACATTCTGGCGCGCGAAGACGCACATGTCGCGAATCGACTTGGAAATCTGATAGCCCTCGGGAACTTTGTGAAAAAAGCGGCGCAGACGAATCTCGGACACCTCGGACGCTACGCTCTCCTTGTAGAAACCGGTGCGCGCCCGTTGGATGGCACTTTCGCTCAAGTCGGTACCAAAAATCTGGATGGGCACTTCGACGCGCAACTCAGAGAGTATTTCGACCAGGGAGATGGCATGCGAATAGGTCTCTTCTCCGGTGGAACAGCCGGGCACCCAGACCCGCACGGGTTCTGAAAAGTTGCGCCCGAGGAGAAGCTTGGGATATACGACTTCGCGCAAACTCTCAAATACGTCGGGATTGCGAAAGAAACCGGTGACGTTAATCAGAACGTCACGATACAGAGCTTCGACCTCCGAAGGATTGCGGCGCAGCAGTTTCACGTAGTCCGCAAGTTCGTCGACGCGATTGATGTTCATGCGCCGGAGAATGCGACGCTGGATGGTCGCTACTTTGTAATCGACAAAATCGACCCTGCTCACGCCCTTGAGCAAGCGAAACACCTCCTTCATGAGACGGTCTTTGCCGTTAAACATACTGGCGGGCGGTTGCTCGCGCGATGGCTGCCGTTGAATGCGAATGAGTTCCTCAGCGATGCGATCGGGCGGAAGGACATAGTCGACGACGCCCGCTCCCACGGCACTGTTGGGCATGCCGTCGTATTTCGCTGTGGTCAGGTCCTGCGCGAAGGTAATGCCGCCGTGATTCTTAATGGCAGAGAGGCCAAGAGTGCCGTCAGTAGCGGTTCCGGACAGGATTATGCCAATCGCATTCGAGGTTTGATCCTCGGCGAGGGAAGTGAAAAAGCTGTCGATGGGCATGTGATGGCCGCGTCCGGCCTCGCGCCTTACGAGGTGCAGCACACCATCGGTGATGGTCATGTCGGAATTGGGAGGCAGCACGTAGAGGGCGTTGTACGCTACCCGCACGGCCTCTGCCGCCTGATACACCGGCAGAGAAGTGATGCGGGAGAGGAGTTCGACCATTGCGCTTTCGTGAGTTGGATCGAGGTGGGGAATAAACACCAGAGCCAGACCCGGCTCGGGAGGAAGGGCGCGCAAGAGGCTACTGAAGGCTTCGAGTCCACCTGCGGAAGCCCCGATGGCCACGATGGGAAAACTGGTGCTAGTTACGGAGGCGGGCGCAGAAATTTCCCGCATCGAAGACTTCTCTTGGCGTTGTTCCGTGACTTTCTCTTTGCGGTTACGGGTTTTGTTGTTCTTTGGGGCATTCGGCATGAACGATCCCACGAAGCGCGGACAGTATAGAAGTGCTGTCTGTACAGGTCAATTTTAGTCCAAAGCCAAACCGAACGCACAGGACCGGGCGTTTCGGAGGGATTTCTTCGTCGGGAATGCGACGCTCGTCGATTCTCGTGCCGGGCAGAGGCGGCGAATCACGCGATGTTCCAATACAACCGAAGGCGGAGACGATCCCGTCCTATTCGATGATCAATGCTTGGATCAATGCTTGAGCCGCCATTGCGCCTGAGAATTCGAGCAAGCAATCATCCGGCATGAAAATCCAAGCTGAAATTCGGCGCAGGCGGTGGATGAAACTCTGTGAAGCCCTGCCGGTCGCTTTCCTCGTGTTGTTAGCCCCCATTTGGGTCTCTGGACAGAGCAACGTCGAGACCATCATCCAGAAATCGGTTGAAGCCAACAATCGCGATTGGGATGCCGATCCAGAATTTGACTATACGGAACGAGACCAGGAAAAAGACGGCATCAAGACCTATGAAGTCAGGATGCTCTACGGATCGCCTTACCGGCGCGTGGTTGCCGTCAATGGCCATCCGCTCAACCCGTCGACGAAAGCCGAGGAGGAGAAGAAGTTCGAGGCGGCATTGGCCCAGCGACGCAACGAGACACCAGAAAAGAGAGCAGCGCGTATTGCAAAGTTTCAGGCAGAACGGAAACGCGACCATACCATGCTTGACCAATTGACGAAGGCCTTTGACTTTCGATTGCTCGGCAACCAGAAGCTTAAAGGTCACAGCGTGTACGTGCTCAGCGCGCAGCCGCGAAAAGACTATCGTCCTCCGAATCGGGACAGCCAGGTTTTGACGGGCATGGAAGGGAAGCTATGGATTGACCGCAACTCGTTTCAGTGGGTTCGCGTGGAGGCTCACGTGATGCATCCAGTGAGGATCGAAGGGTTTGTTGCAGAGGTTGAGCCTGGCACACAATTCGAATTGGAGAAGACGCCGGTCTCCGCAGATATATGGCTAAGCCAGCACTTTGCCATGAAGTCGAACGCCAAGGTAATGCTTTTTTGGCCGCATCGAACACAAGAAGATATCACCTACTCCAACTATCGCAAGTCTTCAGGCCCGGCACAGTAGAGAGAGCGCACGTAGGGGCAGATGCCCACGTCTGCCCGGCCGAGCGAAGCTCGGCAGTTTTCTTGCGAGCGCGAATGTTCCCAACCCCAGGTTAGCGTCCAAAGAGCGGACGCGAACCTGGGGCACCTGGCAGATTTTCAATCTAAAATCTGAAATCTAAAATCTGAAATCTGAAATGGAACCCCAAACCGCGCAGCCTTTTTCGGCGCATAATTCCAGGGACATCGTGGGAGCCGAACTTTCCTGACGTTTCGTCCTGCATCCGCAACTGTCTTTTAACAACTCGGATTCAGCCAGATTTCAGAATGGCTGACTAGGCTTGGCTAGGCGGCGACGCGGGCGATACTCTGGCCTTGGAACATGTTGATGAGAGGATGCTGGCTCACACTTCTCGCGGGGCTTGCCCTGTTCCAGGGAAAGCCGGAGCTTGGTTGGGCACAAATGCCCTCCGGAGGCGATGGCGCGCAGGTTCACGCTGCCGAAGATGCATCCCAGTCCTCGGTCGGCAACTTGGTCACAGGGACGGTTCTTGATCCATCCGGAAGCGCAATTGCTTACGCGAAGGTCGTTCTGACAGGAACGGATGGCCAGCCATTTGCGGAAACTACGACAGACGCAATGGGAGCGTTTCGCATCGAAGGGGCGCCATCCGGAAGCTATGTCCTCAATGTGCAGGCGAAGGGTTTCCAAGATTTTCGACGCGATCTGATCCTCAAAAAGAAGGCCAGTCCGGCGATAAGAATCGTTCTTTCGATTGCCGCCGAGAAGCAGGTGGTGAACGTCAACGCGGATCAGGCGGTGCCGGTCGTCTCCACCGAGGTGTCGGAGAACCAGAACGCCAACACCATCGACCGGGCCGCGCTAGACCGGCTGCCCGTATTTGACCAGGATTACATCGCCACTCTGTCACGCTTCCTCGACGACAATGCGGTGGGTACGAACGGCATCACGTTGGTGGTGAATGGCGTGGAGGCGAATGGTCCAGGTGTCACGAAGTCGGCGATCCAGGAAGTGAGAATCAACCAGAATCCCTACTCCGCGCTGTTTTCTCGGCCAGGCCGGGCACGGCTCGAAATTATTACTAAGGGAGGAAGTTCCGACTTTCACGGTAACGCTACCGTCATGTTTCGTGACGCAGTCTTTGATGCGACGAACAAGTTCGCCATTACGAAGCCGGCCGAACGCAGGCAGTATTATGAAGGGTCGTTGAGCGGGCCTCTCGGCCATTCGAAAAAAACAACTTTCCTGCTTTCTTTCGATGAAGACCTGGATGACCTGCAAGCTGTCGTGAATACGATCGGACCCGAGGGCCCTATCAACGACAACGTTCCCGCGCCACTGCGGCATTTTTTCGGATCAGGACGAGTGTTTCACGACTTTGCGAACGGCGACCAGTTCTGGATCGGGTATTCGTACGAGCGCCAGACGAACCAGAATCAGAATGTCGGAGGCATTGTTCTTCGCGAGGCGGGTTACAACACGAAAGGCCAGGAACACGAGATCAACGTCAGTTACCGGCATCTGTTTTCGCCCCGGCTCATCAATCAACTGCGATTTCTGGTGGGGCACTTTGATCGGCCGATCACAAGCAATAACGAACATTTCCAGACCGTGGTTGCGGGAACATTCGTCGGTGGAGGTGCGCAGGCAGACAGCAAACGCACCGAGTACCACTTTGATGGAACCGATATCGTCAGCTACGTGAGCGGGAAGCACGCGATCAATTTCGGCATCGATGTACCTGACATCAGCCGGCGTGGAGAAGATGACTTCACCAACCAGGCGGGTACCTACACGTTTCCGAGCCTCGCCGACTACGAGGCGGGGAAGCCCTCGACTGTTCTCGTGCATAGGGGTCATGGCCACCTGGTCTTCTTGGAGAAGGTGCTGTCGGGTTTTGTTGAGGATAACGTCCGTCTGAGACCGAATTTCTCGTTCTCAGCCGGCGTGCGTTACTACTGGCAAAATTATTTTCATGACATCACCAATAATTTCGCGCCGCGTTTTGGTTTCGCCTTTGCGCCCAGCAAGGACAGTAAGACAGTGATTCGGGGAGGGGCGGGTCTCTTCTTCGACCGCTCCGGTCCGCGGCCCATCGCAGACCTTCTGCACTTTGACGGCGTTCATCTTCTCCGCTTTGTGATCAACAGTCCACCGTTTCCCGTGACACCCGCTGATCTGGAAGGAGTACCGTCAAGTGTGGTTACGCTCGACCCGCGGGCGCGAATTCCATACACCGTTCAGTACAGCGCCGGCATCGAGAGACAGGTCACACCGAAGAGCACACTCAGCGCCACCTACGTGGGATCGCGGGGCATCAAAATGTTTCGTTCGGTCGATGCGAACGCACCGTTGCCGCCATTGTTTGGGCCTCGACCGGTTTCAAACCTGGGGCAAGATCGGCAAATTCAATCGGACGGATATCAGAAGAGCAATGCATTGGAACTCACTTTTCGTGGCAGCCCCACAAAATTTCTAACGGGCCAGGTGCAATACACGTTTAGCAAAACGTACAACAACACCAGCGGGGTTACCTTCTTTCCGGCGAATAGCTATGATCCATCGGCCGACTGGGCGCTCTCCGACAACGATCGACGACACAAATTTGACCTGCTGGGCTCAGCACAAGTGAGGCGGCTCCTGGTACTCGGCGTCGCCTTGTCGCTCTATGCGGGAAAGCCTGTGAACGTGACAACCGGACGGGACGACAATCATGATGGGATCACGAACGATCGCCTCGCAGGAGTGGCTCGCAATACGATGCCCGGACCGGGTCTCATCAATCTTGACTTCAGTGTAGCCCACGATTTTTTGCTGTCGAAGGCGCCTGATCATGCGAAGACTTTCACGCTGTCGCTGAACTCTTTCAATGTCCTCAATCACCCAAACTACGTGACCTATGTCGGCGTCATGGCCTCACCATCGTTTGGAAGGCCTGTGCAGGCGCAGCCGCCCCGGCGTTTCCAGATGGATATGCAGTTCAAGTTCTGAGATCGCGGCTCGCTCGGGATCAGCACTTTGCACAGGAATGCTGCCGCTGGCTACTGAGTTGGGGGTGGCAACGGTGTCTGCTTGAAGTCAAAGCAATCAGACATGTCGTCGGACGCCTGATCTCTCGCGTTGAGTGGCTTCAGACCAAACGTCGTTTCGCAGAACTTTACCAGGCTCACGTGCGAATGAAATCCCTTGGCGATTCCCCGCTTCGAATAAGGGCTGATCACGAGGCAAGCGACACGAGTTCCGTAACTGAATTGCGTGTTGGTATAACTAGGCCCCTTCGCAGGACCTCCTCCTGTCCACTTGTTCTTCAACGGCGGATCCACATGGTCGTACCAGCCACCCCAATCGTCCCAAGTAATGAAGATCGCTGAGCTGGCCCAGAGCTTGCTCTGCCCCAGTTTGCGGACGCGCTCGGCGGTCCATTGGCTGCCCAGTTTGACCGTCTGCTGCCCAGCGTTTTTCCCGTACGGGGGATGCTCGGAAAGCTCCACTGGGCTGCTCGGGGCGTATACCCAGGACACGCTCGGCAAATTCCCCGCAGCCACGTCTATGTCGAATCGAGTCCAGGGCAGAATATTCGGGCTGCCTTTCAGTTCTTCGATTTTGTCGAAATAACTGAAGCCCGGGTCCCCGTAAGTAGCCCAGGTAAGTTTTACTTTCTCCAGTGCCTTCGGCAAGGTCGGAAGCTTGAAAGGCTCCTGCGGCTGGTACGTCCGACTCTTGCTTGCATTATCGATTACGGGCGATGCCGCAGCGATGAGCATCAGATGGTTGGGTTCAGATTGGCTGGCTACTTCCGTGAAGTAGTTGTCACATAACGTAAATTGTCTCGCGAACGAGAAATATGCCGGGATGTCTTTTTCGCTGTATTGCAGTTTCACCGCGTGCGTCGCCCGCTGCAGCCATGCCGCGTGATCGTGCGAGGGATCGCCGCCGGCGGGCGGGTCTTGGGCCGGCGGAAGAGTTGTGCCGTTTGCGCCAGGGAACGATCCGAAATAATTGTCGAAGCTGTGGTTCTCCTTAACGATGATCACGACATGTTGGATTGGATTGTGCGGCTGCATGCACTTTCACCCGTCTTCCCGACCGCCGATGCAGTCTAGCATTTGGCTTGGGTTG
>QIAH01000152.1:0-3559 GCA_003225465.1 Acidobacteriota bacterium | reverse complement strand
GGGCGAGGACGCCCGTCCCTCCACTAATGACGTATGCCGAGCAGGTGATACTCCATATCAAAATTTCCCTTGCTCAGAGGCCACAAAATTTGAGGAGCAATAATTTCGACAGAATAGACGGCGAAGTGAAGACCAGACTGGCGCCAGATACTCTGTTACCAAACAGGTGCATCAGGCATCAGATCGACAGGAGGGAAATGCAATGGGAAAACTAGCGATTTGGGCGCAGCTTGAATCGAAGCCGGGCAAAGAACAAGAAGTGGAAGAGTTTCTGAAGTCCGCGCAGCACCTGGCCCAGCGCGAGGCCGGGACGATCAGTTGGTACGCGATCAAAATGGGGCCGGGGAAGTACGGCATATTCGACACTTTTGCCGACGAAAATGGTCGAAATGCTCACCTCAACGGAGAAATCGCAAAAGCGCTATTCGCCAAAGCGAAAGATCTGTTTTCCAAACCGCCGGAGATTGCAAAGCCTGAGATTCTTGCCTCAAAGTCGGTTGCGTGAGTACCGGATCGTGTGAGCACGGCGTGACCTCTCTGGTAGCTGCGCGAGGAGCTTCGGGGAAGCATCGAATCGACCTCCACAGTTACGAAGTGCTGACGGATGTTGTCCGCATTATTGACTAGCTCAGCCGCACATTCTGCGGCGCGCAGCCGTGGACGATCCGATGAGCATCTGCGTCAGGTGAGCGAAGACCCAGCGCTTGCGCTAGAACTGGCGTCGGCTTGTCTGCAAGCACGATGCATCCGGACTCAGTTTTGTTTGCGTAGGCCAAAGAGGTCGAGGCCCGTACCACGGTGAATTGGGAGGAAAGTAAAGGATCTGGCGGAGAGGGAGGGATTCGAACCCTCGGTACAGGTGTTAGCCCGTACAACGGTTTAGCAAACCGCCGCATTCGGCCACTCTGCCACCTCTCCGGCGTGCGGAGCTACAGTTTACCACGGTCGATTTGAGTGCGGTTACCGCTTCAATCATAAGCGTTTAACTTGCTTCCGACCTTACTGCGACCGGCGGAGTTCCTCGGTCGCCTCGGAATCCGGCAGATGCCTTTGGGGAGCAATTGGGGAGCATTTTGGGTCTTTCCAGCGTCGAGAACGTGTCGGAGAAGCTTCTTCATCATGACGATCGCCTCGATTCTGGGCGGCTTGATATAGTGCTTTCGAGTCAGACGGTCACTCGACGGTCGGAGAATCATCGCTATGATCGGCAGGCGCGATTGCACGAAGAGGCGCATAAACCGTGTTCGTCGACATTGATCCCGCCACGCATAACCTCAACCGCGTGGGGATATTCAGCGAGCGATCAGGGTCGCGAACCATGCAATCATCCGGTGCATTGATTCGGCTTCCCGGCAGCGAAGGATGAGATGAACGAGGTGCGAAATCAGTGCTCTACAAGTTCGTCGCTGTGTCCCAGACGTATTTCCCGAGGTTCTTATTTGCGCTCACGGTAGTGGATCGCAGAGAGCCGGCACAATTGTGCTGCGGCGGATTCGGGCGTGATGTCGCGCTGCGGAGTGCCGAGCATTTCGTAGCCCACCATGAACTTCTGAATAGTGGCTGAGCGCAACAGGGGAGGGTAGTAATGTGCGTGGAAGTGACATTCGGAGTGCGGTTGGTCATCGGTGGGACGCTGGTGGAATCCCATCGAGTAGGGGAAAGAAATTTCGAACAGGTTGTCATAGCGCGTGGTTAGCTGCTTCATGATGTCGGCGAGGTGATTTCTTTCGGCGTCGTTCAGATCAGGCATCGCGCCGAGGTGTCGCTTGCTGATCAGCAAAGTCTCAAACGGCCAGACAGCCCAAAAGGGCACCACGACGGCGAAGGATGAATTTTCACAGACAATGCGCTCCTGCCGCGATCGCTCGAGTTGCAGGTAGTCGCAGAGCAGGCAGGAATCGTGTTTCCTGGCATATTTATCAAGCGACGCCTCCTCGCGGCTGGATTGGTTGGGCAGGTGGGCGTTTGCCCAGATCTGGCAATGGGGATGAGGGTTGCTGGCACCCATCATTGCTCCGCGATTTTCGAAGACTTGTACGTGATTGACCCACGGGAGTACGCCGAGTTCGTGGTACTGGTCGACCCACATGTCAATGACGAGCCGAATTTCCTCGACCGTCATTTGTGGAATGGTGGAGTCATGTCGAGGCGAAAAGCAGCCCACCCGGCAGATGCCGCGTTCGGTACTGGCAATCAGGAGATCGGCCTCCTCGAGCTTAGCTTCCTCCACGGTCGGAAGTAAGGCCGTGTAGTCGTTGTCAAAAACGAATGTGCTGACGTAGTCGGGATTGACCACGCCCCCGGCACGAGAATTTCTGGGACAGAGATAGCAAGCGGGATCATAGGGCGGCTGGTTATCGATGGGCCGCGGTTCCAGCTTGCCCTGCCATGGACGAAGAGTCCGATGGGGCGATACCAGTACCCATTCCTGGGTGAGGGGATTAAAGCGGCGATGTGGCGTCTCTTTGAGCTGGTGGAGATCCACGACGTCCTCAAGGTGTAAGTCTGGCGGTGCCTACAGTCCGACGAAATTCAACGGCCGATTCGTTACAATCTGGTTCCATCAGCCGACGAGTTTGCCGGCCGCGACCTGGTGGACGCCTTCGCTGGCACTCAAGACATAAATGTCTGGATAAATATTGGTACGAGTCTGGTATTCGATGGCGACGGCGTGCCTAAATGCGGGGGCGGCATTCGCGCGGACGAGATTGATCGTGCAGCCCCCGAAACCTCCGCCTGTCATCCGGGACCCAATCACTCCGGACTGGACACCCGCAATTTCGACCATCGTATCAAGCTCCGCACAACTGATTTCGTAGTCATCCCGCATACTGCGATGGGATTCTGCCATCAGTGCTCCAAGGGCGGGGAGATCGCCCAGAAGCAATGCTTCGGCGGCGCGCTGCACCCGTTCATTTTCAGTCACAACGTGGCGGCAACGACGGTAGATCAGTTCGGGCAGGAGATGTTTGTGCTGCTCGAGCTGAGACGGCTCGAGATCGCGCAGGGACTGAATCGCGGGTAGGGCGGACGAGAGCAAACGCACTCCTTCGTCGCATTGCGTGCGACGCACATTGTATTCTCCTCCTGCGTGCTGATGTTTGACTCCCGTGTTGCAAACGACCAGCTTGACACTCTCAGGGATCGGGAGAAGCTTGGCATCAAGCGAGCGACAATCCAGCATCAGCGCGTGGCCGGCCCGGCCGTTCGAGGAGATGAACTGATCCATGATGCCGACACGGGCGCCCACGAACTCGTTTTCCGCATGGCGGCAGGCCAAGGCGAGTTGGGTGCGATCAATACTGGCGTTATTGATATCGAGGAGCGCGTAACCGGCAGAGACTTCAATGGCCGCGGATGAACTCAGTCCCGATCCCATCGGCACTTGCCCGCTTACGAGAATGTTGGCACCCTGGATTTTGTAGCCGTGATGTTCGAGCGCGAGCCCGGTTCCGACCACATAGTCGCTCCAATCGCCTCGCGAGCTGAGATGGGGGTCATCCAGGTCAACTGACACTGTGGTGTCGAAATTCGTGGAATACACGTGAAGTTGGCGATC
>QIAH01000516.1 GCA_003225465.1 Acidobacteriota bacterium | reverse complement strand
GACCCCGACGAGTGTGCAGTTCGCCCATTGACATGCCTGCAAATTCTTCAGGCACGATTAAGTGGATAGCGATTTCGGACTGCGACTCATCAGGCTGACCGGGTTCGCCCACTCCGCTTAGTACACGAGGCATCCGACGGCCCCCCAGAAGAGGATTCTATTCCGTCTCCCGTGGTCGAACTGTTTCCTTTGTCCATTACTGTTGAAACATCCCGATAGCACTCATTGACGTGCGGCCGGGTTTTGAATGCAACGCCTTGATTACAACAAGTCACATCAAGCTTTAGCGTGCGGCCCTCAGAGCTGCGGCCACCTGCGTGACGCGTGCACCCTGATGCTTCGCGACCACAAGCTCGTCCGCAGTCGGCTTGGCGCTGTGCTGTCCGGAAGTCGAGGACGAACCGTATGGCGTCCCGTGTCCCTGAACAATCTTTTCGTGAGTGTAGCCGTTCGGCACGATGATGAATCCTAGGTGCGCCATCGGGATGAACAGCGACACTACCGTCGTCTCGTTTCCACCGTGCGGCCCCGCCGTGGAAGTGAAGGCGGCAGCCGCTTTTCCGTTCAGCTTCCCTTGAAACCACAGACCACCAAGGCTGTCGATGAATGCCTTCAACTCCGCCGACGTGTTCCCAAAACGCGTCGGGGTGCCAAATACGATCCCATCGGCCCACTCTACGTCGGCATGCGTTGGAGCTCCGTACTCGGCGAGCATCCGCTTGCTCCGTTCTTCCCAGCCGGGAACTTTGGCCATTACATCGGTCGAAACCAGATCGGGTACGCGGCGAAGCCGGACTTCGGCTCCGGCTTCATGGGCTCCTTCACTGACGGCTTTAGCAAGCGCTTCTACGGAGCCGTCACGAGAGTAAAACGCAACGAGAATGTTTGCTTTAGGGGATGGCATCGAAAACTTCCTCTGTCAGAATCGGAGCAAAACAGAAAGTGATCGAGCCATTCTAGTCGATTGCTGGCGATAAATCGCGATAACGCTCATTAACCGCGAGCGCCAGAGTTTTGAGTGAAATCGGTGCTTTCGACAGTTGTGGCGCTTGCCTTCCGCATGTGAATGAAAGCCTCCCACACATCGAGCGGCGTCATCTGCGGGGAAGTTCGGGACTAGAAGGGCCTTGAATTGGACGGGGCAGAGCGCATGCCAAGTGCTCTGCCCCTAACGGGGGCGGGCAACTCGTAAAAAAATCAAGGCCCGAGATGTCCTCCCCCAAGGCTCCCCGGGCCATTTTGCTCGGCTTCCCTTGGAAACCGGCGAATGTCTATCTGCCGCTGAGCACAATGCACCCGTGGCGGTGCATATACAATGGCACCAAGGTGGCATCGCGTATGGCACGAACGTCCCGGAGTATCTGGCGAACACATGGTTTCTCTGCTCGGAGTGCGCGTTTCACACGGGCATAGGATTCAGAGAGAGCATTGTCGGTTCGATCCCGACCAGGTCCACCATTTCCCTCCTTGCTCGAGCAGTCGTTATCACTCTGTTTCCTCTCGGTAGAAGGTGTTTCGCGATGACTACTTCATCGCAGTGAAGACAACCTTGCCGCCAACCATGGTCATTACCACGTGAGTCTTTGCAATGTCTTCCGCAGGGGCAGGGAAAATATCCTGCGAAAGAACGGCGAGGTCAGCTTCTTTTCCAGTTTCCAGTGTGCCCAGCCGGTTTTCGGAGAATCTTGCGTAAGCGGAGCCTAGCGTGTACGCGTTTACGGCTTGCTCGACGGTAATGCTTTCTTCAGGGACATACGACGACAAAGTTGGAATGGCCCCGCCTTGGCCTCCGCCGTCGAACACGCCGCCTACCATGGCACTTGCCGCCGCGGAGTGCCACACCGTGCGGCGAATGACCTGCTGCATTCCGACAAAGGGATCAGGCGGCCAGGTGCAGGGCCAATCGCTTCCAAAGGCGAGCGTGGCGCCGCTTTGCTCCAGACTGCGCCAGCGATCGGTTGGAGTCTTGTCCTGCGGATCAAAATTGGAGCCGATGTCGCTGCAGCAGAAAGACGGCTGCGTGCTGACCACCACCGACAGCTTCGCGAAGCGAGGCAGGTCTTCCGTCGGGAATATTTCTGCGTGCTCCATGCGCAAACGGCGATCGCGCGGCCCATTCGCCTTCTCCACTTCTTCGTAGGTGTCCAGAACCATGTAGCGCCGAGTCGCCCCGCAGAGCATGGGTCATGATTTGATAGCCGCGCCTGTCCAATTCCATTACGAGCTTCTTGTATTCCGCGGGTTCGTAGGTGAGCGGCGGGATCATCCCACTACCGCCGTCGGTGAAGAATTTCACGAGATTGGCGGAAACCCAGTCGTCGTGATACTGCGCGCGGGCTTTCTCCAAGTCAGCCAGGAACTGGGGCGCAAGGTGATGGTTGACGGCTACGGCGCCGAACGAGTTGCGCGTGCGTACGGTCAACTCGCCGCGATCGCGCAGCGCGGCGTACAGCTCGATTTCGGGTAGGCTGCCGGTCGCGTTCACGACGCTGGTGATGCCGAAGGTGTTCAAGTAGTGGGAGGCATCCCGCAGGAGTGCGAGCTTTTCGTCGCGCGACAGGGCAGCAA
>QIAH01000151.1 GCA_003225465.1 Acidobacteriota bacterium | reverse complement strand
ATCATCGCATGTGGTCCGATGGTTCCGGAAGCCATGCGCGCGGCCTGGATTCTGAGGCGCGAATTCGGCTACGAGACCCGCATCCTCAACCTGCATACCCTTAAGCCGATCGACGAAGCTGCCATCATCTGGGCAGCCAGGCAGACCGGAGTCATCCTGACGGCGGAAGAACACCAGATCGGCGCGCTGGCGTGGCGAGTGAGCAACGTCATCACGGGCAGTCCTCTGCTCTACGGCCAACCCGTGATCACGGGGGCGATTGGCGTGAAAGACCGCTT
>QIAH01000150.1 GCA_003225465.1 Acidobacteriota bacterium | reverse complement strand
TGGAGGAGCAGCAGCTGGCGGGCAGTCACCGGTAATTGCCGCCATCACCACCGGTTTACTGCACGCACAGCCCGCCAGCAACGCTGGGTGCAGTTTGCTTCTTACCACAGTTGCTCCGCGTTTTCTCACGTCCCGATTAGCGACCAACCGCCAAGGACCAACGGCCGCCTACCGACGACCGATTTATCACGGCTTGATAAGGTACACTGTTGGTCTTTGTCGGCAGTCGCCGCGTGGCTGCCCCACAAAACGCAATCCGAGAGAACGATGAGCCAGCCACTACGCGTATTTGCGACCTGTGACATCGGAGAATCCATCAACCTTTTGCGCGAGCGCGGATACGATGTTGAAGTCTACCCGAAGCCTGAGCCGCCTCCGAAGAGCCTGATCATCGAGAAGTTAAAGTCGGGCATTGACGGCCTGATCACTACGCTGCGTGACCAGGTCGATGCCGAACTGTTCGAGGCCGGGAAGGGCCATCTCAAAGTCGTGGCGCAATATGCGGTGGGCTTCGACAATATCAATCGCGCTGATGCCAATCGCTATCGCGTCCCCTTCACAAACACGCCCGACGTGTTGACCGAGGCCACCGCCGAGTTCGCCTTCTTCATGATGGGAGCTCTGGCTCGCCAGTTGTGGAATGCCGAGCACCTCACGCGCGAGAACAAGTGGGGGTTCTGGCATCCCTATCTACCGTTTCTGGGAGACGAAGTCACTGGCAAAACCGTTGCCATCATCGGCACTGGACGAATCGGACTCGCCATGATCAAGAAATGCGCGGGTCTCGATATGAATATTTTGTGTTATGACCCTGTCTATCAGAATCATGACTACATCAAGGCCATCCAGGAACTGAACGACTTGCGGCACGCCCGCGGAATCTCGCGCGAGAAACCCTGGATCAAGTACGTGTCCATCGAGGAAGCTCTCACAAATGCTGATTTCGTGAGCGTTCACGTGCCCTTGCTGCGCGAAGGCGAGAGTTCTACGCCGACCTACCATCTCTTCAACGAGCAGACTTTCCGGAAAATGAAACCGACAGCTTTCCTGGTGAATTCCTCGCGCGGTCCGGTGGTAGACGAGGCGGCGCTTGCCCAGGCACTGCGCGAACGATGGATTGCCGGGGCGGCGCTGGATGTCTACGAGCGCGAGCCGCTGCCTGCCGATTCTCCATTGCGCGATCCGGCCATTGCGGACCGTTGCCGTCTGTACCCGCATTTTGCCAGTGCCGCAAAAATCACGCGCCTCTCTACCGATCCAGACAAAGGCATGGCGGGTCGCTGTGTGCAAGGTCTGATTGACGTGCTCGAGGGAAATTACGGCGGCGACATCACCAAGATGCCCTACGTCGTGAACAAAGAAGCCTTCGCCAAGTAAGCCGCCCTTGATCGGCATCAGCCGACGCTAACGGCGATCGAATACCGCATGTTCTCAAAGCGCACGGAATGGAAACTGACGCCGAACCGCTTTACGCAGGCCCAGGCCGACCAGCGCGCGGCGGGCATGGAGGTGCTCGATCTCAGCCTGTCGAATCCGACGCGCGCCGGGCTGCCCTATGACGAAGCCATCTTGCAGGCACTGGTTCAACCTGAGGCGCTCGACTACGATCCTCAACCCAAGGGTCTGTTGAGCGCTCGCCAGGCGGTGGCGCGTTACTACCACGATGCGCACGACATCTATGGAGTAGACCCCGAGTCGCTCATCCTGACTACCAGTACCAGCGAAGCGTATTCCTACGTGTTCCGGCTGCTCTGCAATACGGAAGACGAAATCCTGGTCCCCAAGCCGAGCTATCCACTGTTTGAGTTCCTCGCCGATCTCCAGGATGTGAAGCTGGTGTCATATCCGTTGCTCTATCACGACGGCTGGCAAATCGACTTTGCATCGCTCTACAAGGCGGTGAATCATCGCACCCGTGGGGTTGTCGTTGTACATCCCAATAATCCAACAGGATCGTACGTGACCTCGACGGAGATAGATGAGCTCAACCGCTTCTGCGTCGAATACAACCTCGCGCTGATCGTGGATGAAGTCTTTCTAGATTATGCCCATGACGGAGCGGCGCGCTCTTCCTTTGTGGTGAACGAACCGGCGCTGACGTTCACGCTGAGTGGCATCTCAAAGATCTCTGGCCTTCCCCAGATGAAGGTTGCCTGGCTGGCGGCGAGCGGCCCGGAAGAACGGAGAAGGGAAGCGCTCGCCCGATTAGAAGTGATTGCCGATACCTATCTCTCCATGAACGCACCCCTGCAACTGGCGACCCCGGTGCTGCTCGACCAGCGTAAGCATATTCAGCCGTTGCTGCTGGATCGCATACGGAGCAATGTGCGGGAGCTGGATCGCCAGCTGAGTCATCAGAAAACATGCGAGCGTCTGCGCGTCGATGGTGGCTGGTATGCTGTGCTGCGGGTGCCCGCGCTGCAGTCGGACGAGGACCTCGCCATTGATCTGCTGCGCAAAGTCGCCGTGCTCGTGCATCCAGGACACTTCTACGATTTTCCGAAAGACGGGTACCTGGTGTTGAGCCTGATCACTCCCGCCGATCTATTTCGGGAAGGGATCAGCCGAATTCTGAGTGTGCTGAACGACTAGGCGTCCAGCGCGATGTCGCTGGGACCTGTACCTTGATTCGCCCGAATTGCAACTTATCGGAAGTGTCCCACATAAAAATAGTGCTCCAGGTAATGCAGAGCACCGAACGCGAGACTCACTGTCACGCCTGTGAACGCCAAGACGCGCGCGTTTCGGGCACGCTTCTTCCAATCCGCAGTAGCGACGAACAGCAAGATGGTCGGTGCCAGCGCCACGACCGAAATCTGAAAGACGTGTGCCGCCGCGCCCTCATCCGGTTGAGGCGCCTGAAAGTATCCGGTCACCACGGTCAGCAATGCGATAAAGGACAGGACAATCAGGATCTTTCCGCTCACGTGGTTGATTTGCTGAGTGTGCATAATGTCGGCTCCTTTCCGGTTCGAGGCGATACTCGACTTTACTTTTCCTGCAGAAACGGGTTGCTCTCCCGCTCCTGCCCAATGGTTGTGACCGGTCCGTGTCCCGGGATGACAACTGTTTCATCAGGTAAGGCGAAAACACGCTGGTGGAGCGAGCGCAGAATTTTCTCATACGATCCGCCCGGTAAATCGGTGCGTCCAATACTGCCGGCGAACAAAGTATCGCCGGCAAAGAGCTTCTTCTCGGCAGGGAAGTAGAGGCAGACGCTGCCTTCCGTGTGGCCGGGAGTGTGCAGGATCTGGGCCGCGAGCGAGCCCGCTTTCACCGTGTCCGCGTGGGCCAGGTTCTGATCGATTTCCACTCTTTCGGGGGTGGCAACCCCAATCCAGGCGGCCTGCACATCGAGCATTTTCAGCAGAGCATAATCGTTCTGGTTCAGAAGGATGGGCGCGCCCGTGGCCGCACGCAGCTTCATTGCTCCACCAACATGGTCGATGTGAGCGTGGGTGATGACAATCTGCTTGACCTGCAACTGATGTTTTCGCACCAGCGCCAGCACGTCCTCAATATCATCGCCCGGATCAATGACGATCGCCTCACGCGAAGCCTCGTCGCCGATCACCGAGCAATTGCACTGCAGCGGCCCCACCGGCAGGATCTCATGAATCATCACAGTATTTTAGTCGACCAGGCCCGACCCTCCGGACGTCCTGCAAAAAGAAAGTCCTCCGCGCGGGAGGACTCCGATCTCGAAAAAATAAGAATGAATCCCTACTTGGCCGGCGCGGGCTGCGAGGCGGGGGAGGACGGCTGAGGCGCCGGTGCCGCAGGTTGCGAATTGGTCGTGCTCGGCTTTACTCCGGAAAGCACGGAACCGGACGAAGCTGGGGTCGATGAACGCCGCACGGCAAAAATCGACAGCGTAATCGAGGTCACCATGAAGAGCACAGCCGACCACGTGGTCGCCTTCGAAAGCGCCGTAGCGGCGCCGCGGGGACCAAATGCCGTCTGGCTGCCCATTCCGCCAAAAGCTGCCGCGATGTCGCCGCTCTTGCCGCTCTGTAGCAGGACCACAATGATCAGGAAGAAGGACACCAGGATGTGCAGCGCGTAGATCAGGCCGATCAGATAACTCATGCGAATCCAAACCAAACCGGCCACCGAGGCCGGCCTTTCATCTCAAAATAGAAGTGCTGGTGCGGAAGGGGGGATTTGAACCCCCACGCCTTTCGGCGCCACCCCCTCAAGATGGTGTGTCTGCCAGTTCCACCACTTCCGCGGGATGTAAACTACCTGTAATAAACAACTTAACTAAATCGGTGTCTGAGGGCATCTCCGACTGCACCGGATTTTGCACCGACCTTTTGCATTCTACACGCCCCTCCGGCCGCTCCAGATTCCCCAGCCGCATAAACAGTTTCTCAATTGCCTCTTCGCATGGGTGCACGTAGCGCATGGTGGTCTTGATGTTATCGTGTCCCGCCACGTACTGCAACGTGAACGGATCCGTGTACTCCCCGGCCTCGGTCAGAAAGGTGTGCCGCAGGGCATGCAGGCCCGCGTCCGCATGCGTCTTGATCTTCTTGCGCAGCTGCGCCATCTGCTCTTCGAGCACCCAGGGCCCGAGCGGCTTCGCCGGATCCTGCGGGCTCGTGAACACGTACTCGCAGTCTGACTGTTTCACGAGCCGCTCGAGCAGGGAAGCAGCGCTCCTTCGACTTACCCGGGAATAAAAGCAACTGGCGCCAGTTATCAACTCCGAACGCGACAAACTATGGAGGGCAAATGGCAGACAAGAAGCAAGATTTCATTGACCAGAGGTTGCAGGACCTCAACAACGACGGTGTCGACCGTCGCGGATTTCTGAAGTGCATGGCATGGGCCGGTACCGGGCTAGTGTGGACCATGAGTGGCGGTATTCCGGTATCGCGAGCTTTCGCCCAAGGCGCCGGTCACACTGCCGGCAAGGGAGCCGACTTTACCTTTGTTCAGATTAGTGACAGCCACATCGGTTTTAACAAGCCGGCAAATCCCGATGTCACCGCCACTTTGCAAACGGCAATTAACAAGATCAACTCAATGCCTCACAAACCGGACTTTCTGATTCACACGGGCGATCTCAGCCAGCTCTCCAAGCCTAGTGAATTCGACACCCTCGACCAGGTACTGAGGGGAGCTTCTCCGAAGCAGACCTATTTCGTGCCAGGTGAGCATGACATGCTGACCGACAACGGCGAGCAATATCTCCAGCGCTACGGAAAGGGCACAAAGGGCGCAGGGTGGTACAGCTTCGACCACAAAGGTGTCCATTTCGTCGGTTTGGTGAACGTTGTTAATTTGAAAGCTGGGGGCCTGGGATCACTCGGTCACGAGCAGTTGGAGTGGCTGGAGGACGATCTCAAGGGCCGCTCTGCCAGCACTCCGATCGTCCTCTTTGCACACATTCCGCTCTGGACCATCTATCCGGACTGGGGCTGGGGAACCGACGACAGTGAGCAAGCCCTGTCGTATGTGAAGCGTTTCGGTTCTGTGACGGTGCTGAACGGGCACATTCATCAGGTGATGCAGAAGATCGAAGGCAAGGTTTCATTTCACACGGCAATGTCCACTGCGTTTCCTCAGCCTGCACCGGGAACTGCTCCCTCGGCGGGGCCAATGAAAGTGCCCGCCGACCAGCTACAACGGGTGTTGGGAATTACAGATGTCAACTACCTGGTCAGCGGCAGCAGCTTGGCAATCATCGACTCGCCACTCGACAGCTCGCGCTCGCCAATGTCCGGGAACGGCGGCGGTACAGACATGGCGGCGATGGCCTCAGGCGGGGCTTCGACCGATTCGGCACCTGAAGTGAAGATCGACAATTTTGCCTTCACACCGGGAGCCATCACGATCAAACGTGGAACGCAAGTGACCTGGATCAACCACGATGACATCCCGCACACGGTCGACAGTACGCAGGGCAAATTCAAATCGGCGGCGCTGGACACGGACCAGAAGTTCGAGTTTCGCTTCGCAGAGCCGGGAGAATACCCATACTACTGCCGCATGCATCCGAAGATGACCGGCAGCATCGTCGTCCAGTCCTAATGGCATTGGTGACAAGGGACGGAAGGTCATTGATTCGGCGCGCTACGGCCACGGGAGGACAAAAAGGACAACGCTGAGGCAATGCCGGCGCAAGCCATTCCCCTGAGGTTGGAGGGAGGAGACCTGCGCCTCTGCGCCTCATAATCCAGTTGCCGAGGTACATGTTCGAGGAGTTCTGGCGATACACGAATTGAGGTGGAAAGTGTCTTCACAAGTCGAATTATCACAACAAGAAGGCTCCCCCCTGCTCGGCTACGCGAGCAGACTGCTTAGCCGCACAGACGTTGCGCAAGATACCGTGGCGTTTCGGTTTGAAAGACCGGAGAACTTTTTATTCCGGGCGGGCCAGTCCATAGATCTGACTCTCTTGGGGGTTAGACCAGATGGTTCGGACTGCCTCACTCATACGTTTTCGATCGCGAGTTCCCCCTTTGTCGAAGAGATATTGATCGTCACCCGCATACGGGATTCGGCATTCAAGCGGGTACTTTCTATCCTGCCGTTGGGCACTCACGTGAACCTAAGCGGTCCTATGGGGTCCTTTAGCTTGCATCGCAATACCTCAAAGCCAGCCGTTTTTCTGGCCGGAGGAATTGGAATCGCCCCGTTTCTGAGCATGCTTTGCTCGGCTGCAGTGGACAAGGCCCAGCCCGATATTTTTCTTTTTTATGCGAACCGATATCTCGAAGACGCGGCGTTTATGAATGCTCTCTGGGACTTGGAGAGGTCGAATACAAACTTTCGTTTTGTCCCAACATTCACGCGCATCGACGGTACTTCACGGGGATGGCTGGGTGAAATTGGCCATATACGACCGGAGATGCTTTCCAAACACGTAAGCAACCTGCGCGGTCCGATTTTTTACATAGCCGGGCCGCCGGCTATGGTTGCAGGGATGCGCCGAATGCTCGTCGATGCCGGAGTGGATGAAGACGACATTCGGACAGAAGAGTTTGCGGGCTACTAAGCATGATCGAGCTATCGGACCGACCGGACAACCCATTGTGACGCTCTTTCCCGTACAAGGATTTCTGGGCACTGGCGCCCCGTTCGCGGCAGATTTCAACCTCATCATGCAGCTCATCCTGGGAGCAGCTCTGATCGCGGGTGTGTTTTTCGCGAAACAAAAGCGGTTCAGAGCTCACGGCATCTGTCAGACGACAGTGCTGCTCGTCAATCTGTTGATGATCGGACTGGTCATGTGGCCGTCTTTTCACCAACAGTTGAGGCCGACGCTTCCGAAGGTCTTTCATAGGTTGTACTACGCCGCGGCTACGATACACGCGCTCGCAGGGATGATGGCTGAGGCTATAGGACTCTATATCGTCATCGTGGCTGGTACGAACCTTCTTCCGCAGTGGCTGTGCTTCACGCACTGGAAGCGTTGGATGCGAGCGGAGGCCGTGCTCTGGTCGATTGTTCTGGTAAGCGGAGTGGGGACCTACTACGTGTGGTATGTGGCACCCTTCGCGTAGCTACCTGCGAAGAACACTGGTCAAGGAGTTAACCGCCATGCGTGAACCCCAAAGGAAACGGAGACGCGAGAATGTTGGAAGCGACTAGCTATGGACTGATCGCCCTGGGTCTAATCCTGGTGGCAGCCTTCTGTTTTATATTGGCTGAGGAAAGAGCTGCCGTGCAGGCGAATCGCTCGTCCAGTCTCGTCGACGAGAGCAAGATCAATCGCCTTCGGAATGCCGGTGTCGTAGCCGTGAATCAATCGGGGACAGAGCCCGTCGGCAGGGAAGAGCTTACTGGGTTGGTCCTGTCCATCCAAATAATATCTCCTGCTCAAGTACGCCCCAGAACTTCCGACGGAAATAGTCTGCTGCGCGAACGGGGACCGGAGGGGGTTTCCCATGCTTGATGCGTATGCTGTCGCCCTGGAACCACACTCGCCGTCCATGCCACTCGTTGCGCATCTGGAGGAGTTGAGAAAACGGGTCATTTTGTCGGTGGTAGGCGTGCTCGTTGGGTTTCTGTCCTGCTGGTCGTTGGCTGACCGTATCTTCGGTTTGATGCAGCAGCCAATTATTCAAGCGCTGCGTCACCACGGACTCGGCGGCGGGCTGGTTTATTTGAACCCGACTGAACCGTTCAATCTCTATCTGGAGGTGGGTTTCGTCGCTGGACTGTTTGCAGCTTCTCCATTCGTGTTCTATCAACTGTGGTTGTTCATTGCTCCAGGACTGTATCGCAACGAGAGGCGTTATATTCTGCCGTTCCTGATAAGCACAGTTGGATTGTTCCTGGCGGGCGGCCTGTTTGGCTACCGGATGGTCTACCCGGCTTCGCTTGATTTCCTGATTGGCTATAGTCAGCGCTTCCAGCCGATGATCACGATTGGGGAGTATACCAAGCTCTTCTTGACGGTCATCGTCGGTCTTGGACTAATCTTCGAAATGCCAGTCCTTATCTTCTTTCTTGCCCTGATGCGCGTGGTGACGGCCCGCTGGATGTGGCGGAATCTGCGATATTCCATCCTTGCCATTTTTGTCGTCGCAGCAATCGTCACGCCCACCACCGACATCTTGAATATGTGCCTGTTTGCGGCTCCCATGATCGCGCTCTACGCCGTCAGCATCGTCGTCGCGTGGCTCGTAAATCGCTCCCAACGCTCCAGGACCCCAGTGAGTTAGCTTGCCCGGAGAATGCGAATCGGAACGGCGAAGTCGCTCACAGGTGGTCGTGTCCTAGGGTGGAGGTGTCCAAGAATTCGACCTGGGGACGAAACAACTGCTGAGTGATTCATGCTTTCCGCTTTTGCCCCTGCCCGTGACAGTCATCAGATGTGAGAAGCCAGCACCAGTCCTTAGGTAAGAAAGAATTTTCGTAGCTGGGGAATATTTTTTGCCTGCGCGAGTTCCACACAGTAGCAGGATCGCACGGCAAAATCATCAGACCAGAATTGGAGCGCAGTGCATGAAAGAAGAGAATCTTCCATCTACGGTGTTACCTGAGGTGACTTCACCAGAAACTGCTCCTTCTTCGACGGGCGACGACGTTCAACGCCATTGGCAGGGCATCGTTAAGCGACGTTCGTTTTTGAAAGGGCTCGGCATGGCGGGGGCAACGTTGTCCGCGAGCACACTACTCGCCACCGAAAGTAGGGCTCAAAGCAGTTCGAGTAACGCCAGGCTTTCTCGAGGCGACGCCGCACTTCTGCAGTTCGCCCTCTGGGCAGAACTTGTCGAGAGTGATCTGTGGATCCAATACGCGGAACTCGGCGGAGTCGGGCCCTCGGGCGGTGGGGCCGCCCAAGCGAGCGAAGAATTCCAGGGGTTCATCGGAGGAAATCCGGCTTACGCCCTGGCGCTTCAAAATCTGGATGGTGATATGCCGCAGTACATCACTGACAACACCGACGACGAGCTGAGCCACGCAGCTTTTCTGAAGGCTTTCTTGAAGTCCAGAGGCGAAGTGCCTCTCGACCTGGAGCCATTTCGAAGGCTGCCGAGCAGTCAGGCAACTGGGGCTCGGCAAATCAAGCGGCTCACCAACCTCATGAGCCTTAGTGTGGACCTCAGTTGGTATACCCGGTATCGCAGCGGAAAGAACCCGGATTTGGGCGCGGCATTCAAGGGACCCTTCGTCATCACGAACCAACCCGCGATCCCACTTAACGATACGGACACTCCGCCTACCACCAATCCAACGATTCCCATCACAGGCCGTGATGCCGAGCGACTACAAGCGATCGCCAACACCGCCGGATTTCACTTTGCGTTCATTGAGCAGGGTGGTGCGAGCCTCTATCCGACGCTGGCTTTCAAGGCAACCGACCCAACCGTCCTGCGGATCCTGGTTAGCATTGGTGGAGTCGAGATTGAT
>QIAH01000149.1 GCA_003225465.1 Acidobacteriota bacterium | reverse complement strand
TTCCGTCAATCCAGGACGCACCCGCAGGAATATCCGAAACGACACCGGATTCATGCCATAAGTCGAATCCAACACCGCGGGCTTGGTGTTAAACGTGATATCCGCTCCCAGGCCGAGTTGCCAACTGTGGCTCTGCACCAGATCGCGCACTCCGCCGAAAGTGTACGCGCCGATGCGATAGGCAGGATGCACCGGCGCCTGTGGAAACAGTTCGTCTTTGTCCACCAACTCCAGGCGGGTATACGCATAGTTGCTGCGCTTGAAGTTTACGGTCGACTCCAGCAGATAGCTGTTCAAATTGGTACCAGTCTCGTCCTTGTGCTTGCGTCCCCAGATGAGCGATGTCGCCCAATTCCCTTCCGCAAACGGCCGGTTGTACTCGACCGAAGCGCTCTGCCGCTTCTCGTTTCCCGGTTCCGCCGCTTCCGGATGCAGCAGGCGTCCATAGCTATATTGTGCCGTCCAGTTGCGTGCGGGAGCCACCCAGGCCCGCGCTGACCAGGAGTCCAGTGCGCCCAACTGAATGCTCCAGCGTTCTTCATTCGGCTCGCGTCCGTTGAACACTGAGCCTTCGAATTTGAAGCGATCGATCATCACGCCTGTCGTCACCACGCCAAAACTCGTGTGCGTCGAATCCTGTAAATGATGACTCAAGGGCGCAGCCGGCAACTCCGCAGCCGAGGCTCGATGAATGTAAGTAACTGGGCCAAGCGCCGGCTCGGCCGAAGGCCCGCCGTAGAGTAGCCACGAAATTTTCTCCGTGATGGGCCTCGAATAGTACGCAGACAACTCTGCGAACACATTGTGCGGATGCTGGTGATCAACCAGCGGCTGGCCGTGATAGGTTTCGCCTGTCTGAAACAGTTGCGGAAATCCCGGGTGAGGCGATGTCAGCGACTCCGCGGAGAACATCTGGCGCAACAGCAGTGTTCCTTTACCCAGCTTGTGTTGCTCCATCAGCATCAGCACATTGACCGACTCCGCTTTGCCGACGCCCCGAGGCCCGCCTTGCTGGTTGTAGGTCAGGAACAGCACGCCATGCGCCATTAAGTCCCAATGCCCGCGGGATGTCATCCAAAAATACCCGGGCACTGACGCCGGCTGCCAACTCGTGCCCGAACCTGCATGCGGAGACGGCTTCCAATCACTGGCGGAAGCGGACATGTCCATGCCCGGCATGTCTTTCATCGCCTGATGTTCATGGCGTTCCATGGACTGCCCATTTTCTTGCGCAAGCGTGGTCCCTGCAAGCACGCAAAGGATGAATAAGTGTAAGAACACTCGCACTACTCGACCTCCGGGTTCATTCCGGTTTCAGGAGGGCAACGCGGACGAGCGCACACTCGGTGTGCCCGGCGATGCCGCGGGAGATGTGAGCGGCGAAATTTAGATGCGAAGCGGAGTCAGCCTGGGAGGTGTGCCGGAATAAGCCTGCAAAACCGTCTCGCCATCGAGACCTGATCGATGCAGGGCAGGAACGGTCAGCACGAAGGCGGCTGAAACTTGCTGTGGCTGCGGAACGAACGAAGCCTGCACAACAGCAGAGCCATGCCCTGCCACGCAACACGCATAATCGGAAGCCGGGTGCACGGGGGCTTTCTTTCCGTGCTCATGACATCCCGCAGGCTTCTCATCGTGAATGCCTGGAGCGGCCGACCCCTGTGTCGCGAGCAAACTCATTGCGCTCGCCGCCAGCAACAATAACGTCAGGATGCTGTGTAACCGTTTCATGCTTTCTGAATCAGATGTGCGAAGGCCTGAATAAGTCACGCCGCTGCAAAATATTTGTGCGTCGCGAGGGTCCGACCTCAAGACCCAGTGATTTTCAACCGCAAATCTTCCGGCAAGCGCTCGCGAATCTCCGCAGGCAGTCGATCATGCACGCGCCGCGCCCCCAGCCGCGCCACATCCACCACGGTGGTGGGAGCAGGCGTGGCCACGGCCACGATCAGCCAGAGCAGCGCCGACAACGCGAATCCGCCTAACGCCGTCAACTCTAACAACAACGCGTGGCGCGGCCCGAAATGCCGGATCACTCCAAAGGCCAGCAGGAAAACTCCAGCCGACAGCGAGGCCAGTACAATCAGCGAAACATCAATGGTGCGATGGATTTTCTGCCGGCTGCGGCAGTGTTCGCAGGCGGCGAAGTGGTGCTCGTAGTCTTCGCGCATCTCGGGCGCGAGGCCAGAGATATCATACCGCCATCCGGCCAGAATCTTGCCTACGAGGGGGTCGACACACTGGCTCATACTTTATTGACTATAGCCGGATCGGCTCCAACGGCTCGTTCTGTAATGCCAGCACCACGCGGTTGTGGAGTAACGTACGGCGGGGCCCGAGCGCCTTTTCCGCCGCTCTCCGGGCTATCTCGGGATGGTTGTTGTGCTCGGAGAGGTGCGCCAACACCACGTAGGCTGCCTCTCCATCATAGTCGTTGGTGAAGAATTCCGCGAGTGCGTCATTGGAAAGGTGCCCCACCCGGCTCATGACCCGCTGCTTCACGGACCAGGGATAGGGACCGACGCGCAGCATCTCGACATCATGGTTCGACTCCATGATCAGAACTTCGCAGCGCCGCAAGTGATCGCGAACGCTGGCCGGAACATAACCGAGATCGGTCGCAAAGCCGATCTTCACGCCTTCCGCCCGGAACGTGAACCCCACCGGATCGGCGGCGTCATGGGGAATGGTAAACGGCGTGATGGCGATATCGCCCACCTGAAAGCTCTTGCCCGCCGCGAACACCTCGAGCCGCTCCAGCTTCGGACGAACGCCATCTTCATCGCGCATGGCTCGCGCCCAGCACTGGTGCGTGGCTCCCGTCATGAACACGGGAATCTTTAATTTTTTGGCCAGCGTCGCCAGACCGTAGATGTGATCGCAGTGTTCGTGCGTGATTAGAATTGCCGACAGGCAGCGTGGATCCTCGCCCAGAACCTTCATGCGCTTGAAGGTCTCCCGGCAGGAAATTCCCGCGTCGACCAGGATTCGGGTGGTCGAAGTTTGCACGACGGCGCTGTTCCCACGGCTGCCGCTGGCCAGCACCGAAACTGATACTGCCATATGCCGCAGGATACTCGTTAAGCCTGTGAAAACGTGAGTACTTTTTTGGTTAGCCGAGACTTTCGGGTGGCGTGCGTTATTTGTTGCCGGAAATGTTCGTGATCGCAAGCCGCATCAGCGAGCCTCCGTAAGCCCCTGCGATCCCCGGCAGAAACGCCAGGAATGATTCGTAGATTTGCGCGCGATAGGGCTTTTGGGTCAACACCAGATAGCCCAGCAACTCGGCAATGGGTACAAACACTCCCACGATCGCTATCCAACGCCAGGGCTTCTCTGGACGCATCAGTCCCAGCAACATGCAGGGTGCCAGCACCAGCAGCGCGGTCAACAGGAGGTCTCCGGCCTTAATATCCACCCAGCCCGCGAACATGCCGGCGCCGGCGGCAAAGACATAAAAACCCGTGTCCCGACGAACACTCGATTGCTCTTCTGGTAAAACTTGTCCCCATGCGGTAGTCATCAAAAATCCCAATTCTAAAGATCAGGCTCTAGCCTCTGGTCGCTAGGCTCTAGGGTACGGCGCTGAGATTTTGCTAGAGCCTAGAGCCTAAAGCCTGGAGCCTGCTCTTGCTAGTACTGATAAAAGCCCCGCCCGCTCTTCTTCCCCAGCCAGCCCGCATCCACCATCTTGATCAGCAGCGGGCACGGACGATACTTCGGATCACCCAGACCGGCAAATAACACGCGCATGATGTCGAGGCACACATCCAGCCCGATGAAGTCGGCCAGAGTCAGTGGACCCATCGGGTGCGCCATGCCGAGCTTGAAGACTTCATCGACGGCAGGCGCCGTTGCCACTCCTTCCATGACCGCGTACATGGCCTCGTTCAGCAGCGGCATCAGCACGCGGTTCGATACGAAGCCGGGCGCATCGTTCACTTCGACCGGCGTTTTATCGAGTGCGACCGCCAGGTCACGCACCATGTTGTACGTGGACTGCGAGGTCGCCAGCCCGCGGATCACTTCCACCAACTTCATTATGGGCACGGGATTGAAGAAATGCATCCCGATAACCTGCGCCGGCCGCTGGGTCAGAGCTCCGAGCTTGGTAATGGAAATCGAAGAGGTATTGGACGCGAGCACGATGTCAGCTCGAGCAATGCGATCGAGGTCGCGAAAGATCTCCGCCTTGATTTCGAATTTCTCAGTCGCGGCCTCGATGATGAAATCGCACTCGCCCAGCCGGGAGCGGTCGAGCACAGGCATGATTCGCTCAAGCGCGGCGGCTTCCTGCTCGGCCGTGATCTTTGCCTTGGCGGTTTCGCGGGCCAGGTTCTTGGCGATGACGTCGAGCGCGCGATCGAGAAAACGCAGTTCCACGTCATACAGCGTGACCGCGTAGCCGCTGCGCGCAAACACGTGGGCAATGCCGTTTCCCATCGTGCCTGCACCCACCACGCCCACTCGCTTGATCCGCATGCGGAAGCCACTCCGAATCATGTACGGGAACAAAAAAGTCTATCAGAACAGCCGAGCGGATTTCCGCGAGACGGTTGCGTATTGAACACCACTCCGCAGAAAAAGTTGCGGGCCCGCATAAACATTGTGTTTTCAGATTGGCTTCAGAAATGATCGCAGGCAGACATCGGCGCGTGTCAAGGCATCGCGCTCCTCGCCGCCGGCATCCCAACTGAGCAGAGACCGGAAGCATCAACCGGTGACGGAGGTGAATATGCGGCGACAATTGAGAATGGCAGCTTTGGCAGCTTCCCTGGTGATGGCGCTGGGCACGTTTGCGCTCGCGCAGGATCGTGACGACTACTACTACCGCGGCGACGTAGCCCAGACGCGCCAATATGGGTATGACAACGGTTTTCGAGATGGCGAGAAACGCGGCCGCCACGAAGGTCGCGAGAACGATCCCAACGACTACCACACGCCGGACTGGCGCCAGGCCAGCCACGGCTACAAAAACTGGATGGGCCCGTTGAACGCGTTCCAGAACGGCTACCAGCAGGGCTACGCGGACGGCTTCCGTTCCGGCTTCAACAGCGAGCGCCCAGGCTGGCGTGGGGATGGCGATCGTGACGATCGCTACCGTGGCAACCGCTACTACGGCAATGATGCCTATAACGGCCGAGTCGGCTACGACACCGGATACCAGGACGGCGTCACCATGGCGCGCGACGATCAATATCGCAACAAGCCATTCAACCCAAATCCCCGGGGCCGCTTCGATGATCGCGACCACGGCTACCGCCGCGACTACGGAGACAAGAGCGCCTACAGGTCGCAGTACACCGACGGCTACCGCGCCGGTTATCAATCCTCGTACAACGGCAGGTACTAAAGAACAATCGTCAGGCTTCAGCCGTCAGCTGTTGGCTGGTAGTCGTTGGCTGGTAGTCGTTGGCTGGTAGTCGTTGGCTGGCAGCTGTTGGCTGGTAGTCGTTGGCTGGTAGTTGTTGGCTGGTAGTTGTTGGCTGACGGCTGGCGGATGGTCGTTGGCTAACGGCTGACAACGGAAGATGAATCGTGGTCGTCGACCGAGCGACGCCATCTCGACACATCGATTCACGTGGGTGAGGATGCGGCTGGAATTGGGTGCCCCGTCCAAGCTCCGCTTGGGCGGGTGCTGGCAGCAATTCAATTCAGGCCCGTCACAAAAAGAGGCCGCCGGAAGCAGCCCGGCGGCCTCGTCTTGCCCAATTCTTTGTATCTTGTCATTCCGAAGTGGCGCAGCCGCGGAGGAATCTGCGCCTGCTCGGCTGCGTACTGCGGAACCACATCGTTCTCACTGGCCGGCCGTCGTCTTGCCTTCCTTCGCCGCCGCGTCTAACCGCGTATTCGCCCGCGCCAGCGCATTCTGCGCGCGTGGGACATCCACCTGCGGGTCGTTGCTCGCCAGCCGCTGCTCCGCGCGTTCTTTCGCCTTCTGCGCACGCTCGCAATCCACGTCTTCACCCCGCTCCGCCGTCTCAGCCAGAATCGTGACCTTATCCGGGAGAACTTCCGCGAACCCCCAGGCAACGCACAGGTAATGGGTTTCGCTGCCATTCCGATAGCTGATCTGCCCGACGGCCAACTCCGTAATAAGCGGCGCATGTCCCGGCAAAATGCCGAGATACCCGTTCTTCCCGGGAATCTGCATCTCCTCGGCCCGGTCCTTCACGACGAGCTTTTCGGGAGTCACGATTTCGAGTTGGAAAAAATCAGCCATGGATCAGTCGTTCTAACTTAGTCGTTAGTCGTTAGTCGTTGGAACTTAATCGTTGGTCGTTGAAACTTAGTCATTGGAACTTAGTCGTTGGAAATCAGTCGTTAGTCGTTGGTCGTTGGCCGTTAGTCGCTGGTCGTTAGTCGGTGGTCGTTGGCCGTTAGTTGTTGGCCAAACTCAACCCCGTGTCATCCTGAGCGAAGTGAGGCGCCAGCCGAACGTAGTCGAAGGACCCCATTGGCATGTCGATCTTCCATCAATGCCGACATACTTTTCCACCACAGCCCTAAGGCCCTGAGCGCGGACAGCGGCACTAGCCAACGACCAACGACGAACCACCAACGACTGCACCTACGCTGCCGCCTTCATCTTCTCCGCCGCCTGGAGCACTTCATCAATGGTGCCCTTCATATAAAAGGCCTGCTCCGGGATATCGTCGTACTTGCCTTCGACAATATCCTTAAAGCCCTTTACCGTATCTGCCACCTTCACGTAGCGCCCCGGCGAGCCGGTGAACTGCTCGGCCACGTGGAACGGCTGCGACAGGAAGCGCTGGATCTTGCGTGCCCGCGCCACCGTCAGTTTCTGATCTTCGCTGAGTTCGTCGATGCCGAGAATCGCAATGATGTCCTGCAGGTCTTTGTAGGTCTGCAGCGTTTTCTTCACGGCCTGCGCCACGTCGTAGTGCTCCTGCCCTACAATGCGCGGATCCAGAATGCGCGAGGTCGAAGCCAGCGGATCGACAGCAGGATAAATTCCGATTTCCGTCAACGCGCGCGAAAGCACTGTGGTCGCGTCCAGGTGCGCGAACGTCGTTGCCGGAGCCGGGTCCGTCAGGTCATCGGCAGGCACGTAAATCGCCTGCACCGATGTGACTGATCCCTTCTTCGTCGACGTGATGCGCTCCTGCAACTCACCCATCTCGGTCGCCAGGTTGGGCTGGTATCCGACCGCGCTCGGCATGCGGCCCAGCAGCGCCGACACTTCCGATCCCGCCTGCGTGAAACGGAAAATGTTGTCGATGAACAGCAACGTGTCGGCGCCTTCTTCATCGCGGAAGTACTCCGCAACGGTGAGGCCGGTGAGCGCCACGCGCAGGCGCGCGCCCGGCGGTTCGGTCATCTGTCCATAGATCAATGCCGCCTTGGACTTCGAAGGATCGCCCGGCTTGATCACGCCCGATTCGCTCATTTCCAGCCACAGGTCGTTGCCTTCGCGCGTACGTTCGCCTACACCGGCAAACACCGAGAAGCCGCCGTGCTGCTTGGCGACGTTGTTGATGAGTTCCTGGATGAATACCGTCTTGCCCACGCCCGCGCCGCCGAACAATCCAATTTTGCCGCCTTTCAAGAACGGCTGGATCAGGTCAACAACCTTCACGCCGGTTTCAAACATCTCGGCAGTCGTCGCCTGTTCATGGAACGCCGGAGCCGGCCGGTGAATCGGCATCCGCTCCTTGTATTCGATCGGGCCGAGCTGGTCCACAGGCTCCCCGATAACGTTCATGACGCGTCCCAGCGTGCCGTGTCCCACCGGCACGGAGATCGGCCCACCGAGGTCAATCGCTTGCATCCCGCGCACCATGCCGTCGGTGGCTTCCATAGCGATGCAGCGTGCACGGCCTTCGCCCAGGTGCTGCTGCACCTCGAGGATGACATTGATCGGCTGCGGCACCTTGAAGCCATCGCTGACCACGCGCAACGCCTGGTAAATGGGGGGCAGGCCCGCCTCGGTGAACTGCACGTCCACCGCCGGTCCCGTGATCTGCACTACGTGTCCAATGTTTTCCGACATAGAAAATCAGCTCTTAGCCTTTAGCTTTTAGCTCTCTTAAATAGATCTAAAATCTTAATTATCCAAACCGATCGAATCTGCTAATCATGGTAGACCGTGCGCAGCACCACAGTAAGCTAACAGCCAAAAGCTAACAGCTAATAGCTGTCTTACTGTGCTGCCGCCCCGCTCACGATCTCAATGATCTCCTTGGTGATCTTCGCCTGGCGCACCCGGTTCATGGCGAGCGTCAGGGAATCAATCATGTCTGTCGCGTTGTTGGTGGCTGATTCCATCGCCGTCATGCGCGCCGCGTGCTCGGCCGCTACCGACTCCAGCAACGCGTGAAAAATCTGGATCCCGACATACTTCGGCAGCAGGTCATTGAACAATTCCGCCGGAGGCTGCTCGTAAATGTAATCGACCGGCGCGGTCGCAAAACCTGCGGCAGCCTTATCGATGGCGCGCCCCTCAGTCGAGCGCATACCCACGCCCGCGGAAATGGCCGCTTTCTGCGCCTCTTCTTTTTCCCGTTGCGTGAATTCGCGCGCCACCTCGACTTGCGCCACACCCACTTCGACAATGGGCAGAACCCGTTCCACCACCAGCCGCTGCTGAATCACCGACTTGAATTCGTTGAAAATCAGATAGACCGCATCGACCGACCCTTCGGCATAGCGCGCAATCACTCGTTCCGCCAACTTGGAAGCCAGTGCATGATCGACCTTGTTCAATACCCCAATCTGCTCGCCAATCACGGTCGTGCGTGGCGGCTCGGTCGACTCGGCACTGCGCGGCTCGGCCATTGGAAAGCGTCGTCGCAGAAAATCGCGCCCCTTGCGTCCGATGGTTTCGATCTCGATGTTCTTGCCCGACTTCTCGCCCAGAAACTGCATGGCCGCTTTCAGGATGTTCGTGTTGAAAGCCCCAGCCAGTCCCTTGTCGCCGGTGACGACGATCAACAAAACATTCTGCTCGGGACGCTGCGCCAACAAAGGATGTTTCGGCTCCCCCGTCTCGGGATCGTAGATTTCCGCGCGCGATACCAGCGACTTCAGCACATTCGTCAGCATTTGCGCATAAGGCCGCGCCGCCAGCGCCCGATCCTGAGCGCGCCGCAGCTTCGCGGCCGAGACCATCTTCATAGCCTTGGTGATCTGCCGCGTATTAATCACGCTGCGAATGCGCCGCCGAATGTCGAGAATGTTAGGCATAGAAAAGCAGCTTTTAGCTTTTAGTCGTTAGCTCTTAGCGAACCCTTAAGATCCCTTGTCATCCTGAGCGAAGTGAGGCGCCAGCCGAACGTAGTCGAAGGACCCCATTGCTGTATCGGTCTCCACTAACGCCGATATGTATTCCCACCACCGCCCCCGAACGCCTGCCAGAAGCCCCAAGCCAGCAGCAAGAAGCGTCACTTCTTCCGCGTCGCCACAAACTGCTCCTTGCATTCCTTGATCACCTTCGTCATCTCAGCTTTTAAAGAGTCATCGAGAATCTTCTTCTCCATGATCGTGCTCAACAACCCGGGATTGACGGTATCCACGTACTTGTAGAGCTCCATTTCAAACGAACGAATCTGCTCGACCGGCATGTCGTCTAAAGCGCCGCTCGTTCCCGCAAAGATGATCAGAATCTGTTTCGAGAATGGCAGAGGCGAGAACTGGCTCTGCTTCAGCAACTCCACCAGGCGCTGACCGCGGTTGAGCTGGTTCAGCGTCGCTTTGTCGAGATCGCTGCCGAACTGCGCGAACGCCGCCAGTTCGCGATACTGCGCCAGTTCGAGCTTCAGTGATCCGGCCACCTGCCGCATCGCCTTGATCTGCGCGCTGCCGCCCACGCGGCTCACCGAGATGCCGACGTTCACCGCTGGCCGGACGCCCGAGTTGAACAGATCGGTTTCCAAAAAGATCTGCCCGTCGGTAATGGAGATGACGTTGGTCGGAATGTAAGCCGAAACGTCGCCGGCCTGGGTCTCAATCACGGGCAGAGCCGTCAACGAGCCGCCGCCCATCTGGTCGCTCATCTTGGCGGCGCGC
>QIAH01000148.1 GCA_003225465.1 Acidobacteriota bacterium | reverse complement strand
AGACCTGTTCATTGCAATATGTGCCTTACTGGAATGGGTCGCTGAAGAAGGGTAAGCGAGGGCTGTTGACGTAACATCGCCCTTGGAATCATTGGCTGTTCGATCCCACTTCGCAGAAGGCATGCGCTACACGCAACGACTCCGCAGAAGCCACTGACCTCCTCGTCTCGTTTCCCATCCCTTCCTCTCTGCTTTACACTGAAAAGTTTGAAACACGATCTCCAACCCTGGATAGAGCGCCTGCGCTCGGGCGAGCCGCGTGCCTTGGCACGGGCCATCAGCACGGTCGAGAATCGCGGGCCCGAGTCGGCGGGTCTGCTGAAAGCACTCTTCCCGCACAGCGGTAAGGCGCGCATCCTCGGCATGACCGGCGCACCCGGGGCGGGGAAGAGCACGCTGGTTGACCAACTCGCGAAGCTCTACCGGCGAGAGGGCAAGACGCTGGGCATCATCGCGGTCGATCCCACGAGCCCCTACACGGGCGGAGCGATTCTCGGCGACCGCATCCGCATGCAGGATCACCACGCTGATCCGGGCATCTACATTCGCAGCATGGCCACACGCGGCTCCCTCGGCGGGCTCGCCCGCACCACCGCCGACGTCGCTACCGTACTGGACGCTTCCGGCCGCGACCTGATCCTGATTGAAACCGTGGGCGTGGGGCAGGACGAAGTCGACATCGTGCGCCTGGCCGACATCACGGTCGTCCTTCTGGTTCCCGGCATGGGCGACGATGTGCAGACCATCAAGGCCGGCATCATGGAGATTGCCGACATCTTCGTCATCAACAAAAGCGATCGTGAAGGCGCCGAGCGTGTGGAGCGCGAGGTTCGCGCCATGCAGTCGCTCGCGATGCGCACGGATCATTGGAGTCCGCCGATTGTGAAGGCGGTCGCCAGCGAAGGCAAGGGGATCGAGGAGCTCGCGGCGGCCATTGCCAGCTACGAGGCGTATCTCAAGAAAGAGAATCTCGTTCTGAAGCGCAACATTCAGAACTGGCGGGAGCGGCTGGTGGAGATGTTGCGCGATGCCATGCTGGAGCGGGCGCGCGCGCAGCTCGGCGATGGCCGCGCCGAGCAATATGCCGCCGAAGTGGCGCAGCACAAGCGCGATCCCTATACGCTGGTGGAGGAGATTGTCCGGAAAGCGGGGCAGTGATGTTTACCATTGACCACTTGGGCATCGCGGTGAAGTCGCTCGCGGCGGCCAAGGGGATCTACGAAAAGCTGGGACTGAGCGTCTCGCCCGAGGAAACCGTTGAGCAGGAGAAAGTTCGGCTGGTGATGGTGCCGGTGGGCGAAAGCCGGCTGGAGTTGCTGGAGCCGACTTCGGATGACTCCACCATCGCGAAGTTCATCGCCAAGCACGGCGAAGGTTTGCACCATGTCTGCATGCGCGTGCCCGATCTCGCTGCCGCTGTGGCCAGGCTGAAGAGAGACGGCGTTCGGTTGGTGTCAGAGGAAATCAAAGTGGGCGCCGGGGGACATCGCTATGTCTTCGTTCATCCGGCCAGTGCGGGCGGAGTGCTGTTGGAATTGGTGGAGTAAAACCGTCGTTGGCCGTTGGTCCTTGGTCGTTGGCAATTCGCTGTTAGTCGTTGGCGAGCATGGATCACAGTTCGAGTCGCAGGCTATCAGTCTCGCCAGCGAGTAACGGCTACCAGCCAACGACCACCAGCTAACAGCCACCGACCACCGACTTCCAAACTATGATCCTTCTCGCCATCGACACTTCCGGGAAAGAGGGCAGCATCGCAGTGGCCCGTGCGCCTGAGAACGCACGCGAAACCTCGGAATTGACGATTCTGGAGGTAGTTCCACTTGAGGGCGGAACGTTCTCTGCCCAGCTGGTGCCGCAGATCGCGAGTCTGCTCGCCAAGCACGGACTCAGCAAGAACGACATCGCCGCCTTCGCGGTGGCCAGCGGTCCCGGATCGTTTACTGGCTTGCGCGTGGGCCTGGCCGCCATTAAGGCGCTGGCCGAAATCCTGGGCACGCCGATCGCGGCGGTTTCGCGGCTCGAGGCTCTGGCTCGCTCTGCAAGAATTCGAGGCACGGTAATCGCTGCCCTGGATGCGGGACGCGGCGAAGTCTATGCGGGCATCTATGACGTCGAAGATGCTGCCCACATGCAGAGCGAGCGTCTGTTAACGAATGCCGAGTTGTTCGCGGAAGCCGCGGGAGGCGTAATCGTCACATCGGATGCCAAGCTCGCCGAGACGGCGCGTGCGTCCGGACTTCGAGTCGAGCAGGTAGCGATGCCGCGCAGCGATGCGATCGCACGCTTGGGTTGGGAGAAGATTCGGAAAGGCGAAACCGTTTCGCCCGAAGACCTGGAAGCCAACTACATTCGCCGCTCCGACGCGGAAATTTTCGCGAGGAGCCAGCCTTAATGCGGGCGCGTGGCGGCGGACTTACGCCCGCATCGCTGGGTGTCGCCCCTACGGGGCTCTGCCTTCCTCGACCTTTCCCCGGGCTTACGCCCGGGGCTAATATCTTCCGCCCCTACGGGGCTCACGCAATAGCTCAATCTCCCAAGTTGCAATGTGAAATCTGAGATCTGCAATTATCTGCAATCTGCAATCTAAAACCTGCAATCTAAAACCTGCAATCTGAAATCTGCAATCTGAAATCTGCAATCTGCAATCTGCAATCTAAAATCTGCAATCTGAGATCATATCGGATTTCCAGACAGGCCTCGTGAGACCTAGGTAGCAAGTCGCGAATTCTCCTACTCTGTCATGCTGAGCGAAGTGAGGCGAAGCCGAGCGGAGTCGAAGCACCCCATGTCTGCTGGCAGCGTCTGCGGCCTGCGAAGGCATTTCCACGCCGGGCCACTTTATTCGACCCTCGTTTAGATGGTCCATGCTGGAAATGCTCTCCAGGTTCAACTCTGTCGTTACCGCAATGGGGTCCTCCGCCCGGCTTCACCTCGCTGCGCTCAGGGTGACAAGGGTTTTGAGAGTGATAGCTGTGACGTCCTTTGCGATTACCCCGCGAGAGCTCTCACTGCGCAGTCACGTCAAAGTTTATGGTGTTGGAATTTTGCCCTCCGGTCCGGACGAACACGTGAGCCAGGCCAAACTGCATAAGATCAGCGTCGGTAAGGACAACCTGAAGCTGCGTAGAGCTGATGAACCTGGTGCTTTGAGGAATGTCGTTCCAGAAGACCACGGCATCGGCGCGGAAATTCGCTCCCATGACGGTCATCGTGAAGGGAACGCTATTGACCGGCACAGTATGCGGCGAGAGTTCCATTAACGCAGGCGGGGTAAAACTGGTGCCGAAGGTTGTCTTTGGGTCGTGATTTCCAGCCCCACAGCCCACTGTGAGGACAATGGCTAACGGGAGACCAGTGAATCGCATAGTTACCTCCCAGAACTGATCTCATGCTGCGCAAAGCTGCTGCTCAGCGTAGCGGAATGTTTTTGTAGAAGTGGAGAATCCTCATAGCCGGCGCGACGACGAGCTGATGAAGGATTTCCGTCGGGTTCCTCCCAAGGACTCGGAAATTGTATACGTGGTCCATGTTTTCAGGTGTCCGCGGGGTTGTACCGATCAGTTTGGCTCCCTTCTCCCGAGGCCCTGGTCGATTCGACTGCAAAGTTTATCCGCGCCTGGGAGCCGAAATTGTCATGGAATCGTTACATTCATTGACCTTGAGCCGTAAGCGGTTTTGAGTGTAAGCGTGACTCTTTCGAATAGATTCGGGTTTTGTCGAAGGGCAAATTCCAAGACGGGGCGCCCTCCGTCCTTTCAAAACGCAACTATTGCGAGAGGTTTTTCGGCAGCTTGTGTAGGCGTACCCTGATACCAGCCGCTGACAAGCTGATGCATATTCGTCCCGCCACTCCGGCCGATACGCCCGCCATGATGCGCTTGGTGAAGCACTCGGCGACTGCTGCCCAGTGGTCGCGCGAGCAATTTGAGCGCGTGTTCGGCGATGATCCGCCGCGGCGGGTGGCACTGGTCATCGAGGAGGCGGTCGGAGTTCAAGGCTTCCTGGTGGCGCACGAAGTCGCCGGCGAATGGGAAATCGAGAACATCGCGATTGCAGGTTCGGCGCGGCGGCGTGGCCTGGGAACTCGGTTGCTCGGCGCCTTTCTCGATCAGGCTCGCGCCCAGGGAGCGTCCGCCGTATTGCTCGAGGTCCGTGAATCCAATCACGCAGCGCGTTGGTTGTACGAAAAGTGGGCTTTCGTGGAGAGCGGCCGGCGTCCCAGCTACTACACGCTGCCTCAGGAAGATGCGATTGTGTATCGTTTATCACTTGGATAAATTGCCACGGAATCGGTGCAATTCTGGTAACTAAAACGATGTGACTGGTATCACACCTCGGTAGAATTTTGGATTGCTGCCCTCCGGGCCGTATGGTACTTTTGAGTTCTCAAATCAGGTAGGAGGTCTGCTGGATGACTCCGAGAGACCAACTCCTGGCCAGTCATGAAGAATTCCGCAAACTGGCTGTGGAGCATACGCAGTACGCACAAAGGCTCGAATCACTCACCGAAAAAAGATATCTTACCGAAGACGAAAAGCTAGAAGAGGTCCGTCTGAAGAAGCTGAAACTCCGCCTGAAGGACCAAATGGCGTCCATTGAGCGGACTTTCCGTCAGCAGGTTCAGAACCAGGTAGCGTAATACCTGTCCAACGACACACGGCCTAGCCGTCATGGGCGATATGTCTCTCGAAATCGGCGCTTGTAAGCGCCTTTTTTTATTGCAGTTAAGTTAAAAGCGACCCAATTCTCCGGCTGCACTATAATTTTAAAAGTCTCCCATGGTACGCGACGCCTACTTCTACGCCGTTCCCTTGCTGCTGGCAGGATTGCTCATGGCTTGGCTGACCAGCCCGCCCTGGGGAACGCCTGCGTGGCTTCTGGCGGCGTTTTGCCTATGGTTCTTTCGTGATCCGGAGCGTGTGGTGCCGGACACTCCGGGGGCAATCGTCTCTCCCGCCGACGGCAAAGTCACGGACGTCTCCAGGATCGCGGTCAACGGCGCCGAGCGTCTGCGTATCAGCATCTTCCTGAACGTCTTCAACGTGCACGTGAACCGCTCTCCCATTGGCGGCGTAATTCGTGACGTGCGCTATCAAAAAGGAAAATTCCTGAACGCGATGGGCGCGAACACTGCCGAGGAAAATGAACAGAACATCGTCACGGTCGAAGGCGAAGGGCAGACGGTGGTCTTCAAGCAGATTGCGGGATTGATTGCCCGACGAATCGTCTTCTACCAGAAAATCGGTGACCCGGTTGCGCGCGGCGAGCGTGTCGGCCTCATCAAGTTCGGTTCGCGAGTGGACGTTGTGATGGATGCGGGCGTTCAGCCGGCCGTGAAAGTCGGAGACCACGTGAAAGGCGCATCTTCCATCCTGGCTTACGCGAATGTCCGTCCAGAGCTGGCGAGTGCGAGTGCGCGATCAACCAGCCAAGGAGCGCGATGATGGACGACCTCGGCGATCACGCAGTGCTGGAGCTTCCTCGCCGCCGCCGGGAAGATCGTCGGCAGCGCAGGCAACGTAAGGGGATGTATATCCTGCCGTCGCTGTTCACTACGGCCAACCTGGCGGCCGGCTACTATGCGATTCTGCAGGCGATGCATGCCACGGTGGGTGAGCCCTGGCATTTTGATTTCGCGGCTAAGGCGATTGGTTTTGCCGTACTGTTTGACGGGCTCGACGGCCGCATCGCGCGCATGACCAATACCAGCAGCGATTTTGGCCGCGAACTGGACTCGCTGGCGGATGTCATCACGTTCGGCGTGGCTCCCGCCCTGCTCGCCTACATGTGGGGCTTCCACTTGCTGCCCCAATTAATGAATCCGGAACTTCATACCAAGCTCGGGCAATTCGGGGCCGTGGCTTCCTTTCTTTTTCTGGTGGCCGGGGCCAGCCGTTTGGCGCGCTTCAATATTCAGATGAATCCACAGCCCTCGAATCCGGGACGTCCGGACAAAAAATATTTCGTGGGCATGCCTATTCCAGCCGGTGCCGGTGTGATCGCGGCGGTGGTGCATTTCACCCGGGGAGTCCCGCTGGTGAATCCAATCATGGCGATCGTCGCATTGGCGTTGGTTCTCACCGTGGCCTATCTCATGGTGAGCACCTGGCGCTTTTACAGTTTCAAGGACATTCACTTCAATACGCGACAGCCGTTCCGCGTAATGTTGCTGCTGGCTGTGATTTTCGTTTCGATCTGGTTTTGGTCGCGCTGGGTCCTTTTTGGCATTGCGCTCATCTACATGTTTTCGGGCGTATGGTGGCGTCTGCAGTGGATCGTCCGGCGCAGGCCGTCACCTCCGCCTCCACCCGTGTACAAGGAGGCTTCTCAGCCCTCATGAGTTCTCCCATCAAACCCGCGACCGTTGCCGCCCCCGAGACGATGCGCGCCAAGCCTTACCGTGTGGCCATCGTGGGTGCGGCTTCGCTACGCGGAAAGGAAGTCGCCGAGGTCCTCAACGATCGCAACTTTCCGGCGGTCGACGTGAAGTTGCTGGACGACGACGAGGCTCTTGGACAGCTGGAAACCATGGGCGACGAGGTAACGTTCATCCAGCGCGTGCGCAACGAGCAGTTCGAGCACCTGGATTTCACGTTCTTCGCCTCTGACGCGGCCTCGACCCGCAAGAGTTGGAAAACCGCGCGCGATGCGGGAAGCGCGATTGTGGATCTTTCCTACGCTCTTGAAGATGAGTCGAACGCGGCCATCCGCTCGCCCTGGATCGAGCGCCATCTCGGGCAAACGCCCGCGCTCGAATTGCAGCCCGGCCCATGCGTGGTCGCGCACCCTGCCGCGGTCAGCCTGGCATTGCTGGTGTTGCGAGCGCAAAAGGCCGGCAAGGTTCGCAGCGTTGTCTGTACCGTAATGGAGCCCGCTTCGGAACACGGGCAGAAGGGCATGGACGAGTTGCACGAACAGACCGTCAACCTTCTGTCGTTCCAGGAACTGCCCAAGAACGTTTTCGATACCCAGGTGGCGTTCAACCTCGCGGAGACTTACGGACCGAACTCCACGCCGACCCTGCAATCTATCCGGCAACGACTGTTGAAGCACTACCAGCGAATCGCCGGCAAGGACGCGCTGCAGCCGGCGATTCAGCTGATCCAAGCGCCGATTTTCCATGGACATGCCTTTTCGATTTACATGGAGATGGAACAGCCGGTTGCGTTGGGTGACCTCTCGCAGGCGCTGGCCGGGGAGCATGTCACGGTTACGCGCCAGAGCGAGGATTCGCCAAGTAACGTGAATGCGGCTGGGCAAGGCGATATTCTTATATCGTTGACGGGCGATGAAAATCATCCCAAGGGCGTGTGGGTGTGGGCGGCCTCCGACAATCTTCGCATCGCGGCGGTCACGGCCGTAGAGTGCGCGGAGACCATGACCCCGACTCGTCCTCGAGGCAAGATTCAGTGAGTGAACTTTCAGGATTCGGGCGCGTGCCTTGCGATGGCGGAGTGCGCCGATGAATCGTGCAGCGAGGGTGGCCGTTCCAACGGTTGCATTCGCCTTCGCATTGCTTGCCAGTGTGGGCTGCGGATATCACACCGCGGGCCACGTGGTCACGGTTCCTGAAAACGTCAAGACGCTCGCGATTCCAGCATTTCTGAACCAATCGCAAACTTACAGGATCGAACAAATCCTGACTTCGGCCGTGGTCCACGAGTTTACGACCCGCACGCATTATCAGATCCTCAACGACACCAGCGACGCCGCGGATGCGACCCTGCACGGCACCGTGCTCACCACCAGCACTTCGCCACTCACCTACGACTCCCAGACCGGACGCGCGGAAAGCATCCTGGTGGTGGTCAGCATGCGAGTTTCGCTGGTCGATCGCCAGGGAAAGATCCTGTTTCAGAATCCGGCGTATGTATTCCGGGAGCAGTACCAGGTGTCACAGGAACCGAGCAGCTTTTTCGAAGAAGACTCGCCGGCGATGGGCCGTCTCTCGCGCGATTTCGCGCAGACTCTGGTCAGCAGCGTGCTGGAGGGCTTCTGATGCGGGCTTTCGCGCAGGCTGAGCGCTTCGTCTCCGAAGTCGAAAAGAAAAAGTTGCGGCCCGCCTACGTCTTTGTGGGCGACGAAGTCTTCTTCCGCAAGCGCTTCCGCGAAGCCATCCTCGAGCATCTGGTGCCGAACGATGTGCGCGACTTCAGCGTGTTCGATTTCGACCTCGCGGAAACCGATCTCAGCGAAGTTCTTGACCGGGCGCGCACGCCTTCCTTGATGGCTCCCTTCCAGGTGTTTTTCGTGCGCGGCGTGAAGACGTTGTTCGGCCGCGGTTCGAACGAAGAGAAGCTGGGCGCGATCGAGGAGTACTGCAAAAGTCCCAATCCGGATGCGCTGCTTATTTTTGTTGCTGACCATATCAGCATCCCCGCGGATGTCCGCCGCATGGACATGAACGACAAAGAGCGCTACGAGCGCATTCGCGAGACCCTGGGACAGTTCTGCGGCATTGTCGAGCTGGCGCGCGTGGAAGAGAGCGAGGCGGTGCGCTGGGTCGCGGACTACTGCGCCACCCGCGACGTGAAAATGGATAACGATGGCGCGCGCGAGCTGGTCGACGCGCTGGGCGGCGACATGATGATGATCTCCAATGAACTGGAGAAACTCATCCTGTATGTTGGCGAGAAGAAGCGGATTACGCTGGGCGACGTGGAAACCATGGTGCTCGCGGCCAAGCAGCGGTCGCTCTACGAGTTGACCGACGCAATTTCATCGAAAGACCGGGTGCGCGCGCTCGAAGTGCTGGATGCGATCCTCTCCACCGGCCATGGCGACGAGGCTGCGATTGGTCATCTTTACATGCTGGCGAAAACTTTCCGCCAGATGCTGGTGATCCTCGAACGCAACGTGCGCGACCAGCGGGCCTTGTGGGCGGCGTTGTGGCACGGGTTCCGCGTGCCTCCGTTTGCTGCGGAAGATATTATCCGGCAGGCCCGGCGCTACAAATCGAAGCGCGAGCTGACGAGCGCGATTCGCCTGATTGCGAAAGCCGACCTGGCGCTGCGCTCAAATCCTCCTACCAAACGGCTGGTCCTGGAAAAACTGGTGCTCGATTTGACGGCCGGGCCGCGGCCGGAGTCAGGCTGGTCGCAGCATGAGCTGGGGATCTAGCTGAGCTGGTCGTCGGTCATCAGTCAGGCAGTCGTTGGTCGTTGGTCGTTGGCTAGGACCGCTGTTAGCTCTTAAGCTCGGAGCGTGAGCTTGAGGCTCGATTATGGAGGGACGGGCGTCCTCGCCCGTCAGGCGGGCGGGGACGCCCGCCTCTCCACAGACTGACGACTGAAGACTGACGACCGGCGACTGAATTTCCGTGTTCGATTCCAAAGCCTACCTCGCGCGCATCGGCTACGCCGGTCCCACTGATCCGACTGCAGAGACGCTGAGTGCTTTGCATCTTGCCCATCTGTACACCGTTCCTTTCGAGAATCTCGATATCTCACTTGGCCGCAACATCACCTGCGACCTGGAGCGCTTCTTCCACAAGATCGTCGACCTGCGCCGGGGTGGG
>QIAH01000147.1 GCA_003225465.1 Acidobacteriota bacterium | reverse complement strand
ACGGCCAGCGATTTCGTATTGCTGCCGTGAGAGGCGTCATGATCATGCAGCGCCAAGTCGGCGACAATCCATGGAAATCCCAATTCCGGTTCACACTGACTCCGCGCCAGTTGTGCGATTTTGAAGCGCGCTGCCAATTTCAACAAACGTCGCCGGACTCGCATTTCACGCGCCAGCGCATCTGTTCCCTGCCTACGCGCGACGGGCGCATTACGCTTGCCGATCTCAAGCTCATTCGCACCACACAGGATGGGCGCGAAGAGCGCATGCTTCAGAATGAAGACGAGTGGCGCGCAGCCCTCGCGGAGCACTTCGGAGTGCGTTTGTGAGGTCTGGGCGTTTTCGGCCTCGAGCATGGGT
>QIAH01000527.1 GCA_003225465.1 Acidobacteriota bacterium | reverse complement strand
AAGCGATCGACCACGGGCCCACAGTTCGAGTGCTGCTCGTTGATCCGGACTCAGTTCGATGGCTGGGGCAATTCGCATTTGCTCACGTCTCCTGAACATTAGACGCGAGCTCAACAATAAAGGTTGTTACTTACGACGCACTACACTAGCGACCCCATTCCCACCCACACTGGCACCGCACCTTCTCGGCCAAGTGACACTTGAAAAGAACTGTCTTGCAAATGGCACACGCTCTCATCCACATGCTTTCCCTCCTTTTTGCGGCTTCAATCAATAAAGAAGAGGGGTCTTCGGATTGTTTGCCGAGCTGTCCCTGGTGAAGAATCCGGTTCCCTGAACGCTGACTTCCGAGCGAACCTCTTGCGCCACCGCTCTCGAGGAAAGCAGCGCTATGCAACCTACAATTGCCAGGATTGCTGGTTTGACTGAGTACTTCTTTACTTTCATCTAGGATCTCCCATTTGCTTCTTTGAGTTGAAGTACAGCTCGGCAAGTCTAATCAATGCAAACGCTGTGCCAGAGCGGGAGTACCCTAAGTGGCGTTGAATCAAACAGATTTGTGCGGTCTTATGACAGCCCGGAACTGCTGAGCGTTGACGTGTCAAGTCGGGTGACATGACATCCGCGCAAATGAGTTACACCAGCACGCGATAAGACTCCAAGCTTGGTTCTACTCGATGCATTGTCCGTCGCGCGATTGCCCTGTCCAGGTCCTACCCAAGCCTCCGGGTTCGCCTACATAGGTGGCGCGGTTGGTTATGGCCCTTCGGTTGCTTTCTCGCTCTGGGAAGGGAGTCGAAGTTGTGACCAGCGCAGAGGTGGACAGTTCACCAGTTCTTGATTCCGAAGTCTCGGGGACAATTGTTTCGTTACGAGAACGTTTTGAGGCCGTGCGCCGCCGTGAAATTCACCGCGTGCGCGGACGCCTGGGCAATCTGAGTTCTGACCAAGAGGATGTTGTGGAATCGCTTAGTCGTGGCATCATAGAAAAGGTCCTTCAGGCGCCGGTGGCAATGTTGTTGAACGCTGCAGCAGCCAATCACCCTGCCTTTATCGTCGAGACAGTGCGCAGGATTTTCAATCTGCGAACGTAAGATTGCAGTTTCGAGCAAGCCCATCGACCCGCCGGCTGCTTGGGATCCGCTCTGGAGCAAATAAGCCGCCGGCGAAGACTGGGGAGCTACCACTCACCACCGGAAGAGTTGGACGATCAATATCCGCGTTTGCTAATCAACCGCCACACCCATTTCCCACAATACGTTTACCTGTTCGGCCCCGGGAGAGATGGGTTACCGGCGCTTGATGAACGTGCCGTTTTGCAGTTCTGTCACGGCCTGTCGTAGCTCCTCCTGGGTGTTCATGACGATCGGACCGTACCACGCCACCGGCTCCTCAATGGGCTTGCCGGATACCAACAGAAAACGGATACCTTCTTCGCCGGCTTGAACAGTAATCTCGTCGCGATCGAAGAGCACGAGTGAGTGATTCCTGGCATCGTACTTCGGGTTCGCGTTTGGGTCGACAGCAGATTCGGTCAGAACCGCGCGCGGATGCGATGCATCCCGGAACGTGCCTGAACCGGCGAAGACGTAGGCGAAAGCGTTGCGCGTAGTCTCGATCTTCAGGCACTTGCGTCGATTAGGAGCAACCGATACATCGACGTAGCTAGGATCGGCAGCTACACCTTCTACCGGTCCTCTCTTGCCCAGAATTCTCCACAAATCACCCTGACTCGGGTTTCGTCGTCGTCGGTGATTTCGGGGATAGCACTTGCCGGAATGTCCTGATAACGCGGATCGGTCATCTTCAGATTTGCGGGCAGATTCGCCCACAACTGGAAACCGTGCATCCGGCCTTGGCTATCGCCTTTCGGCATCTCCTGGTGGAGAATGCCGCTTCCAGCGGTCATCCATTGCACGTCGCCAGCAGTCATTTCCCCTTTATTGCCCAGGCTGTCACCGTGCTCGACCGACCCGGCCAGAACGTAGGTGATGGTTTCGATGCCGCGGTGTGGGTGCCAGGGAAATCCCGCGGCGTAATCGTTCGGATTATCGTTGCGGAAATCGTCCAGTAAGAGAAATGGATCAAATTCCCTCGTCTTGCCGAAGCCGAAGGCGCGCTGCAACTTGACGCCCGCGCCTTCGATAGTCGGCTTCGTTTCGATAATCTGCTTCACTGCCCTCAATGACATAGGACTCCTTGGTGTGTGGTACGACAGTTTGTGCCCAATCCGCCGTTCCTCCGATATCTCAAGCCTTCACAAACTCCGCCTCGAGTGTGATAGCGACCTCCTCGCCAACCAAAATGCCGCCAGTTTCAAGGGCCGCATTCCAGGTCAAGCCGTAGTCTTTGCGGTTGATCTTCGTAGTTGCCGAGACTGCAATTCGCGTATTTCCCCAGGGGTCCTTCG
>QIAH01000526.1 GCA_003225465.1 Acidobacteriota bacterium | reverse complement strand
TCCACACGCGTGCTCGAAGCGATCCGCGCCGTTAAGTCCAAACTACCGGAAATCGAACTGCTCGCCGGCAACGTTGCCACCTTCGACGGTGCCTGCGAGCTGAGCAAAGCCGGCGCCGACGGCATCAAGGTCGGAATCGGGCCCGGATCGATCTGCACCACGCGCGTAGTTACAGGGGCAGGGGTTCCGCAGATCACGGCCATTGCAGAAGCATTCCGCGCCACCAAGGATGCGCAGGTCCCCATCATCGCTGATGGCGGCATCAAGTACTCCGGCGACATCACCAAGGCCCTCGCCGCTGGCGCCAGTGCCGTGATGATCGGATCTCTGTTTGCCGGTACCGACGAAAGCCCCGGCGAACTGATCCTCTACCAGGGCCGCACATTCAAGTCGTACCGCGGCATGGGATCGCTGGGCGCGATGGCGCAAGGCTCCAGCGAGCGCTATTTCCAGAGTACCGACGAGGCCTCCTCCGCCATGCCCAGCCTTGCCGACGGCGATGGCAACCGCCTTGCCAAACTCGTGCCCGAGGGCATTGAAGGCCGCGTACCCTACCGCGGATCCGTCGCCATGATCGTCCATCAGATGGTCGGCGGTTTGAGATCTGGCATGGGCTATTGTGGCTGCGCCACGATCCCCGAGTTGCAGCAGAAAACACGCTTCGTGCGCATCAGCGGAGCCGGCTTGCGCGAGAGCCACGTGCACGACGTCATCATTACCCGCGAGGCGCCCAACTATGCGCTCGAATAGTGAAAAGAGTTCTGCGGCCTCTTTCCCGGGTCAGTCTTTTTGAAGGGTTCCGTCCATCATAGTCCCAGTGTTTGGAAAGGTTGGATACCAGCCATCATCTGGTTGGGAATAATCGCGATTGAATCCACCGCTTCGCTTTCCTCGGAGAACACCAGCCGGTTCCTGTATCCGGTTCTCCACTTCCTTTTCGGTTTGGAGCCGGTCCGATTCCTGACTTGGCATTTCCTGATCCGAAAAACAGGCCACGTTATTGGTTATGCCGTCCTGAGCATCCTGCTTTTTCGTGCCTGGCGGGCTAGCGTTGCGGTGAGGAACAATCCGCGCTGGTCCATCGTATGGGGAAGAATCGCGCTGGCGATGACTGCGCTCGTGGCCAGCCTCGATGAGTGGCACCAAAGCTTTCTGCCTTCTCGCACCGGCACCATTCATGACGTGGTGCTCGACACCACGGCTGGTCTCGCCGCTCAGATTCTCCTGTTCCTATGGCTGCGTGGCGAAAAGAGCGACCGGCCGAAGGCACCCGGCTCGCCTGTTCCCAGAATTTCCGAAGAACCTGGCCGTCGCTCCAGCCCAGTTACCGAGTAGTCTTTGGCGCCAACAGCAGAAGCATGGCTGAAGCGAGCGCCATCCCAGATGAGACGTAGAACGGCACCTGTGCCCCGAACACCTTCCATACTTCGCCTGCGATCACGCTTGCCAGAAGCGCGGCAACGCTCGTAACCGAAAAATAGATACCGAGTGCCCTTCCCCGCACTTCAGTCGTCACCGTGTCCACGACCAGTGCCTTCAGAACCGGCGTCGTGAGTGCATAAAAGAGCCCGTAAAACGACATTGCCGCCCAGATCACGGTGCTGGACCTGGCCTTCGCGAATGAAAAGTAGACGACCGCGAACACAACGTAGCCAAGAGCGGCCACCGTGCGCCGCGACATTCGATCGCTGATACGTCCGGCCGGCCACGCAGACAGGGTGTACGTTAGGTTGAACACTAATCCCAACAAGGGAGCAAGGGAAACCGGGATGCCGACATTTTCCGCACGCAATACCAGGAACATGTCGCTCGAATTCCCCAGGGAAAACAGGCCTACTGTGAACAGGATATAGTAGAAAGTGCGGGAAAGACGCGCAGGCGCACTGGGTATGCTTGCGTCTCCAAAGCGCGACGTCGAGACGAGATTTCTGTGCTCATCGCCCAACTCGGCCCGAAGGGGCGACTCTGTGCTCGAGACGGCATTCTTGGTTTCTCGAATCCCGAGCAACGCCACCACCACACACAAAGTACCGGGAATAGCCGCCATCCAGAATACGGCACGCACCCCGTGACCGCGTTCCAGAATCCACAGTGCGAGCAAGGGACCCGCAATCGCACCAGCCGAATCCATCGCCTGGATCAGGCCATAAGCCGAGCCCATCCGTTCACGGCTCACCGACTCGGCGACCATGACATCCCGAGCGGTGCCGCGGGCTCCCTTGGCGAAACGATCGACAAAGCGGATCGCCAGCACCTGACCCCACCAGGTCACCACCGCTAGCAACGGTTTGACGGCATTCGCAACAATGTAGCCGGCCACCACCAGCGGCTTGCGTCGCGTCCAACGATCCGCCAAATAACCGGAGAACAGCTTTGCCAGCGAAGCCACGCTCTCCGCAATGCCCTCGATGACTCCCAGTTTTGCGGGTCCTGCCCCCAGAGAGGCTAGAAAAGCAGGCAGCACCCAGTACGCCATCTCGCTGGCCGTGTCATTGAAGAAGGACGTCAGACCGAAGGCGTAGAGGTTACGGCGCGTGCCCTGTTCGTTCTCGGCGTGGAGATCGCCCACGAAAGAGTTCTACCACGCCGCGGAGTTATTAGCTTTGGCTGAGGACTGAAGACTGACGACTGAAAACTGTTCTCAATACATCGCGTCGTATTTCGTCACATCCCACTGGCCCATTTTTCTCTCCAACGTAACGGAGAGCAGGCCATTGTAGGTTGTGCTGTCGCCGGGAGCGTTCAGGCGTTTGCCCTGATAGTGCAGGATGCGTAAGGGCGGACGATCTTCCCAATCCACCAATTGCCAGCCAATCAGCGGATGCTTTTCCTCCGAGTCGCAAATGAAAGCCGCATATTTCCTGCGGTAATCATGCTCCCACTCGGAGAGTTGCTCGCGGCACTTTCCATCTCTCATGGCGCGAATGAACACCGCCGCCGCTTTTTCGGAGGAATGATCGCGCAAAGGATTCAGACTGATCGAGGTAGGAATCCCGGTGAGTGTGTCGCGTTCTTCGGACTTCGACA
>QIAH01000146.1 GCA_003225465.1 Acidobacteriota bacterium | reverse complement strand
CCACTCGGGGTAGAGTCGCTCATTGAAAATTCCAAAGGGTGTGAGAAATCGTCCTGCCGTGAACGTGACGTAGCGGTTCGCGATATAGTCGGCCTGGAGATAGTCCAGATGTTTGTCCACGGGGCCGCCGAAGGAACCGCCTCCCGGCTGCCGCTGGAACTGACCCTCAAACTCTCCGCGCGATTCCACCAGCCAGCGATCCCCGAGAGGCAGCAGCAGGACTGGGTTGATCTGGGTATCGAGCAGCGTCTGGCCGGCGGTCACGCTGGTCAGGAATCCCGCAGTGCCGCTGAGAATGGGAATTGGCTTCTCGTTGTCGATTACCTGCGATTGCCCACGACCAGAAGCGAAAAATTGAAGAAGAAATACCCCTACGACCCGCGGCAGGAGGGTCCGCCAGCGGCGTGCAAAATGCGGTTTCTGATTCTGGTAACGCAACTTCAACCCCACGTGCAACTTGGGCGATTGTCGCTGAGTGACGAAAGGAGGGGAATGTAACCGAGGTAACGTTGTGTTTCGGGATTTCGGGAATAGTCCGCGCAGGCTGTTGAGAGCGCACGAGATTCACTGCTAGTAAACAGCATGTAAAAAGCGTGTCAACGAGATCATGTTCGAGTTGTTGGCCCGACAATGGCGCCTGAGGCCCTTCAAATGAACGTAGGCCCAGACGCCCTCGTCTGGGCGGCCGGGCAAAGCCCGGCGGCAGCTTGCTTCGAGACAGCCGCCTTCCAAAATTGAAAACCAATTCCTGTCTTCATCCAATGCGGCACCGCTGGTGGGCGAGCAGTCCTGAAGCCGAGCTTCGCTCGGCTGGACAGACGGGCGTCTGCCCTACGTAAAAACAAGAAAAGGGACCGACAATTCGGTCCCTTCGGCTTTGGTGTGCGGGTTTGCCTATTTAATGTGGATGGTCTTGCCGTCGGGATCAAGGCTTCCCTTGATGCGAACTTTCTTGCCTTCGTACTGTTTCAGCGCTTCCTGATGATCAACATCGTAGGTCTTGCCGCTGGCGTCCTGGAGAACGTACTTGTCGCCTGACTTGGCGATGGTGCCGCTAAAGGTCTGGCCATCGTCGGCCGATTGTTGCGCCTGGGCATCGTTGCCAGACTGGCCGGCCGGCGGTTGCGAAGGTTGCGTGCGATCGGGCGGCGCTTGCTGCTGCGACTGCGACGACGGTGAAGTCGATGATTGTGAGTCAGATTGCTGTGCGAAGAGCGGTGCTGTACTTAATGCCAGAGCCAGCGCTCCGAGCATCCACAAAGATTGGGTCGTTTTGGTCATGTCATCCTCCGAAGAATGTATGCGGCTCTGAGGTCCTCTAGCAAGAACTGGGCCAATAAGAGGGACACCTATGAGCATTTCCGCTATGTCATGCTTGCGAATGTCGGGCTGTTTACGCTGAATGTTTTAGCGTGAATGTCGCGCATCAGGCATGAAGCACGCTGGTTGTTCCTCAGGGGCTCCGCGGCGAAAGCTACAGGGATGGCCTGAGCAGACTCGGGAGTAGAACGCGCCCGAGATCAGGAATTATTTTCACGGCGCGGGCAAGTGCAGCACCGCCACGAGGCATGAGTGAGTTGTTCTTTGTATGCGACGCTGTCGCCTAACCCACTGGAAAATGAGAGCAGATTCCTGGCACAAGGTCAGGAGCCTAAGTAATTTGCCTCTCTGCGTATGGCTACATAGGCTGATGAACGTAAGCGCCACGAGGAGAGAGGAAAACATGCGGAATAGATTATGGATGTCAATGCTACTTGCCATCAGCGTGGCAATGTCGGGCGTAGCTCGGGCGGACGGACACGGTCACGGCAAGCACGATCGCGATGATGACGACGATCACGGCCGTCACTACTACAGCGATCATGACCGCGGTGAGATGCGCGACTGGTATCACGAACGCGATCGCGATAACCATCTGCCCCCGGGACTCGCCAAACGAGATCGCCTGCCACCCGGACTCGAAAGACAACTAAGAGTGCGCGGCACGTTGCCGCCGGGGTTGCGCAAGAAGATGATGCCGTGCCCTGAGGAAGTCGAACGGCGTTTGCCCCCTCCGCCGGTCGGATGCGCGCACGTGGTCATCGGCGGACATGTGGTGCTGGTCAATCAAAGCAGCTACGTCGTGATGGACATTATTCATTTCGAGATGTAGTCGAATTTCAAAGTACGGGATGAGCGGCGTATGCGCCTCAAGGTGCATACGCCGAATTTTATTTTGAGATGTTACCGCGAAGCACCGTGATGGATGCCGCCGGCAGAACATACGCGGTACCTTTTTCGCCCGTGACTTTCGAAGCAACGGGTGGCCCATCGGGAGCGGCGTGTCCATCTTTTTCTGTTTGGATCGAAGTATCGTAATTGTGTTCGGGGTGTGCCATGAATACGGTTTGCGCCGGGTGCCACAGGTATTGCGCGCGGCCGAAACTGGTCACCCTGACTTCGCCAGTGAAAGCCGCCTCCCTCCTGCTTGCATCATCATGAAAGCGTATGCGGACTTTGTGCTCGTTGTCCTGGTCGCGATTGACGACCAACAACGACCATTGCCCATCGGGACGCTCCAGCGCATAGGCAGTGACGAGCGCGTGCCCGGTCCCGTCATCAATGTCTGTTCGAACGGGAAAGACATGATGGACTTCCTTCCCCGGCTGCACCCATTCCGAAGTGATCAACTGTGTCGCGAAATATTGCGGCAACTGCTGCTGGACCTGGTAGTCATTCCCAACCGTGAACATCCCGAACGTGCCAGGCGAGTCGTTGCAGCCGTGCTCCATGGGCAGCGGGAGGTAGTGGAAGTAGTACACGCCCTTTCCCCCTGCCGTGAGAAACGACCCAATATAATCGGCGAGCCAAAGCCCGGAGAAGATGTCCATATACGTCTCGCTCGCGCCCGCAGCAAGATTGCTTTCTGTAATCAATAGCGGCAGGCCTGCGGGCAGCCCATCTTCGCGCCACGTCTGCATGATGCGCGTCACCAGTTCGGGTTCGTCGTAGAGGCTAGCCCACGTGAGCTTGCATGGGTCGTACGGGTAGTGCTCGAAGGAGAAGAACGACAAATCAGCCAACCGATGGTGCGCGTTCAGGTAATTGACGAAGCGCCGCACCCATGAGCTCTGACCGTTCGCGTCGGGCCACACTTCGATGTCCTTGTTCACTCCCTGGAATGACGGCCCACCCAGTTTCAGTGAAGGATCGAGATGATGGAGCGCATCTGCCCATTGCAAATACAGGGCAGCATAATCTTCGGGGAGCATGTACTGACCATCGGACTCCTCACCCATCTCCACATAGGAGATCGGGTAATTGCGCTTCTTCAAGTAGGAGATTTCGGCGACCGCGTCTTCGGGCGTCCCATAAATTAACGCGATTGGAACCATGGCCGGAAGTCCGCGCGTGATGCCAGTGGTATAGAAAAGATCGAAGCCGAGTTGGGCTTGCCTGGTGGTGGGCAGATCGGCAGGACTATGCCAGGGATCCACCGAGGAGCAGTACGTGGTTGTCTGTTCCTGGTCAGGAGTGTGCCGGATCAGGTCATGCAGCAGTCCGTCGGCCGTGGTGGTCCCAAGGTACAGTTCCTTGATTGCATAGCCGACGCAATTACGTGGATCAGATGACCCATGCAAATCGCAAGTATTGGAAGACTCTGTCATCCAGATGCGCAGGAACCGGACCGCCGCGGGCTCGGCAGAGAGTCGAATGGTTTCGGTGCCGCCTTTGCCCGCCCCGATCGTTCCCAGGGGAAACGCCTGCCACACGCCTCGGGTAGGAGCCTTGATCGGATCGTCCCCGGTCCAGTATTGAACGACATAGTGCGTGGCATATGGAGCGGCCCAGGCGATGCGGAGGGTATCGATCTTCTGTGCCTGCCAGAGATCGAGAATGACCCATTGCGGATGCGAGGAGTCAGGCTCGCCCGTAAACTTCTGAGCGAGATACGGATTGCTTTTCCAGTAGGTATTCTCGTCTCCGTCGGTCAGGCGCGAGAAGCCGGCATTGCCGGTGCCGTCGTTTCTGGTGAACCCGCGATGCGGCAATGCGTAGCCGTAAGAGTAGTGGATGGGCTTGCCGAGGCTCGCTGATCCAGTGAAATAACCTTGGCCCTTTGGATCGCTCCACGTGCCTTCCGGATTCCAGTGCCACGCCTCCACCAGCAACTCCGTGTTCTGGCGATAGCTGACCGTCTGCCAACCTGCTGAAAGAGTCTTCGTGAGCACGGGCTGGGCCAATAGGGGATCGATCGACTTTGTGGCAATGCGGTCAATGCCCGCTCCGAGGGTCTCGGCGGGAACGAACTGATTGGTGGAGTGGCCGGGAGTGATATCGACGTCGATGGTTTGCGCGAAGAGTGGAAGTTGCAGCGTTATCAATAAGCTTGCCATCAGGCCAGTTCTCAACAGAGGCATCTCGACCTTTCTCTGGGAAGTCATACAGCGCTAAAATCGAACAATCGGAAGCGGATTTTAGCTGCCGAGATGGCCATTAACGGCCTGGAATTCGGCGAAACTTTTCGCCATCTCGGTGCTCCAATCCAGTGGACGCTCGTATCCGTTCTTATGGAGGGAAAGCATGTCGAAACAATCGTGGATGAATGGGCTGATGGCGGTTGCTCTCCTGGCAGCAATGGTGGTTTTCCCGCTCGCCGCCAAGGCACGGAAGGGAACTGAAATTCCAGCGCCTGCCATCGACGCAATTCTTGCCCAAACGCCTGGCGAGGAATCGGTAGTATTCGCCGGCGGATGTTTTTGGGGTGTTCAGGCCGTGTTCCAGCACGTGAAGGGTGTGATCAGCGCCACCTCGGGATATTCGGGAGGCGAATCGAAAACCGCTGAGTACGAAGTCGTCAGCACTGGACAAACCGGGCATGCCGAGTCGGTCAAAGTGGTCTTCGATCCCTCGCAAATTACTTATGGAGAACTTCTGCATGTGTTCTTTTCCGTGGCGCATGATCCCACCGAATTGAACCGGCAGGGGCCCGATGAAGGCAGCCAGTATCGCTCCGTGCTCTTCTACACGACCCCCGATCAGTTGCGCATCACCAAGGCTTACATTGAACAACTGGACGCTGCCCGCGTGTTTAAGCACGCGATTGTCACGCAAGTGGTGCCCCTGAAAGGTTTCTATCCGGCGGAGGCGCATCACCAGAACTATGCGACGCTGCATCCGGACAGCATGTACATCCGCTTCAACGATGCGCCCAAGGTGGACAATCTGAAAAAGGTCTTTCCGCAGGCGTATCGGGAGTCTCCGAACCTTGTGGCCGTGAAGTGATTCCGGCTCGGCAGCAGCCGACGACCGTGGACTGACGAGTGATAACAAAGGTGAAGCATCATGTTTGAATCCGATGATGAGCAAGATGCGACCAAGCTTGAAAAGCGCAGGATGTTTGTGACTCTGGCCGCCAGTGCTGTAGCAGGCGGCGTGCTTTGGTCGCTGCGCACGCCGGTCGTCCTTGGTGCAGCGCATACCGCGCGCGGCACCCCGGGAGAAGTGACCATCGTTCAGTTCTCCGATGATGGCAAGCGCCTCCAGAAAGTACGTGTCGCCAAGGTCGTGAAGAGCGAGGAGGACTGGAAGAGGATGCTTTCTCCGCTGGCATTCGATATCACCCGGCACGCGGACACCGAGAGGGCGTTCACGGGACAGTACTGGAATCTTCACGAGAAAGGCCTCTACCGCTGCGTCTGTTGCGACAATGCATTGTTCAGTTCGGATACGAAGTTTGAGTCTGGCACCGGGTGGCCGAGTTTCTGGGCTCCCATCGCGGAGGAGAACGTTCGCAAGGAGCGCGATGCGAGCCTGGGTGTGATTCGCGAGGCCGTGAACTGCACGCTGTGCGACGCTCACCTCGGCCATGTTTTTGACGACGGCCCGCCGCCCACCGGCTTGCGGTATTGCATGAATTCCGCGTCGCTGAAATTTGTGAAGAGGGCGTGAAGCGCGCGCTGATGATCAATTCGGGATTGGGAATTGCTATCGCACCTCGGGCCGATTTTCAGTGACCCTGGGGCAACTCTCTGGCTCCGCGTAGAATCCGACACGCGAACCCGGTGACATTCGTATCCTCCCCATCGTGCTTTCAGTGGAACGCCTCGCAGACACGTTGGTATCTTGTCGAGCATCTGTCGTCGTTTAGGTGGGTACTCGATGAGAGCCATGGTGATGAATGCGGCCGTCTGTCTTCTAGCGCTGGCCTGCGCGCGCGCACAGAGCGGCAACTCCGACATCAATGCCCAGCAGACCAAGCTCATCGTTCTCGAGCGTTTGTGGAACGATGCCCAAGTTCACCGGGATTGGCGGGCTCTGGAGGCCCTCGTCGCCGATCGGTTCGTCAACACCGAATATGATGGCGAAATCAGCGACCGGGACAAGTTCCTCTCCGACATCAAGGATCCTGAATTCAAGCCTTCGCTGATGAACATCCGCGACGTGAAAGTGAATGTATACCGGGACACCGCCGTGGTTACGGGCATCTATCAAACCAAGGGCACCTATAGCGGCAAAGCCTACGAGCACGTGGGCCGTTTTACCGACACCTGGATTTTTGAAAATGGCAAGTGGCTCTGTGTCGCCAGTCACACGAGCCTGTTGAAGAAGTAGTTCGCTTCCTGATACCTGACACCTGAGTGGCCTCACCGCCACTTCTTCAGGTGGGACTGTGGTTTACTCCAGCACGCTGTCGTCGAGCTTTTTTCTGCCCCAGTCTGCCGCAGCCTGCACAAAGGCGATCACCAGCGGATGAGGTTTCTTGGGCTTGGAGCTCAGTTGCGGTTGAAAGAGAGTCGCAATGAAGAACCGGTGGGTAGGCGATTCAATCGCGCGTACTTCTCCCTCCGGTCCGCGCGCTGCGATCGGGAATCCCGCTTCGATCGAGCACCACTCGTAGTCGGGATTAAGTTCGAAATTGCAGAAGAATTCTTCCTCGATCACATCTTTGCTGTAAAACGTCTGCAGGTAGGAACCGGGACGAATACGAATCTTGCGGACCACGCCGGAAAGTTTGGGAGCGTCGGCAGAGCGATTGGGAACCGCGCACGCCACCGGAGAAATGACGATGTTCTTCGAGCCTGAATTGTTTTCGGCAGTGTCGGCGTCTTTCACGCCGAGCACATTCCGGGCGCACTCGATGACAGCGTACTGGAAGCCGCCGCACGTGCCCAGGAACGGCCAGTCGCGCCGGCGCGCGAATTCGATCCCGTTGAGCATGCCATCCATGCTTTTGTAGGGGCTTCCAGGCGAGGCCCAGAGCCCGTCGAAACTTTCCAGCGTCTTCTGGGCACCGGCTTCGGCCAGCGAAGGGGTTGGCAGCCACTCCGATTCGACTTTCAGGTTGAGCTTGGAGGCGGCATGTTGCAGCGCGTCGTTGGTCGCGGGATGGGAGCGGAACTCAGGATTGAAGTCGCCCAGGATTCCAATGCGAACGGAGTCGGCCACATGGGCATTCTAAACAATGCGCGAGGAACGCAGGCGACAATCGAGGCGCATGGGTTAGAAGGAAGGTGCCAAGTAGTCGTCAGTCGCCAGTCTTCAGTCGTCAGCAAAACCACATTGCCAGGTTCGGGAGTCTAACGCCGATCGCTAGTTCTGAGGGTTAATGCTGAAGACCGACGACTGAGGACCGACGGCTGCCTTTTCACAGCCACCCAAAGTGTGCTGCCAGGATGTAAATGCAAGCCAGGGTCAGCGCGGGACCTCCCCAGATCATCAGACTGGTCATTCGGTCGGCGGTGGGATTCTGATCGCATGTGGGTAGCTGGAGGGCAGGCGCATTCGATTGCTGCTGGAGAACGCGAGCAACATCGACACCCTTCGTTCCCGTTTCTTTTTCGTTCTCGGGTTCATCCTCGACGTGGACTTCGTTTGGTACATGCTGATCCGCCCAGTTTACTGGATTGGGAATGCCGGCTCTCAGAAGAGCGGCCGCGATCTTCCCCTGCTGCGTCATCGACTCTGAGCCGTTCACTTGCGTCTCGACAGAGCTGAGTTGAATTACTTCGTGTGAATTGCGTTTCACTGGGTCCGCACTTTTGGTGGCAATCATGGCGGGTGGGCGAACGGGACTTTTAGCGATTACCCGAGCAGAGGAAAGGCGACTTTCCTGCAATCGCGAGAAGCCATGAAAGAAAAAGAAGAGACCAGCGATTGCACCCAACGCGGCCAATACCATAAGAATGCCGGTCGCCGACAATGAGAATGGCAAAAAGGAACTCAAGCGTTTCGTCCGGGCTCCGTGCGTTTCGCGCACGGCACCCCGGTTTTGAGCATATCGGGGCAACAACAAGTGAGGCAGCAGAAAACCGACGATCGGGCTTACGTCAGTAACATTACTGGGCTGGAGAGGACACGGAATAACTCTTTCAAGAGCGTGGCTTACCGACTCGCGAAGGCGCGCCCCTGCAGGATCTCCTCCACCGCGCTGATGGCGGCGTCCAGTTCTTCATCCTTCGTGTAGAAATGCGGTGACATGCGTACGCCGGCCTTAGGACGCCAATCCACAAGGATTTCGCGTTTGATCAACTCGGCGCACACCTGTTGCGAGTCCGGCATGTCTAGGGACACGGTTCCGCCCCGCTGATCCGGATCGCGCGGAGTATTCACACGCCAACCTCGCTGATCCGCCAGTGCGATCAACCTCGCTGTTTGCCGTCGAGACTTCTCCCGGATCTTCTCGACGCCCACCTCAGCGATGATCTTGATACCGGGCCACGCCGCTTCCAACGACGGAATATGCAGGGTTCCATTCATGAATCGGTAGGGCGGATCGGTGTAGCGAATGGGACCAGCCTCGAAGTCGAAGGGCTGCTGGTGGGCGTGCCATCCAGTGAAGCGCGGTTGGAGCTTCTGGCCGAGATCAGGGCGAACATACAGGTAAGCCACTCCGGGCCCACCACACAGCCACTTCAAAACTCCGCCGCAGACGAAATCAACATTCAGTGATTGCGCATCCACGGGAACTGAACCAAGGGACTGAAACGTGTCCAGCAGAACATAGGCGCCCACGTGGTGCGCTTTCTCGATTATGGCGCGGGCGTCCTGGATGAACGAACTGCGGAAAATCACATGTGAGATGGGAACGATCAGCGTGTGTTCGTCGATCGCATCCAGCAGCCGCTCCGTCGGCACCGTGACGCCATCGTCGGTCTTCACCATGTGCACGCGGGCGCCCGTGGCGCGCTGCGCTTCCCAGAAATACATCACCGATGGAAAATTCATATCGGTGTAAACGACTTTGTTGCGCTTGCCGGAGAAGTCAAGGCAGGACGCAATCACCGCCTGGCAGGTG
>QIAH01000525.1 GCA_003225465.1 Acidobacteriota bacterium | reverse complement strand
TGGCTCTGGAATGGCACACAGAAGCAGCAGCTTTTGAAATAGAATCCAGTTTGCCGGCTCAATGTTGATACCGCGCAGCTTGGCAATCGCGAAGCTCAAAACGGCCTCGTCGGGATTACTTCTGTGCAGCGAGTATGCCTTGCTGAAATAATTGTTTAGATCTGCAGCTTGGCCAGATTTCGTGTTCCGCGAAAATTGGAATTCCTTTAATTCTGTTGCCCACTCAGCTTCAAGCGGCAACGGCAATTCTAGGACCTTGGTCTTCTTGGGATTTAGCGCCAGTTCAAAGTCTGCTAAGCATGCATCCAGGATGTGGAAAGCGTCTTCCGCCTCAGTTCGAGTCTGGAAGCTCAATTCGTAGTCGTCGATGAATCGATGGCCCTTTAACCCGCTGAGTGTTGTAAGAAGCTTTTCATCACATCTTTGCATAATGAGCTCAGCCATCACCAGTGAAGTATCTGGCCCGATTGGTACTCCTACCGTCTGTTGGTCTTGTCCCATGCGAACCCAATAGTCAATCTTGTTCCCTAGCAGTCCCAATGAGCGATTTGCTTTTGCGGTTGTCTTGGTGTGCAACGCCCACGAAATCGAGTGGGTATAGATGCTGTGATAAAAACGATTGATGTCAGTCTGAAGGATGTAGCGCCTTCCCATGCGTGTAGTCTGTGTGAGTTCATGTCGTGCGCTTTGTGGCCACTTACCGTCGATCGCTCGGCCCGTGGGTTTGAATTCTGGAGCGGTCGCCGCAAGGGACGTTCCGGTCACGCGTGGATTTATGGAAGACCAGTTTTGAATCATCTCTTTGCAGAGGAGGAAGTAATGCAGCGGGTTACAGATGCTCAGCGGACGTCTGAGCAAACCTCCACGTGCGAGGGAGTACATTGCAGTTTGTGCGGTGGGGAGGGCATTTCCTTTCGACGCAGTCTTTGCGAAATCTCCCGAAAGTTGATTAATAGATGTGACGCAGTTCGCGAAAGTGGATGTGATAAATGGACGCGGTAGTTCTTTTGGGAAGTAGCCTCTTGTCAGCAGGTCGACGAGTGACACAATTCTTCTATCCTTGTGACGTCGAGGGCGATAGGCTCGACAGGCCTCAGGGTATCATTTTTCCAAAGGTCGGTAGAACAGTTCTAATTACATCGACAGTGTCGGATGGCAGGCCAGTCGAGAGCATCCAGTCAAGATAAGCTGGATCGGACTCCTCTATTTCTCTGATCAATAACCCTTGATACTTCCCGCGAGCGAACGCAGGTTTCCCGTACCGACTGATAAACCATCCTCCTGAATCGAGGGTTCTCAATTTTCGGTGTTCCTCGACCAATGTTGCAAGACCTTCGGTAGTTCGAGGTAGGTCCTCGTACTTTCGGAGTTGTCCCTTCAATACGTCCAGGCAGGCCCGTGCGTCTGCAGAAGCGGAGTGGGCGTCGCGAAACTCACGGCCGCAATAGAACCGATACGCTGATCTTAGGTCGCGAGGCTCCTTGTGAACGTAGATATCCAGAACGTCTACATTTCGCCGCCCCTCTGTTGAAAAAGAATGACCGATGCGTTCGAACTCTGCCTTTAGCATCGGCAGGTCGAAGCTCAAGAGGTTGTAACCGGCAAGATCACAACCCTTCAAGAAAGTGGCGAGCTTGTCAGCGATCTCACTGAACTTGGGAGATTCAAGTACAGCCGCGTCGGTGATGCCGTGCTTTCGGGTGGCCTCCGGTGTAATGCCCATCTCGGGATTGACGCGGCTCTGAAATTCTAATTCGCTCTGGTCTGGCAAGATCTTGAGAGCTCCCACTTCAACTATTCGGTCAAAACCTGGAATGCTGCCTGTGGTTTCTAAGTCGAGGAAAGCGAGAGGCTTGCTGATTGAGAGTCCGCTAGAGCGCTTTTTGGAATTACCCGTGATCATGGTTTTCGAGCTTGGCCGATATCAACGACACTGTCAATGGGCGGTGGCCGTTCATTCACGCTCTTTGCGGATGTGTGGGGTACGATGCTGCCCGCCACACCGGACGGTGTGCTCTCTGGACGATAACCGAGGTGGTCAGCTCCCCAAAAGCCTAGGAGGCATCGAAACGTGGAGTACCTGGCAGAATTAATCCCCTCAAACTGAACACAATCGTAATTATGAGCAACGTCCGAGTCGCTGCCTTCTCACTCTCCCTCGACGGTTTCGGCGCCGGTCCCCGCCAGGACCTGGAGAATCCCCTCGGGGTGCGCGGGCCTGAGATTTTCGCCCGTCTTCGTGCTCACGCATCATGCTCGGGCTCCGCTTGCCATAGCCGGGGGTACGACGTTTCACTTCGGCACCGAGGGAATCGACGCCGCGTTGAAGCTGGCCAAAGATACGGCCGGGGGCAAGGACGTTCGCGTTGGCGGAGGGGTGTCCGTCATTCGCCAGTACCTGATGGGAGGACACATCGATGAAATCCATCTGGCCCTCTCGCCGGTTCTGCTGGGCGAGGGGGAACATCTCATTTCTGGAATGAATCTCCACCAGTTGGGTTTCGCGCCTGAGCGGACGGTTGCGGGAGAAAACGCGACTCACGTTTTGATCGGGAGGAAGTGAGGGGAGGATCGTCGTGGGTCGTTAGCAAAGCCCAAGAATCGAGACTTCTGTGGAATCCCAGGTTAGCGGTTGCATACGTAACGGACCAGCCACCTCGTGTCACGCGCCGCACGCTGAGTTATTACTGAGTCGCCAAGGTTGTAGAGTTGCCGGAGTCGCACTCAGAACGTCAAAGGCTGCGGTTTACTCGTCCCATTTTGGGAATGGGTTTCGTGGCTACTGTGATTTTCTGCTTGACTTCAGCATAGCTATACAAAAATAATCTACTATAGCTCAACGGGCTCGGAAAGCCTCTTCGGACGGGAATCGTCCGGAGGGGCTTTTTCTGCCTTGGGGCTTATTCATAAGAACAGAATTCATAATAAAGACAGGACAAAAGCAATGGAAAGCGAAGTTGGGGTGGTGGCGGAGATCGAAGCGGGGTTGGGGCTGATCGGGGAACTTTGGGGTATGGCCGAACCATGTGCGTGCCGGAAGGTGACCGGGAAACGGTTGGGGGAGATGGCCGAGGCGGCGTTTGTGGCGAAGGCTTCGGGGTTGGGACTCAGCGTGGCGAAGCCGTGGGGCGACAGCGATCCGTATGACTTCATTACGCAAGCCGGGGAACGGTTGTGCCGGGTGCAGGTGAAGTCGGCGCATCGCGCAGGGAAGGATGGAGGGTACAGTTTTCACGCGCATGGACACTCCCTGCAGGCTTACGACCGGGATGAGATCGATATTCTGGTGGCCTACGTTGTGCCGGTGGATGCCTGGTATGTATTTCCGGTGGAGGTGGTGCAGGGAGTGCGGTCGCTGAAACTGTTTCCCGGCAGCCGGAGAAAGCGGTCGAAGTATGAAAAGTATCGGGAGGCTTGGGGATTGATGAGAGGGAAAGACTGGAAGAGCGAGACAGTTGGACTGCGGGCTCGGTCGGTGGTGGTGTGATGGAAGCGGGAGGCCCAGGTTAGCGTCCAAAAAGCGGACGCGAACCTGAGGCACCCAGCAATTGTTCCACGGAGCGGATTAACGACCTCTCTGCTCGGCCGCCCTGAGCAACTCTTCGAGCGCCTTCCTGCAACCTGCGCGCAGTTCGGCCGCCCTCGCCGGGGGGACCACTTTCGAAATCAGAAGCATCACCGTTCCGTGCGCGAGGCCCCAGAGGGCGAGGGCTAGGGACGCGTGATCCTCAGGCGATCCGCCCAATCGTTCTGCGAGTTGGTTTTGCAGCCAGGCGAATCCCGGGCCGATTTCCGGCGATCTCGAGACGGCCGGCCGGAGCTGTTCGTGTTCCTGCAAGTAATAGAGCTCGTATTCCCAAGGGTTTCGCAGGGCAAAGTCGATGTACCGATCGATGGCTTCCTCCAATGAGCGCGCCGATTGGATTGCTTCGAGTTGCTTGGTGCGGACCCGCAGCAACAGGGCACGCAGAATGTCTTTGCGATCTTTGAAGCGACGGTAAATGGCCGGCGTGTTGGTACGGGCAGCCTTCGCCAGGGCCCTCATGCTGAGGGTTTTATCGCCGCCACCGCGCCATAGCTTCTGGGCCGCGTCGAGCACCCGCTTTTCGAGTTCCGGGTCCGGCTGTCTCGGCATCCATCGCCTCCTCTTGAAATCTTTTGTAAAAACATTGGTTAAATGCTTTGAATAATATTGACAGTGTATACTTAACGCTGTATACATAATAGAAAAATTTATAGGTCCTATCCCTGCTCCTCGCAATAGACCCCATCAGGACCACTGACAAGGAGTTCATGATGTATTCGTGGAATGACCCGGACGATCGCGTCGCGATCGTCCAGATGAACGCAGAGCTGCGCCATGCGCAGCTGGATTTGCTGAGCGCGCAGTGTGCCACCGACCGCCTGCGGCTGCGGTTTTCGGTCGGAGATCTGGCTCGGTATGGCGAGAAGGACGTGCTTCGCAAGACCATCGGGACGGCCGTCGCTCTCCACGACTATTACGTCTCGATCCAGAACGAGATGCCTGCGGACGATGCAAATCTTTCAGCGTCGCAGGTAGTGGAAGCAGTGCAACGTGTGAGCGGCTATCTTCGGAACCAGCGCGAACAGCATTTTTCGAGCGGCGCGCCCTTGAGTACCCGACAGAGAGAGACTTTGCAGTCCTTTTTTTCGCCGGCCCTGCTGGAGCATGTGCGAACGGTCGAGTTGCACGGCCGGCGCCTCCCCCCTCCCCCGTTTTATCTGGAAGCGCGGTCGCTTGGGATTGAGAACCTACCCGAGCTGACGCACATGGCGTCGCTGACCTTTGTCGATGTCATCGTGTTTAACGATCTGATTATTGAGCGCACGCTATTTCACGGCCTGGTACACGCGGTGCAGTTTCACCTACTCGGGCTGGAACGCTATACGGAGCTGTTTGTGCGGGCGTTCCTGCGCACGAGAGCCCACTTCAGCGTTCCACTCGAGACGCACGCATTCGCGCTGGAGTCGAAGTTTGCGGTGAGTCCTGCAAAGCCTTTCTCCGTCGAGGAGCAGGTGCGGTTGTGGATACGCGAAGGGCGGTATTGAGAGTTCCGGACCACTATTTCTTCAGGCGGCGCGGCCGTCATGAGGAATGATCTGGTTGCGGATCGCGTACAGCACGACTTCACTGGTGGAGTGCAGGTGAAGCTTTTGCATGAAGTTGCTGCGGTGGGTTTGTGCGGTCTTGACGCTGCAACCTAAAGCACCCG
>QIAH01000524.1 GCA_003225465.1 Acidobacteriota bacterium | reverse complement strand
TGGGAAGAGCGGTGAGGCTGGAAGGCGCGAAGTAGCTGTCGAGGATTTCTTGCACGCGCGGAGTGAAGAAAGTGCGATGACGTTCGAGCGCCTGGATCGCGCTCACCAGGTCAGTGGCAGCATCGGACTTCAAGACAAAGCCGCGTGCGCCCACGGTGAGGGCTGCGCGAATAATCCCCTCGCTGTTATTCACGGTCAGGATGAGAACCCGCTGGTCCTCGTTTTCCTTGAGGA
>QIAH01000359.1 GCA_003225465.1 Acidobacteriota bacterium | reverse complement strand
TCGGATTTCTTGTAAATTGTTGCATTTACAGGGCGTTAATTGAGCTTGAATAAGTGAAATTATATCACAAGTGTTGGGATCTTTGAGTTGGCGGAGCGGTTACTCCGCAGCTCTGGTGATCGGGAAGGACCGCGCCTGAAGGCGGCCTCATTTTTGGCTCTTGGCGGCACGCCTGAACAGATTGCGGGAAAACGCGAGATTTGTAGCGCCGGCATCCTGCCGGCTGTCTAGAGGGCGTCCCGCCCTCGGAATCAGCCGGCGAGACGCCGGCGCTACATTGTTTGTGGTGAAAAGGTATCAGGCTTTCTGATGGTTGGCGGGTCCTTCGATGATGAGAGTGGCCATGGCGGCGCTGGCGATTGCAAGGCTGGCGCAGCAGAAGGCGACGAGACGGAAGGCGAACAGGAACGAGCTGTCGATGGCAGTCTTCGCATTGGCAGTTTGCGCGGGGTCGAGGCCCGATGGCGGATCGATCGCCGCGAGCATTGTGCGGTTGGAGAGAAGTTGCTGACGGGCGGCGGGTGGGAAGTTCAGGTTGGCGAGTTGCCGGTCGAGGCGAGTAGCGAACGCGTTCACCATCAAGATTCCGAAGACCGCGATGGCGAGCAGACCGGCTACGCGGGCGACAGCGTTGTTGATTCCGGAGGCGGCTCCGGCAAATTTCTGATCGACTGTGCCCATGACAGCAGTGGTGAGAGGCGCGACACTGACGGCCATCCCGAAGCCGAGGACGATGAACGCCGGGAAGAAGGACTTCCAATACGAGCTTCCGACACCGGGCACGGTGAAAAGCGCGAAGCCGGCGGCCGCGATGAGCGGGCCGATGATCAGAGGCGGTTTCGCTCCGTAGCGGCTGACCAATCCTCCGGACCAGCGCGAAAGGAAAAACATCAACAGGATGAGTGGGAGAGCGGCGGCGCCTGCGGCGGTGGCGGAGTATCCCTGCACCTGGATCAGGTTCATCGGGAAAATGAAGAAGAAAATTCCGAGCGCGGCGTAGAGAAAGAGCGTGAGCAGGTTCGCGCCGGAGAAAGTGCGTGAGCGAAACAGTGTGAGCGGAACCATGGGCGAGGGCGCGCGGGCTTCGACGAACGGGAACGAGATGAGAGAGACGATGGCGATGAGGAGGCTTCCGCTGACTTTCAGGTTGGTCCAACCGAGGCGTGGAGATTCGATCAGACCGAAAACCAGTCCGCCGAGGCCGATGATGGCAAGGAGCGCTCCGAGAAGATCGAGCCTCTTGGCAACAGGACCGTGGCTCTCGGGAACATGCACGATGGAGATGAGGATGACGGCCGCTGCGAGCGGAAGGTTGATGAAGAATATCCAGCGCCAGGTGGCATGTTGAATCAGCCATCCGCCGAGCACGGGGCCGAGCGCGGTGGTGATGGCGGAGAAGCCGGACCAGGTTCCGATGGCGCGGCCGCGCTCCACTTCAGGGAAAGACGCGCTGATAATGGCGAGGCTGCCGGGGGTTAGCAAGGCAGCGCCAATTCCCTGGAGCGCGCGGGCGGCGATGAGTTGATGGATCGATTGCGCCATGCCGCACGCTGCGGAGGCTAGCGCGAATAACGCGATGCCGGTGAGGAAGACTTTGCGGCGTCCGAAGCGGTCGCCCGCCGCGCCCCCGACCAGGATGAGAGCGCCGAGAAAGAGCCCGTAGGATTCGACCACCCATTGCACATCGATAACGCCGGCTTTGAAGCTGGATTCGAGAGCGGGCAATGCGACGTTGACGACAGTGCTGTCGATGAAAGCCATGCTGGTGCCGAGGATGGCAGCGGCGAGAATCCATGGCCCCGATTGCGGACGGCAGGGAGAGTCGGCCGGCGCGGACCGGATGGCAGCATCGTCGCAGGGAGGCTTCATTCCGGGTAAGGATGCCATCGGAGCGGGAGAGGGTTCGGACAAAGTGCGGCGGTGCATGTTCGCAGTTGGATGTTTTTTGAGGCATTGACGGGCGGGAAGTATCCGCGTAGGCCCAGACGCCCTCGTCTGGGCGGCGGGGGCGCCAGCCCGGCGGAGAGTTCAGCCCGCTCCAGATCGGCAGCCGTTTGGGAGTTTCTTCCGCTTTTCTAGTGAAAGAAATATTGCCTACCCAAAGAGCTGTTTCCTGAAGATACGTCTCAAGCCGAGCTTCGCTCGGCCGGGCAGACGAGGGCGTCTGCCCCTACGTGAGTCAGGGACGGGTGATGACTTCGTTGGGGGCGGTGGGGAGGCGGAAGGGGGCTCCGCGATCGTGATTCGCTTTCACCGTCGCGGGAAGATCGAGTTGGGCGAGGGGAATCTGTTTCGACCAGGAGCCGCTGGTCCAGTAATCGCCGCGAGTGTAGATCACTCCCGAGATGATGGAGTAGTCGCTGGATTGTTCCTGGTGGCCGTCGCGGAAAATGAATGTGGTGGGCGGCGGCTCGGTGATTGATCTCGTCTCGGGGACTGCGCGGGTGGAATGTCTCTCTGTTTTGTCAGCAACGTAATCCGGCTGAATGGTACGCGAACCATTGGTCGATTCGGACGTGACGCGGACGTAGCGGTCACCTTGCCACTCGATGAGCAACGGCGCGGCGGCCTTGTGCTCCTCAATTGGAGCCGAAGTCTGTGCAGGCGGCGCTTGCGGAGACTGGACGACGATCACATTCGGCGAAGGATCATAGTAAGCGTCGCTCCAGAAAGGATCTCCCAGAAACAATGATCCAGAAAGGCGCGAGTGGTGTCGGGACCCGAATCCTGGAGAGCTGGAGATGCGCATCGAGCCGCGACCGGACTGCGCGCAGACAGGCATCGCGAGGAGCAGGATTGCGAGGAACGCCGGGATGGCGCGCGGGCGCATAGGGAGCTAGCTGCCGGGCGATTCGGGAAGCTTGAAGTCGACGCCCTGATCGTCGTTGGCTTTCTGGGTTGCGGGCAGATCAAGATCGGAAAGCGCGATCTTCAGGCGGTGTCCGGGAGTGAGGTCGAACAGGTTCGATCCCACGATGGCGTAATTGCTGACCTCCTGTTTGTGACCATCCTTGAAAATGAGGATGGTGGAGGGCTGGGCGATCACGATCGGCTCAGGAGCACGCGCTGGCTCGGGCGGGGTGGCGACGGAATTCGTGGCCACAGCCGGAGTCGCTACGGAACTCGGAGGCTTGGGAACTGCGGTTCGTGGCTTCTCGGCACGGTAGTCATTCGGAGCGGGATCACCCGGTCCGCGACGGTCGAAGATAGTCGGGCCACCTTGATACTGGCTGGAATCCTCAGGAGCATCGGCGGCAGATTCGTCTGCGGCTTGTGCTTCGTCGGGATCCATTAGCGGCGAGTAGGGGACGTAATATGGCACGTAGTAGGGATACGCGTATCCCTGATTCTGACGATGGTGATGATGTGTGCCAGACTGCTGCGGACGGAAACCAGGCTGATGAAAAACGCGCTGTGGCGGAACTGCGCCTTGAGGGCCGAGCGAGGTCACGCTGGGCGGAGGACCGTTGAAGCCGGGATGTCCGCCGAAACCGAAGGAGGTGACCGAGGGCGGAGCACCGTTCGCCTGCGCCGAAGCGGAAAGCGTCAAGAACGAAATCAGCAGAACGGCGAAAACGGGCATCCAGTACCGCATGCGGGGATGATACTCCAGGTGAAGCGGCATGACACACTCTCCTGCTTGGTTAGATGTCGGCGGAGGGGATTTCGTTTTCGCTTGTGGGAGAGAAAGTAATCGGGGGTAACCTTTTGGCGCTGGTGTCAGATCAGATGCTGGCGAGAGAAGCCGAGCTTTGCTCGGCCGGGCAGACGAGGGCGTCTGCCCCTACGCGGGCTCCGCAGACGAGGGCGTCTGCCCCTACGCGAGTGGTCTAGGCGGTTGGGATAATAGGACTTATGGATAAGATATGCGCGGAGCAGTGGCCTCGACGGGCGGGGACGCCCGTCGCTCCATTTATCGCGTCAAGCCGACTCTGGCTAATTCGCTCAGGCTCCAGAATGAGTAGGCCAGCAGGAGGCCGGAGATGCTGGCTAGCACAAGCGTGCGCTGTTTCGTTTCCAGCAGGTCCGCAAAAATTCCAGAGACGAAGACGAACAGGAAGGGCAAGGCGACAAGTTGAAAACCCAAGCCTTGATAATGGGGCGCGGCGAAGCCGAGCACGAGGCAAAGCACGGCGACGAGCAGTGGGGCGATATTGCCGAAATAACGGGTCCTTGGCCAGAGGGCATAGGTGACAAGCGCAGCCGGTAGAGCGAGAACCAGGGCCGGACTGCTCTGCCCGAGTTGAACCAGGAGCTCGCGGTATGCGACGGACATCGTGAACGCCTGCCAGGTAATGCCGAACCAGGAGGCATGATGGAGGCCGTCCCACAGGGCAACGGGATGGAAGAAGTAGGCGGCGAAGAGGAGAGCCAGAGCAATCAGGCAGGCCGCGCTCCAGATGATGGCGGCGGCAGCGCGGCGTGTCGGCGCGAGATACAGCATAAACGCCAGCGCCAGCGGCGCCATCACGACGAGAGAGAATTGGCTGCCGATAGCCAGCGCGAGTGAGACTCCGAGAAGCAACATGCGACGCCAGTTCCAAAGTACGACTTCGCGTGGAGCATAGAGTGTGTGGGCAACGGCGATGCCGGTGAAGATCGTGCCGAATGCTCCCCAGACTGCGCCGATTTCGGGTTCGGCAAACCAGAGCGCGGTCGCGCGAATCACTCCGGGAGAAAAGCAGTAGAGCGTGAGCGCGATGAATCCACCTTCGTTGCCGTAAAGGCGGCGCGAGACGTACCACAGTGATGCTCCCAACAGAGCTCCGAAGACGAGGTGCGGAAGGCGGGCCAGCCATCCCCAATAGAGGAGCGTTTCGGACTGAAAGCGCCCAGGCCAGATCAAGAGCGGCGCGGAGGAGATCAGGTACCAGAGGGCGGAGTGGTCGGGATCAAAGCCATCGTTGTCGCGGATGCGCGGCGGCGGGCCCGGGCCCACGACGGAGTGCGGATCGGAGGTCGCGCTGGTGCGCGGCAAATTGTGCCAGCGACGCAGACCGGCGTCGAGGCGGTACCACTCGCGCAAGTCCATTTGCCCGGCACGCAAGCTGCGGCTCACGAGCCAGGCGCACTGTGCGAGGAAGACCAGAAGCAGCGCTCCGGCGATCCATTGTGGTCTGCCTACAGGTCCAAACATGAAAATCGGTCAACCGGATGAGGAACGAGTGTTTTACCATGGCGAGGCCCGATCCCGCGAACTTCTGATGAGCGAGCCCGAAACTCGGCCGTCGATCCCGCCTGAAGAGCTCCGTGAGGGGAGCGATTCGTTCGAAAATTCGTCCACTTTGCCGCGGGGAGAAACCGGGGGAATTTTCCGCGGGACGCGGGGAGTGCGCGCCATCTGGCGACTGGCGATTTACCTCATTTGCGGCTTCTTCACGGCGTATTTCGCATTCTGGATTGGAGCTTCGTTCTTCCGGGAGCCGGTTCGTGGCGCGGCTATTTTGTGGCAGGAGATGTATGGACAGGCGGCGCTCGTGTTGGCCGCATTCGCTCCCGCGCTTCTGATGGCGCACCTCGAAGAGCGCAGGGTGGATGAGTATGGGCTGCCACGGCGGCATGCGTTCGGGAAGATGTTCTGGGCGGGAGCGGCGTGGGGACTGGCAGCGATCAGCGTGTTGATGATCGCGCTCCGGGGCGTGCATGCGTTTTACTTCGGACATCCAGTTTTGCATGGCGGACGCATCTTGAAATTTGCGGTGTTCTGGGCGGTGTACTTCGTTCTGGTGGGATTGTTCGAAGAGTTTCTGCTGCGCGGGTACACGCTGTATACGTTGTCGCGCGGAATCGGATTCTGGCCCGCGGCTGTGTTGTTGTCGTGCGCGTTCGGCGCGATTCATTTTCGGAATCCCGGGGAGAGCTGGATTGGGTTGTTGGGAGCCGCGGCAATCGGCATTTTCTTTTGCTTGACTTTGCGGCGGACGGGCGATTTGTGGTTCGCGGTCGGGTTCCATGCGTTCTGGGATTGGGGGCAGACGTACCTGTATTCGGTGCCGGACAGCGGGACGATGGAGCCGGGGCATTTGATGCGGCCTTCGTTCGCGGGACCGGATTGGCTGAGCGGCGGGAGAGTGGGGCCGGAGGGGAGCGTGTTGTGCTTCGCGGTGATTGTGGGATTGTGTGTGGTGTTTGCGCGGCGGTATCGGGAAGTGAAGTTTGGGGTGGGGACGGAGTCGGGCGTGTAGAGTTTTACGTTTGTGCATGGAGAGTGCCGTCCCGAAAGGGACTCGGCGGTTTTCCACGCCTTCTTTCCGGACTTATGTCCGGGGCTAGCTTCTGACGTCGCTGCGCGACTGGATGGCCCGTCCCTCCTCGGAGTGGAGTACAGGGCTGGTCGCGGCCGGCCCGTCCCTCCTCGGAGTGGAGTACAGGGCTGGTCGCGGCCGGGTGTGGAGGACCCCAGCTTTGACCAGCCCTGGCTTTTAACGGCGTGGCAGCGAAACGAACTGGATGGCAGTCAGCTTCGCCAGGGTTTCGAGTTTGTCCACGGGAAGATTGCCGGTGAGCATCTTGTTCGTGGCGTGGGTTTGCGTGAGATCGAAGTCGAGCGCTTTCAGTTGTGCGCGCACTGCGGGCGAGTCTTCGGAGAGCCAGAGCTCGAGGGCTATTTTGCCGGCGTGAACGTTGGCGCAGGATGCAGCATTCTTGCGCGCGCAGTCAAGCGCAGCCAGGACGGCAGGCTGGAACTTGCTTTCGAGCAGCTGGCGCTGTTTATCCCGGACCGGCGCGGTGTTTGTCAACGCGGCGCGCTCATCCGACTCCTTCGTCTTCGGAGTGGGGGCAGCGCGCTTATGCATTGTTGTAATGGTAGTGGTCTCGGTATTCACCGTAGGTGCCGTTGCCTGCACTTCGACGGTTTCGGTCGCGCCGCTCTGATATGGCGGTGGTGGTGCTGGCGGGGCGGACAAATTACGGCTTACTACGCCGCCGACAACTCCTCCAATTAACGCGGATGAAACACGTCCGCCCGAACCAGCGCCGGCCGCAAAGGCATCGTATTGATTCTGGTCGCCGAATACTCCTTCGTACCTGACGCCTTCGGGCATCTCGACCGGGACTTGCATGCGCTGCGGCTTGCCGTCCTTGGTGACAATGCGGTCTTCGACTGCAACGAATGAGGTGAACTGCGTCATCAGGCGATAGTCGAGACCGAGCTGCGTGATCTGCTCTTTCAGCGCGGGCTTCATGGCGCCTTGCTGCAAGCCGAGCCAGTCTTGCGACATGAGGTCATCGATGCGGCGGCGGGCCCAGAAGCCGGCCAGCGCGTCGAATGGGGGGGAGCTGGGGGAAAATGTCACGGGAATTTCGCGGGTGAAGGGGCCGCCGGCGCGCGTGCCTTTGAGGCGGATCTTTCCGCTCGCGGGTTGCGTAAAACGGCCGCTGATTACGAGTGGCTGCCCGCTGAACAGATCGGGAAGGCGTTGCGGGTAGACGTCGGTGACCGGCAGACCGCCCCAGTCGATGTAGAGATCGGTCAAGAGTGGCGAGCGGACCCGCTCGTAGAAGCGGTGGGCCGCTTCGTCGGCCTTGTCGGCGAGGGTGACGTATTCGACTGCGCCGCGGCCGCTTTCGGCCATCTTGTCGAGCAGGAAACGATTCACGGCGGTGCCGATACCGAAGGCGAAGACGCGGGCGTTGGGATGTTTCTGGACTTCTCCGACAATTTCCATGTCGTCGCCGACGTAGCCATCCGTAAGGAAGCAGACGACGCGAACGTGATCCTGCTTGTCGGAGGGCACCAGCGCGGCGCGAATGGCTTTCATCATTTCCGTACCGCCGCCACCAGTGCGGCTGGCGAGCACGGCCTTCGCTTTGCGGATGTTTTCAGCAGTCGGATAAACCGGCTCGGGGAACACGATGTGCGTGTCGCCCGAGAAGGTGATGAGGTTGAAGGTGTCGCCGGGATAAAGTTCGTCGAGCGCCCGGCTGATCACTTCTTTCGCTTTCTCGAGCGGGAAGCCCCACATGGAGCCCGAGGTGTCGAGCACGAAGACGAGTTCTTTGGGCTGGATGTCGGATTCGGGCAGACGGGCGGGCGGCTGCAGGACCATGGTGAAGTAACCACCAGCGCCTTTGGAGCGGCCGGGAGCGGGCGTGGTGAGGATGGCGTCAGCGATCTCGGCGCCGGCGACGTCATACTTCAGAATGAAGTCTTTGTTCGGGATAACAGCTTCGTCGCGCAGGCGGATGCTGGCGCGGCTGGCGCTCTGACGATCGACTTCGATGTCGTGCGATTTGGAACGGACATCCTGAATGGGGACGCCGGCATCGAGCGCGAGTTCCATCGAAATGTCGTGACCGGCGCGCGTGCCTTTGGCGGCGACCCACGGGGTGATGTGCGATGCGTCAGGAACGCGATTGGTGTCGGGCGCCCAGCCGCCGCCCTGATGGCCGGTCGCCCGTCCGGGAATGTAGCGCGGGCCGACCACCATCGGAAATACGAATTCGTAGGCGCCTGCTTCGTAGCGCAGGGTTTCGACGTAGCTGATGGTGACGGTGACTTGTTCGCCGGGCAGGATGTTGGCGACCGACTGCGTGAAGATGTTGGGACGCTCCTGATCGAGCAGCGCGGCGACGCGGCCGGTGTTCTTGGCGTGCTCGTAGATGGCACGCGCTTCTTCACGGCGCTTGATGAGGCCACGCACAGTGCGGTTACCGATCTGGATGGTCATATCGTCGACGGCTGCGTCCTGCGGCAGCGGGAAAGTGTAGATGGCTTCGATGTTCTGGGTCGCCGTGTTGGCGAAGATTTGCGTGACTGTAACGCGGGCGAGGAAGCCGCTGATGCCGGCGCGAACGTCGGTGTGCTTCAGCGGGCAGGTGCCCTGGATTTTGCCGTCTTTCCCGACGATGCCGAGAGAGCCGGGCGTTGTGCCGGGAGTTTCTCCGGGCGGCGGCGCGGCGAGGACTGCGGGTTGCGGGCTGGCGACGACGAGAAGAAGAGCCGTCAGCAAAATTGTGGAGAGCAGTGAAAAGCTGGGGCCCCGGGGATTGCGTTTCATACGAACCTCCGCGACATGATGACTTGAAAACTGGTGACCGAATTGGCGTTGTCCGTAAACATGGAAATTCGTGTGTATGTGACTAGGCCGGGTTCGCAGCTTTCTGCGGTGCGGCGGCGTGCCAGTCGAGAAAGCGGCGGCCTGTCCAACGGAGTGCACGCCATGCAACGACGGCAGCAAACAGAATAGTTATGCTCCAGGCAAGGATCACTGGAACGTAAAACAGAATTGCAGCCATGGTAGTGGCGTAGTCAGCAAGTGCGTCGAGACCATTTCGCAGCGCGAGTTTGAGCTGATAGAGCGGACGCCAGTTGAGGCCGAAGACCTGCGTGTCGGCAAGCGTGCGCAGCGAAATTGTGATGGCGACGGTTTCGATTTGCTTTGAGAGCGTCTGGAATTCGCCTTGCTGCTGCTCGATCTGTCCGCGGACTTCGCTCAGCTTCTGCGTCACTTCGAGCAGGTCATCCACTTTGTAAGCGCTCTTCATAATGGTGAGATACTGCGCTTCCTCGGCGTGCAGGTTGCGCAAGCGGGCTTCCATGTCGACGTATCGGCGGGTCACATCTTGCGCGTCAGTCTTTTCGCTTTCAACACGCGCCGCGAGTTGGCGAATTTGCGCTTTCGCATCTTCGAAGTGCGTGGCTGGAACGCGGATGGTGATGTCGGCCGTGGGAGCTTCTTTCGTGCCGCCGATCTGCGCGGCTTCGAGGTACCCTCCCATGCTTTCCGCCATACGACGTATCTGTTCCGCAGCATCCGCGGGACTCTTCACGGTTAGTTCAAGCGCGCCGGTGCGCACGATCTTGCGATCGGCGGTGGCGGACTTCTCAGCGGGCCGGGCTGCGGATTTCAGTTCGGCGACAACCGCGCCTGCTCTTGATAGAGACACCGGAGCGGCATCGGGGAGGGCCATGTTTTCGAGGCGGGTACTGGCATACATATGCTCCAAGGCGGGAACGCCAGCTGCGCTTCGGGTTCGAAGCAGATTGGGTATGGCAATGCTCGCCGCCAGCAAAATAATTCCGCTACCGATAACGAGAGGCTTCCAAAGATGATTGACTGACTTCAAAGGCTCGGTGATGGCTGACATCGCTGGTCTCCTGTCCCGAGAACGCGTTGGTTATTGGAGCTTGCAGCAGATTTGTTTGAGGGTATCTAGAATTCGTTTCGAGGGATGCTCGTTTTAGGCGTCGGGCACAGCAAGCCGAGCTTCGCTCGGCTGGACAGACGAGGGCGTCTGTCCCTACGTGGTTCGTGCCACAGCGTTCGCGATGGCGGCGGCGAAGCGGGTGGGGGCTTCGGGATGATCGGCGAGGAACAGCATGGGCTCGATGAGTTCGAGTTCCATTAGCAGAAATCGGCCATCGTCGACGACTCCGTCGACTCGCGCGTAGACAGTGGGGTCGACTGCTTCGACGGCGCGGATGGCACTTGCAAGGACATGCGGTGGGGGATCGGCGCGGCGCGCGGTTCCTCCGAAATCGTTTTGCACCCGGAAGTCGCCGGGCCTGGGTTGCTTGATGATGGCGTGGCTGAAGGTTCCGGCGAAGAAGATCAACGACCATTCGCCTTCGATGGTGATGCTGTCGATGTATTTCTGAAGCATGACACCGGGGCCGCGGTGGAGTTCGTCGAAGAGCTTTTGCGCAGCGGAGGTATCGTCTTTTGTGACGAGTTGCGTGCGGTAAGCGGTCGCGGAGATTCTTGGCTTCACGACTGCTTTGTGCCAGCAAAGGTCGCAGAGTTTTTGTTGCAGGGTGATCAGATTCTCGTTGTGTTCGGGCCAGAAGGTGGGAACAATCGGGACGCCTTTGGTGTCGAGGTCGCGGAGGTAGCTCTTGTTCGCGTTCCAGCGGAGGAGCGGGGCAGGGTTGAGGATCGGAATGTTCGCGGCGTGGAGTTGCTGGATCCAGGCGAAAAATAGTTCGGGTTGGAGGTGGTAGTCCCAACAGGAGCGGATCAGGACGGCGGCGCAGGCGGACCAGTCCTGGTTGGGATCGTTCCAGATAGCGGGATGGGCCTGGATGCCGTGCTGGGCGAGCGGGTCCAGGAGGAGGCGGTCGTCTTCAGTGAGGTTGGGATATTTCGATGCCGTGGCGAGGGCGAGGCGGAGCATGGCGCGATTTTTTGGGTGCGAACGTACTATGCCCAGGTTAGCGTCCAAAGTGCGGACGCGAACCTGGGGCACCAAGCGGTGTTACAGCTTATCCGGGGCGCAGATAAAATCGGGTGCAGAAAAAATTAAAAGCCGAGCTTCGCTCGGCTGGGCCCTTCGACTGCGCTCAGGGCAAGCGCCCGAGGGCGTTTGCCCCTACGCGAGCGGTCTAGATGTCCAGGTTCTTTACGTCCAGGGCGTTTTCCTCGATGAACTTGCGGCGTGCCTCTACGTCTTCGCCCATGAGCGTGGTGAAAATGGTTTCGGTTTCGGCGATGTCTTCGAGCTTCACGGACAGCAGGGTGCGGCGCTCGGGATCCATGGTGGTCTGCCAAAGTTGCTCGGCAGTCATTTCGCCCAGGCCTTTGTAACGGGTTTTTTCGTAGCCTCGGGCTCCGGCTTCCTGGACATATTTGAACAGCTCGCGCAGGTTCGATTTCTCGATTACTTCAGCTTCCGCTTTGCGCCTGGTAGTTTTTGCGGCTACCTGCTTCTTGTCAGACTTGTCGGCTTTGTCTGCTTTCGCAGTCGCTTCCGCGGTTTCGCCTTCAGCAGCGTCTTCGGTGTCGTCGGCGCTGGCAGTCTCCTTGGCGATCGTCTCGACCATGAAGGGCGGTTCCATGTAGGGCTCGATCTGCTTAAATTTCGCGAGTAACTGACGATACTCGGGTGTGGAGACCAGTTCCCAGTTGATGAGGCGCTCGGTGCCCTGGTTGCTGACGAAGCGGACTTCCCAGAGGTTGTGCTCCTCGTCGAAGCGGCTGCCGACTTCTTTGAAGCCGCGATCTTTTTGGAATTTCTTGAGTTCCCTTTCGAGCTTCTCGACTTTTTTCGGCGGCGCGTTCTTGTCCCCCTCGAAGTCGACGCGCTTGGCGAGGTCGAGCTTGGGCACGAGTTCGGTGACTTGCTCGTCGCGCAGGCGCTTGTCGACCTTATCGAAGAAGCCGAGGTATTCTTTGAGCTGGGCCATGAAGCGCGAGAGGCTACCGCCTTCGAGCTTGGCGGCGCCCTGACCGTATCGGATCACGATACTATCCGCGGCGCGCTTGAGGAGGATCTTGTCGAGGGCGTCGTCGTCTTTCACGTACTGCAGGCTGCGGCCTTTCTTCAGCCCGTAGAGCGGCGGCTGCGCGATGAAGACGTGGCCGCGCTTGATCAGCTCCTGCATGTGACGGAAGAAGAACGTGAGCAGGAGCGTGCGGATGTGGCTGCCGTCGACGTCGGCATCGGTCATGAGGATGATTTTGCCATAGCGGACTTTGGTGGGATCGAAGTCATCCTTGGCGATGCCGGTGCCGAGCGCGGTGATCATGGCGCGGATTTCTTCGTGGGCGAGCATCTTGTCGTAGCGCGCCTTTTCGACGTTGAGAATTTTGCCTTTCAACGGAAGGATTGCCTGGAAGCGGCGATCGCGTCCCTGCTTGGCGGTGCCGCCGGCGGACTCGCCCTCGACGAGGAAGAGTTCGCAGCGCTCGGGCTGACGCTCGGAGCAGTCGGCCAACTTGCCGGGAAGGCCTCCGCCGTCTAGCGCGCCTTTGCGGCGGGTGAGATCGCGGGCTTTGCGGGCGGCTTCGCGGGCGCGGGCGGCGTCGATGGCCTTGTTGATGATCTTGCGGGCGACGGTGGTGTTTTGCTCGAAGAAGGCGCCTAGCTTTTCGTTGACGAACGCCTGCACGATGCCGGCAATATCGGAATTCAGCTTGCCCTTGGTCTGGCCTTCGAACTGTGGCTGTGGCAGATTCACGCTGACTACAGCGACCAGGCCTTCGCGCACGTCATCGCCGGTGAGATTCTCTTTCACATCTTTGAAGAGACCCATCTGCTGGCCGGCGTAGTTGATGGTGCGGGTGAGCGCAGTGCGGAAGCCGGAGAGGTGCGTGCCGCCGTCGACCGTGTTGATGTTGTTGGCGAAACTGAAAACGCTCTCGGAATAGGCGTCGTTGTATTGCAGGCCGATCTCCATGACGACGCTGTCTTTTTCAGCTTCCATGTAGATGGGCTTGTCGTGCAGGACCTGCTTGCCGCGGTTGAGATGCTTGATAAATTCGGCGATGCCGCCGTTGTATTTGAAATCCGTGTGCTTGGGCTCGCCGGTCTTGGCGTCGTTGGTGCGCTCGTCGGTGAGCGTGATGAGCAGGCCTTTGTTCAGGAAGGCGAGCTCGCGCAGGCGCTGGGCGAGCGTGTCGTAGTTGTATTCGGTCGCGGTGAAGATGCTCTTGTCAGGCAGGAAGCGGACCTTGGTGCCGGTCTTCACTTTCGCGGCGCCGGCCTTCTTCAGCTTGCTGGTGGGTTCGCCTTTCGAGTACGTCTGCTCCCAGGTGAAGCCATCGCGCCAGATTTCGAGTTCCAGTTCCTCGCTGAGGGCGTTGACGACGGACACGCCGACACCGTGCAACCCGCCGGAAACTTTGTAAGAGGAGGAATCGAATTTTCCGCCGGCATGCAACTTGGTCATCACAACCTGGGCGGCGGGAACTTTTTCTCCATCGATGTCCATGTTGTCGACGGGAATGCCGCGGCCGTTGTCGATGACGGTGATGGAGTTGTCGATGTGAATGGTGACTTCGATCTTGTCGGCAAATCCGGCGAGGGCTTCGTCCACGGAGTTGTCGACGACTTCATAGACGAGATGGTGCAATCCCATCTCGCCGGTCGAACCGATGTACATGGCGGGACGTTTGCGGACGGCTTCCATGCCGCCGAGCACCTTGATGGAGTCGGCAGTGTAGTCGCCATTGACTCCGTTGGGAGCCTTTCCGTCTTTTGTTTTCGCGTCGGTGATCGCGGTGGGGTTCAGAGTCTCTTTTGTGGCCATTCAGCTCCGTGAAAAAACGCGCTTGGTAGCCCCTGGCTGATGGTGCCTTTTCAGGCGCCCCGGATTGACTTCAAATTATTGATATTTATTGGACTTAGGGGCTTCCCAAGCTAGTTACATTCTAGCATAGAAAGGGGTGTTTTTCGAGCTGCGAATCGGGTCGGTAAACCCTTGCTTTGGGAAAGGTTTAGGAGGGTGGAGGAAGGCGATTTTGGGAGGGGCGGGCGTAGCGGTCACTTTAGGACTTCGGGGCTCCGAAAGAGAGTTTTTCGATCAGCTCGTCAAGCTCGTCGTCGCTGCCCGCGATGAAGGTAACGGAGACGACAAATCCTTTCCGCAGCAGTACGAGAGAAGACTGATGCATGGTCAGCTTGCCGAGCTCTTTGAGGAAGTCGGCGCGGACCAGGGGAGTTGTGCCTACGGAAAATTCGTAGGGGTCTCCGGCGGGTTTGAAGCCTTTTGAAGTGGTGAGTTCGGTGAGTGGGCCGAGGTAGTCGGCGGCGGTTCTTAGACCTGGGTACGTCGCGGCGCTCTCGGCGGTGATGATGACGGCGGAGTTCACGGTGTCGCCGGTAACTTCGGGGGGACGTTCGAAGATGGCCAGGAGCAGTTTGGATTTTGTTGGATCGGCGGATTCGTCCTGCATTTGCTGGGTGCGATCGACCCAGGCGTAGGGGATTTTGTAGGTGAAGGAGAATTCGGGGTTGCGATAGAGGGTTTCGGCGGTGGTGGACTGCGACGTGTGGTGGGTCGCGTGTTGTTCGGTAGTGCGTTTGGATTTCGACGAAGAGCCAGCCTCTTGGGCGAAAGTGGTTGCGAGTACGGTCAATACGAGCAGGGTTTGTACGAGAATGCGGCGCATCTTCCGATTATGGTACAGGAGATGGGTGGTGACAGATTTCCGTTTCGGCGGTTGAATTTTCGAGAGCGGTTGCTTTCGCCCCTCCGGGGCTTTTCGACATTGCTGCATCTTTTCCCAGCGCTGACGCGCTGGGCTAATGAATTTCGCCGCTCCGCGGCTGCATATGGGACATAGGCTAAGCGGCTCGGCCCACGGGGATGGGCTGCGTACAGTGGGCGCAGCGGCGGGCCTCGATCGGGATGTCGCTCAGGCACTCGGGGCATTTCTTGGTCGTGGGCGCGGGAGCGGGTTCGTCCTTGTGCATGCGGGCGAGCAGGGCGTTGACCGGCATTACCACGAAGAAATAGACGGCTGCGGCGACGAGTAGAAACGAGATGGCCTGATTGATGAGGTCTCCGATGTTGAATGACTGGTTGCGTAGCTTAAAACTGAAGGTGGCGAAGTCTCCGGTCTTGCCGACGATGGCGCCGATCAGCGGCGTGAGGAAGTCTTTGGTGAACGCCCCGACCACGGTCGCAAAAGCGGCGCCAATGACCACGCCGACTGCCATGTCGACCACGTTTCCGCGCAGGATGAATTTTTTGAAGCCGCTTAGCATGTTGGCCTCCCGATCGAGAAATAGCGTCGACGGGCGAGGACGCCCGTCTCTCCATAAATTGAGATGGCGGACAATGTAATGCGGGGCGGCGGGGGCGTCAAGGAGTTGTAACTATTCGCGGGTGACAGCGGCTTGGAAGGCGAGAGCTTCACTCGCCTGGGCAGACGGGGCGTCTTGCCCCTACGCGAATACAGAGCCTCAGATCCGCATGGGCATGACGATGTAGCGGTACTTGTAGTCGTCGTTGCCTAGGGGGCGAAGTTGGCCGGCGGATTGGGGGTCTTTCAGCTCCAGGCTTACGTCTCCGGAACCAACCGCTTTCAGGAAGTCCAGGATGTAGGTAGCGTTGAACCCGATGGTGAGGCCGTCGCCCTGGTAGGGCGTTTCGATGGAGTCCTCGGATTCGCCGGAATCGGTGGAGGAGGCGGAAAGCTTCAACTCGCCTTTCTCCAGGCGGAGGCGGACTGCGCGGGAGCGCTCGTCGGAGAACTGGGCTACGCGCTGGATGGCGGCGCTGAAGTCGTCGCCGTTCAGGCTGACGTGCTTGTTGTTGTCTTTGGGAAGGACCGCTTCGAAGTTGGGAAATTGACCCGTGAGCTGGCGCGAGGTCAGCAGGCGCGGGCCGATGCGGAAGAAGAGTGTGGATTCGTCTTTGGCGAAGTCGATGGTTTCGACATCATTGGTGGAATCGACCAATAGCTTCAGCTCGTCCATGCACTTCTTCGGAATGAGGGTTTTCATTTCGCCGGAGACGCCCTCGAATTTTTCTCCATTGCGCTCGATGTGAGCGAGGCGATGACCATCGGTCGCGACCATGGTGATGGACTCAGGCTTGAGGACCATCAGGGCGCCGTTCAGGGTGTAACGGGATTCTTCGTTCGCGATGGCGAAGCCGGTCTTGGCAATCATCGCGCGCAGAACCTGGGCGGGGATCTTGACTACGCCGGCAGTCGGAAACACAGGCAGGCTGGGGAAATTCGACTTCGCCATCCCAACCATCTTGGTGTTGGAGCGTCCGCAGCGGATGCTGACCCAGTGGTTGTCGAGCAGCTTGATCGTGATCTCGGCGTCGGGCAGGAGCTTTACGTAGTCGTATAGTTTGCGCGCGGGGATGGTACAGGAGCCTTCCTTCTTGACCTTGGCGTTGCAGGCGGTGCGCAGGCTCAAGTCGAGGTCGGTGGCGGTGAGCGACAACTTGTCGCCGGAAGCTTCGAAGAGATAGTTGGAGAGGATCGGGATCGTAGTCTTGCGTTCGACGACTCCCTGCGTGGCCGTCAGCTCGCGCAGAAGTTCAAACTTGCTGACCGTGATCTCCATAATCCCAGTTCCAGTCGCAGTGGCCACTTCAACCGGCATAGCCGAATCTCCCGTAGGGCGGCGCTACTTCTATTGCTTTTTTATATCAAATTAAAAACCTATAAAACCAGTAGTAACAGCAGGTAGCTCGGAAAAGTGGAAAACCGATCCAACTGGCCTGCTGGCACCTGTTTGCCGATACACCGTTCATGTCCAAAATAGGTCCCGCGAGCGGCGGAGGCGGTGGAGGATCTGGGACCGACTTTCCGCTTCGAACTGTTCTTACACAGCTTCCACACCTGCTCCACAGAGAACTGGAAGGAAGACGCTCCGGTTTGGTGGAAAACTGCGCAGAGGCCGCGCATTAACCGCCTAGCTGCTCGGTCAGCTTATTGATGAGCCTGTTCAAATCCTTATCATTCTTGCGAGCCTCGTCGATTTTATCGACGGAGTGCAGCACGGTGGTGTGGTGCTTACCGCCGAACTGGCGTCCGATCTCGGGCAGCGACGCTTCGGTCAGATGCTTGGCCAGATACATGGCGATCTGACGGGGGTAGACGATGGCGCGGGAGTTGTTCTTCGCCTTGATCTCGACCAGGCGCAGCCCGAACTGCTCAGCGGTGGCCTTCTGGATGGATTCGATCGTGACCTTGCGGGCCTGCGAGTCGATGAAGTTCTTGAGCACCTGCTGGGCGTAGGGGAGAGTGATCTCAGCGCCGATGAGGGAAGAATGGGCGACGAGGCGAATGAGTGCGCCTTCCAGTTCGCGGACGTTGGAACGGATGTTCGAGGCAACGTAAAGGGCGACGTCAGTGGGCAGGGTGACCTTTTCCTGCTCGGCTTTTTTCTGCAGGATGGCGACCTTGGTTTCGAGGTCCGGCGGCTGGATGTCGGCGATCAGACCCCATTCGAAACGGCTGCGCAGGCGATCTTCCACTTCGGCCAGCTCTTTGGGCGGGCGGTCGCTGGCGATGACGATCTGCTTCATCGACTCATGCAGCGCGTTGAAGGTGTGAAAGAACTCTTCCTGGGTGCGCTCTTTCTGAGCGAGGAACTGGATGTCGTCGACCAGCAGGACGTCAACGTTGCGGAACTTGTCGCGAAAGCTGGTCATCTTGTCGTAGCGCAGCGAGTTGATCATCTCGTTGGTGAACTTCTCGCTGGAGACGTAGCAGATGGCAGCTTGCGGAAGGCGCTTTTTTACTTCATGCCCAATAGCCTGCATCAGGTGGGTTTTGCCCATTCCGACGCCACCGTAGAGGAAGAGTGGATTGTAGGCCTTGGAAGGCCGCTCCGCTACGGCCTGGCAGGCGGCGTGGGCAAACTGGTTGCCGCTGCCGATGACGAAGGCGTCGAAGGTGTAGCGCGCATTCAGTTGCGCGGCGCCGTCCCAATCGAAGCGGGCCTGGGCGGCCGCGGCCGCGGAACCACCCGAAGTGGGAGCGGAGGTCGCGATCACGGAAAGGCCGCCATCGTGGCGGAGTGGAGTGGAGGCCGGGTCATCTTCCGGAGTGACGAACTTGACGTCGGCATACTCGAGGCCAAGATTATCGATGGCTTCCTGAATCAGGTCGGCATACTTGTCGCCTACGTGGCGGAACTCGACGGTGGGAACGCGCACGAAGAGTACGCCACCGGTCGCATGGCTATAGCGGGTGGGCTTCAGCCAGGTGTCGTAGGAGTGCCGGTTGATCTTTTTCTCGAGGGCGTCGAGGATGCGAATCCAAGGATTCGGGGCAAGCGTTGTACTTGGAACGGACATAAAGGCTCATCTCGGGGCCGGCGGCTGGTACGGGCCCGACTGTTAAAAATTCTCGACTCTCTTAATTAGTGCAGAGCGCCTCCCGTTTGCTGGGAGCGGGTGCCTGGACGAAGAAAATTTCAGTAAGTAGAACAGGCGGCATACTAGCACAAAATATTTTGCCGCGTGGAAAACTTCGCGAAGAAATTTTTTCGCGCAGACAGGATTCGAGCGCGAACTTTTTGTGTTGTCAAGTAGCGAATTTATAACTGCAACGTGAGTGGTGCATAGAATTATCGCACGTGAGCGAGTTGCGGGAAAGCCAGAATTGGCGCTCAGTTCGGCGGCATGCGCGAGGAGGATGGTGGCGAAAATTTTCGACACGAGAAATTCTCTCATGCTGGTGCGCGGTACTCGGAAGCGAGTGTGGGCTGCACATGTTGAGCGAAAAAGATCAAGCATGAATTGGTGATGCGAGCAAGAAAATTTTGCGAGTGACGCAGCGCGGAATTCTGTGTGAGGAATTGCGATCGGCTGCTATGCCGGTTTGCCGGGTTCTAGGAAGGTCATTTATACTCATTGTTTGCCTAAAGGCCATTGATCGAATCAGGAGCAGCCATTTTTCATGCCCAAGCGCACTTTCCAACCTAACCGGCGTAAGCGCTCGAAGAAGCACGGATTCCGAACGCGCATGAAGACTAAGAGCGGAGCCGCGGTGTTGTCGCGCCGGCGCGCGAAGGGTCGCAAGCGGGTCTCGGTGAAGCCCGGCTTCCGCGAGTAAGACTTCGATTTCTCTCCGGGGCGTGTCCGGAGATCCCATAGGGTCGTCATCCTGAGCGATTTGCACAGCGTCTGCAGACGGATTGTGAGCGAGCCGTGAGCGCGCTTGCTCCCGAGGGAGCGCCGGATCTGCGGGGGCAGGGCGGGAAGAAGAATCCACGCAGCGGGCGACTGTTGCGGCATGCGGATTTCGAGCGCGTCTACAAGCAGGGGCGGCGCCATTTTTCAACGAACATTACGGTGTTCTACTTGCGGCGGGCCGAAGGCGAAGGAATGCGAGTGGGCTTCACGGTTGGCCGCGCGCTGGGAGGGGCAGTCGACCGGAACCGCATGAAGCGCCGATTGCGCGAAGCGGTTCGCTTGAGTCGGACATCGCCCGGGCCCGCCGTGGATGTCGTGATCAATCCGAAGAAGTCAGTGCGGACCGTGGAATTCTCAGTGCTGCTCGCGGAGGTCAGCCGGGCATTCGAAGTGATTCGCCAGAAGATGGCGGACGAGCCGCGCGGCAAGGGGTGAAACTTCGGACGCGCGGGCAGCGTAGTGGATGGTAGGGGCTTGTTCGATTGAGTATGCAGATTGCACGCAAATCCGTGTTGCTGCTGTTGCGTGGGTATAAGTGGGCGCTCTCTCCCATGCTTCCGCCAAGTTGCCGTTATGTGCCGACTTGTTCGGAGTATGCCATGGAGGCCGTGGAGCGTTATGGCGCGGTGCGTGGTGGGTGGATGGCGATGATGAGGATTTTGCGGTGCCATCCTTTTGTGAAGGGTGGATACGATCCGGTCATGCGCCGGGAGACGCTTGGGAAGTTTGGGCGGCCTTGAGAGCTGAGAGGCAAACCTTAAACCGCGAAGGGCGCAAAGGAATCGCGAAGGACGCAAAGAGAAGCTCAGGCATTTGTCAGTGGTTGGGATAAGCCATCGCGAGATTGTGCAGAATGCAAAAAAGTCTTAAAACGCAGAGAACGCAGAGAAGGGCCGCAAAGGTCGCGGAGAAAAACGACAAAATCTTAAACCGCGAAGGGCGCTAAGGAGTCGCAGAAGGACGCCAAGAAGACGGCGGGGCCTTTCAAAGCTTAGACGTGAGTGTTGCGAGTGAAGCCAACACGAAATTTCAGAAGGTAAGGCATTGGCAGACTTTCAAGGTCCACAGCAAGAACCCGGAACGGAGCGCCGACTTCTTCTAGTCTTTGCGCTTACGTTTCTTATTATTCTTGCGTCGCAGCCTTTGCTGAAAAAATATGGCCCGAAGACTCCCGAGCCTGCTCAGCAAGCACAGAATGCGCCCGTGACTCCGGCTCCGACGACGGCATCGCCGTCTGTTCCTCCGCCCGCGCCGGCTTCGGCGGGAACGAAGCAGGCTTCAGCGGAAACGGAGACCGTGGTTGAGAATGATCTGTACCGGATCCGGTTCACGAATCGCGGCGGCCAGGTGAAGTCGTGGGTGCTGAAAAAATTCCAGGATGATAAGGGCCAGCCACTCGAGTTGGTGAACGCGAATGCGGCGGCGAAATATGGGTATCCGTTGGGGCTGTGGGCCTACGACGAGGGGCTGCGCAACAAGCTGAACTCGGCGCTATATCTACAAAATCCTGATGCGGGCGGCGGACTGACAGCGCCCGCGGATATTTCCTTCGAATACTCGGATGCCGACACGGCGGTGCGGAAGACATTCCACTTCGATCACAGCTACGTGGTGAAGGTGGAGACCTCGGTGGTCCAGAAAGGTAGCGAGGCCACGGCCTTTCCGGTGTGGCCGGCGGGCTTCGGAGACGAGAACACGCCGGCGGCTTATGCGGCAGCCCGGGTGGAGTACCAGAATGGCAACGATGTCGAGCGCTTGGCATTGAAGAAAGTGGCGGGCGGAGGGACCATTCGCGGACCCTTCAATTGGGCTGCGGCGAGCGATCAATATTTTGCGGCGGTGTTCCTGCCGGAGGATCCGGCGAGTGCGGCGATGGTGACATTGCGCGGCGCACTCGATAATCCGGCAGACGCGAAACATCCGAACGAATTGGTGGGTGTGGCGGTCGGGCGGCTGGGAGGAGCGACCGAGGAGCGGATCTACGTTGGGCCGAAGGCGCTCGATGTGCTGGAGAAGGTTCCGGTGGCCGGGCTGCCGGCCGGGGCAGAACCCGATTTGCGGAAGCTGGTGGACTTTGGCTGGCTGGGACTGATTGCGCGCCCGCTCTTTCTGTGGCTGAAGTGGACCTATAACCACATCGTCGCGAACTGGGGCTGGGCCATCGTGGTCCAGACCCTGATCATCAACCTGGCGCTGTTGCCGCTGCGCATCGCGCAGATGAAGTCGATGTTGAAGATGCAACGGGTGGCGCCACAGATCAAGTCGATCCAGGAGAAGTATAAGAAGTACAGCATGCGGGATCCGCGGAAGCAGGCGATGAACGAGGAGATCGCCGCGCTCTATAAGAAGGAAGGCGTGAATCCGGCGGGAGGGTGTTTGCCGCTGATCATCCAGATGCCGTTTTTGTTTGCGTACTACCGCATGCTGGGCGTGGCGCTGGATTTGCGGCTGGCGCACTGGGCCTGGATTCCGGATCTTTCTTCTGCCGACCCATATCACATCCTGCCGATCGCGGTGATCATCAGTATGCTATTCATGCAGCGCATGACGCCGCAGGCAGGCATGGATCCGGCGCAGCAGAAAATGATGAACCTGTTCATGCCGGTGATGCTCGGGTTCATCAGCTGGAACCTGGCGGCGGGGCTGTGCCTGTACTGGTCGGTGGGAAATGTGATTGGAATCGTGCAGCAAGTCATCATGAACCGCACGCCTTTGGGACGCGAGATGCGGGAGATGATGGAGAAGCGGGCGCGAAAGAAAGATAAATAGCTGCGAGCTTCGAGCTGCGAGCTACGAGAAGTGGTTTGCCGGCGCCGAGGCTCGTTGCTCGAAGCTCAGAGCATCTATGCCTATTCCTGACAAAATTGCCGCTGCGAACAAGATCAACGAATTTCTGCGGGGCGTGGTGGCGAATGCCGGCCTGCGTCTGAAATATCGAATTACGGTGGATCCTCCGTTGCCGGAAGAGCGCGACTGGGAGCGTCCGGAGATCCTGGTGGAGTTTGCCGGGCCGGACTCGGCGCTCATGCTGGAGCGCGGCGCGGAGTTGCTGCGCTCGATTGAGTTGCTGGCCATCGAGATGCTGCGTCTCTCCGGCAACGAGCACGAGAAGATTTCGTTTGACTGCATGAATCACCGGGCCATGCGGATTGAAGAGTTGCGCATGGCGGCCAGCGTGGCGGCGGAGAAAGTTCGGAAGACTGGGGCGCCCTACAAGTTTGCGCCGATGTCTTCGCGGGAACGGCGCATCGTGCATTTGGCGTTGCGGGATGAGGCGGATCTGCGCACGGAGAGCGAAGGCGAGGGCATGCGGCGATGCCTGGTGGTGTATCCGAAGGATTCCCGGAGCGTGAGTAGCGCGGCGCGGCGCGGTATTCGCTAGTTCTTCCCTTCTACAAGAAATATCATCGATTTCAGCAGACCGGCGGTCCCGCTCCGGCTGACATGATTCCGTCCGGCTGGGTGCCATCCCATCACGTCGCAATGGAGTGGCTTGCATTCGTGAAACAGCGGACGCACCCTACAGACTCGTTACCTTAAGAGCGCTCTCAGCGAGAGTTCGATCCAAATTCACCCAGGGGCTGAAGCCCCCCGAGTTTTCAGGGCACTGGTGGACGGCCTGAAGGCCGTCCCTTTCAAAGCACAGTTAGTCAGAGACTCTTCTAAATTGAGGATGGGCTTGTCCGCAAGTTGAGCCCTAATTCTGGTCCGGCGAAGTCCTTCGCTACAATCGTTGCGTGATTCTGGATGACACCATCGTCGCGATTGCGACTCCGGCTGGGCGGGGTGGGATTGGCGTGGTGCGTCTGGCTGGCGCGGATGCTCGGGCGATTGCCGAACCCATGCTTCGGCTGAAGCATTCTCTGGAAGCTGGGCGGGCAGTGTTTGGGGAACTGATTGAACCGGGAGAAGACGTCAGTCCGGAGGGGCCCTTGACCCACGAATCTTCGCGGGCGGGGGCGCCCGCGCCACGTCAACATCAGGATCGCATTGACGAAGTGGTTGTCACCTATTTTGCCAAGCCGCATTCCTACACTACCGATGACATCGTGGAAATTTCGGCGCACGGGGCACCTGTCGTTCTACGACATATTGTGGAGTTGGCGGTCGCGCGGGGGGCACGGCTGGCCGAGCCGGGCGAGTTCACGATGCGGGCTTTCCTGAATAGGCGCATCGATCTGACGCAGGCTGAGGCGGTGCGGGATCTGATCGAATCGCAGACCTTGTTTCAGGCGAAAGTCGCGGCTCAGCAACTGGAAGGCGCGCTGTCGAAGCGGCTGCAGCCGATCAAGCAGGATCTGGTAACGCTCATCGCGCAACTCGAGGCGGGGATTGACTTTGCGGAAGATGATGTTTCGATCATGGCGGATGCAGCCATTCTCGGACACATTGCCCGGGTGCGAGTGCCTCTGGAGGAACTGGCGGCCAGCTTCGCGTTTGGCAAGATCGTGCATGAGGGGTTGACGCTGGCGATCGTGGGGCGACCCAATGTCGGCAAGTCGAGCTTATTTAACCGGCTGGTGGAACGGGAGCGGGCGATTGTGACGGCGACGCCGGGAACGACGCGCGATCTGGTGAGCGAGACGGTGACGATTGGCGGGATTCCAGTGAAGCTGATGGACACGGCGGGTATCCGGCGCGCGCTCGATGAGGCGGAGAGTATTGGAATTCGCAAATCGATGGAAGCGCTGGCGGACTCGGACCTGGTGCTGGTTGTGCTGGACGCATCGCACCCGGTGACTGCGGAGGATGGGGAACTGCTGGCGCATGTGGAGGGGCGGGAGGCGATCCTGGTCGAGAACAAGGCCGACTGCGCCAGCGCTCAGTTCCCGGTTCTCAGTTCTCCATTGCCTCGGGTTCGGACTTCGGCTCTCACCGGGTCGGGAGTCGCTGAACTGCGAAGCGAAATTCTCCACCACATCGGGGGAGACGCGGGAGCGCAGAGGGAAAGCGGATTTCTGACGAATGTGCGCCACCAGGGGCTGGTGCGGGATTCGCTGGCAGCGCTGGAGGCGGCGCGGGAGGCGGTCGGAAACAGGATTCCGCACGAGATGCTGCTGCTGGACCTTTATAACGCGCTTCGGTCACTGGACGAGATGACGGGCGTCACAACGAATGATGACATCCTCAATTTGATCTTCAGCACGTTCTGTATTGGAAAGTAGCCAGAATTTCAGATGTGCAATCCGTCGGACTTATAGGGAGAGGGAACTGCTGGTGGGCCAAAGTTGTTTATGCCCGGCTCCTTAATCACCGGTGAACGACGGGCGGGGACGCCCGTCGCTCCACCCAGATTGTGAGCGGTGTCACAGGGACGCGGTGATGTAGGACACAGCAAGGTGTAACTAATTCCGGTATCAAAGAGCATCGGCTTCCGCCTGCCGGGAAGGCAGGAGAAGATCCCGGGCAGGGATCCGGTGCAACTGCATGGCATGAATGTCTTCAAGGATGCAGGACATCTTTTTCGCTTAGCCGCGGTCTTCGTCGCAGGGCTACTGATATTCCTCGTGATTCGAGGATTTCTGGTTCCAAAGAGCTTCGGACAGCTTGGGCATTATCGCGCCAATGCAGTGGCGGAAATCGCAGCGCGTCCGATCAAGTTCGCGGGCCATGAGAGCTGCGAGGGCTGCCACGCGGACGTCCTCGATAAGAAGAAGAACGGCAAGCACGCGGGCGTGAATTGCGAGGCCTGTCATGGACCTCAGGCGCAGCATGCGGATGATCCCACCGCGGTGAAACCCGACAAGCTCGACACGGCGGTGTTATGCGCTCGTTGTCATGAGGCAAACGCGGCGAAGCCGAGAAATTTTCCGCAGGTAGATACGGCGGAGCACTCCAGAGGTCTGCCTTGCGATACGTGCCACCACCCTCACAGTCCGGTGATTGTGGCGGGGGGCGCGAAATGAACATCACCCGGCGACATCTGCTGCTCCTGCTGCCCGCGGCCAGCGTGGCCTGGAAATATGTGCTGGCGGGCACTCCGGAAGCAGCCCCCAATTACAAGTTGAGCGAACACTGGTGGGGCATGTTAATCGACTTGCCGAAATGCATTGGATGCGGCAACTGCGTGCGGGCCTGCCAGGCGGAGAACGATGTTCCGGATGGATATTTCCGGACCTGGGTGGAACGTTATCACGTATCGGATTACGACATTGAGAATCCACAGGTGGATTCGCCGGATGGCGGCAAGAAGGGATTCCCGCCGGCGAAAGATGTCAAGGGCAAAAACTTCTTTGTTCCGAAATTGTGCAATCACTGTGCGGATTCGCCGTGTACACAGGTATGTCCGGTGGGCGCGACGTTCGTCAGCCAGGATGGCGTGGTGCTGGTAGACCCGAAGTATTGCCTGGGTTGCCGCTACTGTGTGCAAGCGTGTCCGTATGGTTGCAGGTTCATCAATCCGCGAACGAATACGGCGGAGAAATGCACGCTTTGTTATCACCGGATCACCAAAGGCTTGACGACCGCCTGCTGTGAGAATTGTCCAACGGGCGCGAGACAACTTGCGGACCTGAGAAATCCCGCGGACCCAATCCATGAGTTCCTCAAGACGCATAGTGTTCACGTGCTGAAGCCCAGCATGGCCACGCGGGCCAAGGTCTATTACAACGAGCTGGATGGTTCGGTGCGGTGAGGAGAACGGAAAGTTATGCCCGGCGTTGACGGCTTCATGTACCCGAATGAAATCGAGCTGCAATGGAGCGTGCTGATCGTGCTGTATCCGTTTCTGACCGGGCTGGTGGCGGGTGCGTTTATTCTGGCCTCTCTGGAACGTGTGTTTCAGGTGGAGGCCGTGAAGCCCACCTACCGGCTGGCGTTGCTGACGGCATTATCGTTCCTGCTGGTGGCTCCTCTTCCTTTGCAGTTGCACCTGGGCCATCCGGAGCGGTCCTATGAGATGTACCTCACGCCGCATCGCACGTCTGCGATGGCCATGTTCGGCTTTGTGTATCTCTGGTACCTGATGGCCGTGCTGGTGCTGGAGATCTGGCTTGATTACCGCCGGCAAATTGTTTTGCTATCGCAGTCGAGCACGGGTTGGAAACGCGCGATTTATAGCGTGATGACGCTGGGGTCCACGAACATCAGCGAACGTGCCCTGGCGATCGATGAAAAGGCGGGGTGGTTGATCACGGTGATCGGAATTCCTTCCGCCTTTCTGCTGCACGGATACGTGGGATTCATTTTCGGTTCGATAAAGGCCAATCCATGGTGGTCGACGCCGTTGATGCCCGTGGTCTTTATTTTCTCGGCCATGGTTTCGGGGATTGCACTGGTAATGCTGCTGTACATGCTGATTACCTGGGCAAGGCGGCAGGTGATCGACATGAAGTGTGTCGATACTGTGGCGCGCTACCTCTTCTATATCTTTGTGATCGATTTCAGCCTGGAGATGCTGGACCTGATTCACCGCATTTACGAGGCGGATGAGTCCTTCCGCAGTCTCGATTTCATGGTGCACAGCAAGCTGTACCTCTCGCACATCGTGGTGCAGATCGCGCTGGGAACAATAGCGCCGATCGCATTGCTCGGTCTCACCCAGGTGGCGAAGTTGTCGGACATCGCCCGCAAGCGCATCTACGCGGCTGCCGGGTGCCTGACGCTTATGGGTATCTTCGCCATGCGATGGAATGTGGTGATCGGGGGACAGCTCTTCTCCAAGAGCTTTTTGGGTTACACGACTTACAAGATGGGGCTGGTCGCACGAGAAGGTCTACTGATGGCGATCCTATTAACGATTCTGCCGTTTGCGATCTTGTGGGTGCTGGTGAAGGTGCTTCCACCCTGGCCTGAGGCAAGCTCAGGCTCAATTCCCGACGCCGAGCCTGCGCGATAGGCTAAAAAGTTTCACCAACGATGTCGGCCCTCGCTCGAGCATCATCCCCAAGCGCTTGCTGGTTGGGAACGATGCCGTTCGGTCAGAAGGAGCCTCTGCAAAAGGTGCTCGGCGCAAGGCTTCCGACCCCAGATTGATCTTGCACGCTGTTACCTGATGTGCTACGTTTCGGCGCCAGCCAGTGCGCACGAAAGCACCCGACTACCGCGCGATGTGGTCTGGTCGTCCGGGCCCGCGCACGACAGTTGACGAGACGCCAACCACACAAAGGCATCGAGGGACACACGATGTCACGACTGTTTTCAACCGAGCTCCTGCCGGCTTCCGACCGTGTGGATGCCTGGCAGTGGAATGCGAAACAAATCTGTGGCGATTGCCGCATTCGGCTCCCGAAGTCTTCCTTTCGTGGCACGATTGACGTTCGCGATGTGGGCGGACTGAGGCTGACGCGTTTCTCTTCGAGTCCGCTTTCGTTCTGGAAGTGGCCTTGCGATTCAGCCAGCCCGGAGAATCGGTTCTGCATCGTCATTACGCAGATCGCTGGCGTTCGGAGCTATTTGCAGAACGGTGTGAGTGTCGTGCTGAACCCGGGGGACAGCACTCTGATTGACTCCGGGATTCCATGGTCCTCCAGTTGCGACACGGAGTGTGCCCGGCTCTACCTTCGCGTTCCGCACTGGACTATGGAAGATCATCTGCGGCGGGGAGATATTCCGATCGCCCAGCGGATCAGCGGCCGGGCCCGTCACGGCGCTACCTTTTGCCGGCTTTCGCAGTCGCTTTACGACGAAGCCGGGCATATGAGCGAAGAGGAAGGCGCGGCTGCGCTCGAAGCCTATTTCGAAATTCTGGCAGCGTGTTTGGGTGGCGATCCGTATCAGGCTCCTCGCGCGATCGAGTTACGCCGCCAGATCCATCGCTATATTGACACTCACCTTTCGGAATCGAGCCTGGGTCCGGTCGAGATTGCATCTTTTGTGGGCATCTCCGTCCGGCACCTGCACCGGTTGTTCCTGGTAACCGGTGGCACGCTGGGCGAGTACATTCGCAGGCGCCGCTTGAAGGGCTGCCGCGCGGACCTGGCGAATCCACGGATGCGGGAGAGGACCATCACCGAAATTGCTTTTTTTTGGGGATTCAGCGACTCCGCCCATTTCAGCCATTCTTTCCGGAAGGAGTTCGGTATTTCTCCGCGCGTTTTCCGGGCGCGGGCGTTGGCAGAAGATTGGATGGAGGAAGGTTGGCCCCGGGATCTTCGCGCTGAGATGGTAGATCTTTACTCCGAAGCAAACTAGCGACCGCTTAATCGGACCTGTTCAGAACCGGCTTTAATTGGCCGCGTCTGCTGTTTCGAGGTCAGGCTGTTCCTGAAAATTGCGCTCGCGAGAGGCGCGTGCCGCGATGCCCAGCGCGGCCCAGATGCCGAGTGCGAGCCATTCATGCCAGGTGAAGTGGCCGGGGATCCAGGGAAGGAGTTTCACCAGGACCATGGCCGAGGTGACAAATAGCCCGAAAATCGCCGCGCCGCGCCCAAATCTATCGGGCTTCATTCGATAGTAGGAAGCGCAGGCGGCCATCCATCCCACGGCCGCGCTGATCGCTCCGACTTCAAGGATAGGGACGAGCATGGCCTCTCCCATAAAAATCGTTGCCGCAGTTGCGAGTCCGACTGCAATGATGGCGGTCGAGGGTGTCTGATTCCGGGGGTGGACTCCGCTCATGATCGGGTTGAGCAGGTTGTGGCGCGACATCGCGTACAGAAGACGCGAGGAAGCGATGATGTTGGCATTAAAAGCCTGCACCAGCGCAACCAGCGCCGAACCCATGATGAGCACGACGATCCAGTGAGCGTGCAGCGCCCGCTCAAAGGCCACGGCGGTCGGGAATTGCAGTTTACTGTTCAAGCTTTGCCATGGCGCGACGAACGAGACCGATCCGATGACGACCCAGAAAAAAATCAGGCCGGAAAAGATAGTCAACAAAATGGCAACCGAGAAATTGCGATCGGCAAATCCCGGGCTGGCCTCTTCGGCGCACTTCCCGACCGATTCGAATCCTGAGACGAGCCAGGGCACCACCTGCCACACGAGCAGGATCGAAAGCAACGGAGAGTGGCTGAAGAGCGGAAAGAAATTCGAAACGGAACCATGGCGAGCGCCCGCCAACGCGAAAATCAGCACCAGAGTAAGGAAGGTAAAGGTCGCCGTTTTGCTCAAACGTGCGCTGGCTTGAATCCCGCGGTAGTTGAGCCAGGTCAGAACGAGGGTGAGGGCCAATCCAAGAGCTACGTGGGGCAGGTACACCGGGTAGCCGCCAATCCGATAGAGCTCATGCGAATTGAGCGATGGGACAAGGTATCCGGTGATTCTCCCCGCGGCCAGAGCTTCGAAGGGGCAGGTGAGGGAGTAGCTTAAGAACATCATCCATCCGGTCGCAAAACTCACTACCGGAGGGAAGAACCTGGCGACGTAAGCGGCTTCGCCAGCCGCGTCGGGAATCGCTTTGACAAGCTGACCATAGACATAGCCGATGGGCAGCAGGATAAGCGCGCCCAGCGTAAATCCCAGGATGGCTCCCAGCGGACCGCCCCGCTTGAGGATGTCGTCCATCACCACCAGCCAGGCCGTACCTACCATCACGCCGAAGCCCAGCGCGAAGTAGTCCACCAGCCGTAGCTTGCGTGCCAGATGAGTCATGCGATCCGCGCCAGTCTATAACCCTTGCGATCTCCCGAGACTTAGAATTCGTAGCGCAGGGCGAACTGCATGATACGCGGATCGGTCAGCAGGCCGGTATAGTTCCCGAACGAAGTCGGCAGTTGCTGCAGTGATGCAATGCATGCACAAGCCTGAGTTCCCAGACCAGAGAGCGCGTTGAAGCGGTGAAGGTTAGGCACGTTGAATACTTCCCATCGGAATTGCAGGCTGTGGCCCTCGATGGGCATCTTCCAGCGCTTGTTCAATGCCATGTCGAGGGCAGCGAATCCGTCTCCCCGGATTACGTTTCTCGATCCAGCTTGCCCCGGAAAGGGATGTACGAAGTCGTTGAATGCGGAAGCGGGATCGGCAAAAGCGCTCACAGTGCCAGCAGTGAGATCGCGATGATGTCCTAGCTTTGGCCGGGCGATCATCTGACCGATGCCCTGCTCATCCCAGTTCGTGGGCCAGAAGTTCCCGTTGTCCACGGTGAACGGATAGCCGCTGGTCCAGCGCGCCACGCCCGAAAATTCCCAGCCTCCGATGATGGCGTCGGCGACTGAGCCCACGTTTCCAGCGAAATGCTTACCCCTGCCGACTGGCAGCTCCGCAATCCAATTCAGATTGAACTGGTGAGGTGTGTCGAAATCCGAGACTGCACGCCGTGAGTTTGGCGACCAACCGTTTGCAAGCCGGCTGCCCGGGGAACCTACGTTCGTGCTGGAACTGTATCCCAGCCGGGTGGCATTCGAGGTGATGTCGAGCGACTTGGAGAACGTGTAGTTGAAATCGAACTGCAGGCCCTGGCTGAATTGCTTGCGGAAGCTTACCTGCAAGGCGTTGTAGTCCGATTGCCCGATTGAGCTCCACGCGAACATGCTGGTGGCCTGGTTGTTGAGAGACGTGCCGGGACAGAAATTCAGACCAACTTGAGGCGCACACCCCGGTCCCTTGAACCCGTAAGAAGTGCCGCTGGTATCGGCAAGACCATAGTAGATATCGGTATACCCCAGCCCCACTACTTCGTTGCCAAGATAGGAGAGGAAGGGGTCGTAGTAGAGATCATAGATGGACTGAATCAGCCCCGAGGGTCCGGGAGGTGCCACAAAGCCCGTGTAAATACTCTGGTAGGACATCGAATTGTTCGGCAGGGCGGGAATCATGTTGTGCCAGAAGGGCGCAGTTTTTCCCACCATGGCATCGGTGACCTGCGTAGGATCAATCACTCCGTTGGGAACCGAAAGCTGTTGCTGTGCGACCTTGGCCAACGCTGTTGCTGCCGAGAAGTAATCAATGCCGCTCTTTGGATCGACAAGGTCAATCGGCTGCCGCAGATCGCGTTGCGTCAGCAAGTTCCTGCCGAGCCTGTTCAGGTAGGAGACCTGCAAGGACAAGCCCTTGGGTAATTCACGGCCAACCGAGAAGTCAAAGGCGTAAGCGTACGGAGTTTTAATGGCCTGATCGATTCCCCAAGTGATCGCTTGTCCCAGTGCGGGCGGCGTCTGCGGGAACTGTCCCGCAGGGGCGGGGACGAAGAAGTTGGCCCCGAAGATGTTGTTCACGGGAATCTGATTGATGTTCTGAATGCGGGGAACACCATCTGCTGTGTCGTAAGGGTTTCCGGAGCCAGCGGGATCTGTGGCTGCACAACATGGGTTCTGAACGGTCGCCGAGAGCCCGCCCGGCGCATTGGCGTCGAATGTGCTTAGCATCTGCATTCCGGCCCGGTCGTAGACTTTGCTGAATCCGCCGCGAATGACCGTCCGATCGGAGTCACCAAACAGATTCTTGAGCCATCCGCCGTGCGGGCGTGGTGAGTACGCGAACGAAATTCGCGGCGAGAAGTCAGACTTCTCGAAATGGTAAAACCCTGGTCCCGGGTTCCCAGGTCCACCCAGGATGAATGACACCAGAGGATTGGTGTCATACCCTAAACCCTGATTCATGGCCTGCGCGTTATGAGCGAATTCCGTACCTAGATTGTAGGCCCAGGGAGGGCAGCCTCCCGGATTCACGGCTGGATTAGGGTCGCAGGTTGGCGAGGCTTGCAGGCCATTCACTTCCCAGGGTGGCGGGAACAACGACCAACGCACTCCATAGGTGATGGTCAGATTGGGCTTCACTCTCCAGGAATCCTGGGCATAAAGCTCATACCAATTCAGACCGTATTTGCGACGAACCGGAATCCCTAGTTGTCCTCCGCTGGCGTCAAGCACGTTGCCGTTCTTGTCGTAGTTGTAATTGCCAACCACGTCGGAGACCATGCCGAGCAAGCCCATGATGGGGTAGTCGAATTGCGGAGTGGAAGCCGGCTCCGGATAAGGCAGACCCGTATTCGGATCGGTTCCGTGACAGGGATCCAGCGGGCTTCCACCAGTCGAGGTTCCGATCGCACCACAGACCAGCGGGTTGTTCGGATCGGGATGGGTCGCCGTGTTGGCGAAGCCGGTGGGAGACATCCAGTTGGTTGCTCCCTTGCCCACGCTGAAAGAATGCTCGTAACTGAGGCGCGGGTTTCGGGCGAAGCCGATGTTCGCGCCGAACTGGAAGGTATGCTGGCCTTTGGTCCAGGAAAAATCGTCGAGCAGATTGTGCACCGGGGTCTGGGCGTTGTGACTATAGACGATGCCCTGATCGAGTCCGTAGAAAACGTTCCACTCCGAGTTCGAATTGCCGATGATTCCAGTGCTTTGCCGCGTGAAGCCCCAATGGAAGCTGTTCACAGCGTGCGAGCTCAGTACCGCGGTATAGCCCACGACAAATCCCTTGCTGTGGTCATCGAGGATCGATTCCGGCGCGCTCCCAGGCAGGAAGGGGGCCTGCGGGTTGTGGAGATTTTGCAACGCGCCACGCCAGAAAACCGTGTGTTTTCCGTTCGCTGTCAGGTGATAGTCGAGCCGGGCGATGATCGCGTTGTTGTCGAGACTGACCGGAGCCCGGAAGCGGAAGCCGGAATAGTTCAGGCTGTCCCCAACCGATCCATCGTTCGTATTGAATTTCCCCGAGCAGAATGTCTTGTCGAAATAACCAGTGCTCCCGTTCAGAATGGCGGAATTGATTCCCGCCCCGGTGGGATTCCACCCTAGAGTGGTCCAAGGATCCAGGTTCTTAATGTCTGCCCGGGCGAGGGTCGTGACACCCCCGGTCACATCGTTATAGCGAAGATTGCCCTGACAGAGGCTGGGGGTCGGGATGGTGCGCACCGTGCTCTGTTCTTCGCGCTGGCGCGTGCCTTCATAGTTCAGAAAAAAGAAGAGGCGATCCTTTTTCACGGGGCCGCCGAGCGATCCACCAAAGATATTCCGGATGAGCTTGTTGGGAACATTTGGCTGACCGCTACGGACTTCAGCCGCTTTCACGAACCAGTCGTTCGCGCTGGTAACCGTATTGCGGTGGTATTCGTATAGCGATCCATGGAGTTGATTTGTGCCGCTTTTCGTGATCAGCGCAACCTGTGCACCCGATCCGTTTCCCTGGTCGGCGTTGTAGTTCGACGTGGTGACGCGAAATTCCTGGACGGAATCAAGCGTCGTGGGCAGTACGGAGGTGAACGCGTATCCGCTCGCTTGGTCATTCACGTCCACACCGTCGAGCGTGATGTTGCTTTGATCGCTGCGGGCGCCGTTCACGGCTCCATTTCGCGTGTCCTGGTTCTTGTCGATGTCCGCGCGGTTGCCGGTGTAGGCGACACCGGCCTGCAGGCTGAGAAGGTCGGGCACGTTGCGGCCTTCCAGCGGGATCTGCCGGATCTGATTTTCGTTGAAGGAGTTTCCAATCGAGGCGTCGACGAGGTTCAGGGCGGGCGCTTCGCTGCTGACGCTGATGTTCTCCGTCACCGCGCCGACTTTCAGTTGGATATTCGCGGTCGCCGGGGTATTAACGAGCAGTTGCAGCCCGGTCTGCACGTAATGCGCGAATCCGCGCGCCGTTACGGTCAAGGTGTAAGTGCCAGGAGGTATGGCCAGAATGCGAAAGTCGCCCTGAGGTCCGGTCGATATGGTGCGCTCAATGGTGGCTTGCGTGTTGGTGAGCACCACGGTGGCGTCTGGGATCGCGCTTCCGCTTGGGTCCGTGACCGTGCCCTGCAGTGAACTGGATGAACCCTGAGGGAAGGCTAGACAACTGAAAAGCAAAAGGAACGCCAGCATTGACACGTAGAACCGAGACGACTTCATGGCCCCTCCTAACCAGAACGTTCTCTGGGACGGTAGGCCGGGCTGTGGCAAAGTTCGAGACCCGGCCCCGCGTTTTGCGAGAGCCTACTCTGGTTGGGGACAGTGAACTTGTCTGTGAGTGACACAGGAATGGTTCTGAAATCCCGATTGTCGCTCCGGCCAGCGGAATCGTGAAAAGGCTTGGTAAGCAGCACAATGAAGAAGGTTGGCTGAGAGGTCGGCTTTGCCTGGTACGAGAGTCTAGAAAGAAGTCCTATCTTATTGAAAAAAGAAGGTTGTGGGTGCCTATGAGGCGGGCCTGGTTCGAGTCGAGATCAACAACGATCGTCGCAATTCTGTACTAATCTCCCGACGGCAGCAGTTCGTCATCCCAGCAATTACCTATCAACGACGGATAGTACAGAGCCGCCGCGGTGGTAATACCATAGCTCTCTACTGCTTGGGCGATTGATTGATCCGTATTGCTGGTGTCGCGATTGCAATTTGAAGGCGTCATCCGATTTATCCCCACTCAGAAATTTGCGTCCGGAGTTTTGCCCCACGGACGCAGTAGACTCGGGAGTGCGCGTCCCAGGCAAGGAGTGGAGTCCGCCCGGGCCCACTGGTCCAAAATGACCTACTTCGATCACGCTGCGGACTCGTCAAAGCGCCAAATCTTATTCTTCGAAAAACTTGGGTGATTGCTGGCTGCGAACTACCGATCGATGACTTCGAGTGGATGGGTCAGGCGTGCTTGGGATGGAGAGGCCTACCTGCTCGTAGTGCTGCCTGCGGTGGCCGGACTACTTGGGTGTCGATCGGAACCTAGCAGAAACTCAATTCCATACAGGTAAAGAGCACGGTACCGGACCGTCCCATATTCTCGAACCGGCTCGTCAGCTCCCGGTGGAACAAATTCAACTTCAATTTGAGATCCCAAGGGCAGATTCGCGAGTGAAAACAAGCACATCCCGACGTCGCTGAGATTGATGCCAACAGCATTCA
>QIAH01000340.1 GCA_003225465.1 Acidobacteriota bacterium | reverse complement strand
GTGAAGTTTACAAAGGCCACTGCCGAGAGCTTAGGATTTTGAGCTAACCGCTAACGACTAAAAGCTACCAGCTACTTCCCATGCGCATTGCCTACCTGGACTGCTTCTCCGGCATGAGCGGCGACATGTTTCTGGGCGCCCTGATCGATGCGGGCGTGTCTCTGAAGCTGCTGGATGAGACCGTCGCCGCGCTCGACATCGGAGCGCGGCTGGCAATCTCGAAGGTGAACCGCAGTGGAATTACGGCGACCAAGGTCGACGTCTTCATTCAAGGCGAGAAAGAGTTGCGGCGAGAAGAATTCTGGGCAAACGAGGCAACGCACGGCCACCCGCATTCGCACCAACATGAGCATCATCACGGTGTGCAAGCGCATGTAGGTGGAGAGTCGGGCGTCCCCGCCCGACTGGAGGCGCGAGACGCCCGTCCCTCCAGTACTGATTCGGCAGTTCCGCGGGCGGGGACGCCCGCGCCACATAAACATGAACACGACCACGGCCGCAGCCTGACGGAGATTAAACGGATTATTCAGGATTCGGCAATCAGCGCTCAGGCGAAGAAGATGGCGATCCACATTTTCGAGGCGCTGGGCGCCGCCGAGGCCAAGATTCACAACATGGATATCGAGTCCGTGCACTTTCACGAGGTCGGCGCGGTCGATGCCATGGTCGACATCATCGGCGCGGCGGTTGGTGTGGAGGCGCTGGGCGTCGACGAAATCATCTGCTCACCGCTGAACGTGGGTGGCGGCACCGTGAAGTGCGCCCACGGAACGTTCCCGGTTCCGGCACCCGCCACGGTTGAATTGTTGCAAGGCGCTCCGGTGTTTTCGTCGGGAATTCAGGCCGAACTGCTTACGCCCACAGGGGCCGCGATCGTCAAAACTTTGGCCACGCGGTTCGGCGCGTTTCCTGAAATGAAGATCGAAAAGAGCGGTTACGGCGCGGGCACCCGTGATTTTCCCGGGCACGCGAATGTCGTGCGCCTCACGGTTGGTGAAGCGGCATCCCATCTCGCGGCGAACACGAACCAGCAGACCATCTCCGTGCTGGAAGCGAATCTCGATGACCTGAACCCGCAGGTGTTCGGGTACGTGCTGGATCGATTGCTGGCAGAAGGTGCGCTTGACGTGTTCAGTATGCCGGTACAGATGAAAAAAAACCGCCCTGGCACACTGCTGACGATTTTGTGCAAGCCGGAAGACTCGGCCAGCCTTACGAAGATTGTGTTCACGGAGACGACCACGCTGGGAGTCCGACAGCGTCAGGAGCAGCGCAGCACGCTCACTCGCCGATGGTTTCCGGTCTCAACTCCCTGGGGTGAAGTGCGCATGAAGATTGCCAGCATGAACGGCACTGTGACCAATTACGCGCCCGAATACGAAGACTGCCGCCGCATCGCCGAAGAAAAGCACGTGCCGTTGAAGTCTGTCATGCAAGAGGCGATGCAGGCTTATTTGCTGGCGGCGCCCGACAAAAAAGCTTAACCACGAAGGACACCAAGGCAGCACGAAGGAGGCGCGTCCTGTTATCCTTCGTGCTACCTTCGTGTCCTTTGTGGTAAAGATTTTCGTTTCTCATGAGCAAAAAGTTCTACATCACGACCCCGATCTATTACGTCAACGCCCGTCCGCACATCGGGCATGCGTACACGACCATTGCCTGCGACACCATTGCGCGCCGCCATCGCATGCTCGGCGACGACACCTATTTCCTGACGGGCACGGATGAACACGGCCAGAAAATCGAGCGCGCCGCCGCTGCTGCCGGCAAGACCCCGCAACAGTTTGCCGACGAAGTATCCGCAGAATTTCGCGCCCTGTGGAATCGGATGGGCCTCACCTACGACGACTTCATTCGCACCACCGAAGAACGTCATAAGAAAAGCGTGCAAGCCCTGTTCCGCAAGCTCAGCGAGAACGGCTACATCTACAAGGGCAGCTACACCGGACAGTACTGCGTTTCGGACGAGATGTACGTGGACGTCGGCCCGGGGGAGCCCTGCCCGGAGTGCGGCCGCATCACCGAAACCGTGCACGAGGAGAATTACTTCTTCAAGCTCTCGGCATTTGCCGACAAGCTCCTGCGCCTCTATACCGAACAGCCGGAGTGGATTCGCCCGGAAACGCGTCGCAACGAAGTCATTTCGTTCGTCAAAGGTGGACTGAAGGACCTTTCCATCAGCCGCAGCACGTTTTCCTGGGGCATTCCGGTGCCGGACGATCCCAAACACGTGATCTATGTCTGGCTGGATGCGCTGGCCAACTACATCACGGCTCTC
>QIAH01000145.1 GCA_003225465.1 Acidobacteriota bacterium | reverse complement strand
GTAGCTGTACAGGGCTGCGGCCGCATCGGTTGTTTCGGCGAGTTCCACCGGATAGGCAGCCCAGAAAATGCGGCCCCTGCCGTAGGGCAACTCTTTCATTGTTGAGCCGTCGCTGAAGCGCAAGGATTCGACCAGATTCTGCTTTTGCTGATCGAAGGAGAGTGGAATCGCGCGACCGCTCACAGTGATAGCGGAGTTGTGAAACATGAGGGGCTCGACCTCGGCGCTTAGCTTCAACTCCGCAGCACGAGCCACGCGATGCGAATGTTCATCGCGATCGACCGGGCCGGTGATGAGCAGGTTGCCGCCATCCTGGACGTATCTTAGAAGCGCCTGCCATGCCGTTTCCGTGAGCGATTGGGGAGAAGGCAGGATCGCCAGCGTGGGCGAACCGAGCTTCGCGAGTTGGTTTTCGGCGACGGCAAAGAGTGTCAGGTGGTCGTGATAGGCAAGGGCGCGAACGGCGTTGCGTTGCGCCTCCAGTTGCAGGTCCCCAAGCACCGAGAACTGCGCCGCCTGCGAAGTCACCAGCGCAATCGCCGGCTGCTCCGGCCTACGGAGATGATCACCCAGCGAGCGCGCGAAGGCCGCATAGGCACGCATGACCGTGGCCTCTGGCTTTTCGGTGCCATCCGGCCGAATTAGTCCGATGGGAGTCTCGTTGCTTTCCGTCATGTAGGAATTCGTGTTCCAGAGCCACTCGATGGCACCCGCGCCTTGCACAAACGCGGCTGCGACTTTGCGTTCGAGCAGGGAAGCTTCGTGGTCGGGATCGCGACGAGCGATCTCATCCATATCGAGCTCTCGTTGCAGCCCGGTTTCCTGGATCAGCATGGCCTCGCCCGGTTGCTTCGCGAGTAAGGAATCCCACAGGATGTAATCGTTCTGCCACCAGGAGTGATTGGTGGTGAAGTCGACGTACTGTCCCCAATACGCGGGCGACAGACGGTCCTGGATGCCGCCCTCATCCTGGCCGACGGTAATCAGTTGTCTTGATCCGATGTTGCGGACGGCATCGCGCATACCGCGTACCCAATTCGCGAAGACTTCCTGCGCGAAGACGTAGAAGTCGTAAACCTTGAGCGAATTGTGGCCGACATAGGCGCCACGCTGTTGGAATTCGATTTCCTCGGGGAGGGGAATGGTTCCTTGAACTGTGCTGACAGGGAGATTCCAGGCCGCAGCCAGCGCGGCGCGATCTGGGTAACGCTTATTCAACCACTCATTCCAGGCTGAGAGTTCGATCGGGTCTCCGTTTGGACGCATCGTCCACAGGTGCTGCGAGATGCTGGGCTCATTGATGAAATCCCATGCCAGGAAAGGGACGTCGCGAAAGCGCGCGACCACGGAGGTGATGAGCGTGCGCTGCCGGCGAACGGCCTCCTGGTCGAGGTAAGGATTCACGCCTCCGAGCACGTCAGGTAAAAAGGCGAAGAAGTTGAATTGCACCGGCAAGTCATGTTTGCGTGCGGTCATCAGGTAAGCTTCGAGTGTTCGCAGGGTCCACTCGTAAGGCTCGCCATTCTCGTTGCAGAACTTATCCCATCCCGTCCACCAGCCGGTGCGAAGCATGTTCAGTCCTGCTGTCTGGATGTCTCCCAGTTCCTGATTCCAGACGTAGACGTTGGGGTATTCGAAATACAAGCGCTGGGCTTCACTGGACATGTACGTAGTGCCCACTACCGCGAAGGGCTTGCCGTCCCGCTCGAAGTAGTCGCTGTTAACGCTGAGACGGGGACCTGAGCGGAGATAAGCTTCATCGCGGATCCAGAAGCCGGAACGGTAGCGAGCGCGAACCTCGTTGCCATAGATGAGTTGCGCATCGATGATGTAGAGCCCCTTTCCGCTCGGCGCAGGCACGACAAACGGTTCGGTCGAGGAGACGTCTGCGACGATCTCCGAACGCTCGCTTGGGCGGTCTTGCGGAAAGATAGCGATCTTCGCACGCAGTGCGGAGGACGATGGTTGGGCCGCATGCCACGCGACCTTCACCTCCACAGGCTCACCCGGCACGTATAACGGGAAGACAGGCCGCACGCTGAACTCCTCGCTTCCCAGCAGCGCGCGCGAGGATAAGGTGCGGAGACGCTGGGCAGCATCGGGGAGCGACCAGAATTCGGGTGTGAGATCAGCGCAGATGAAGACCCAGCGGCCACCATCGAAGCCATTGCGGAGGTGGTCGATTTCGATCACCGGAGCGGCAAGCTTGCGCCCGTCTTTCATGCCCCAGACGATCGAATCGACGTGGGCATCGAGCGAGCCGGCAGCTCCGCCACGATGGTAGAGGTCCACGGCACTCAGCCGAATGACGGGACTGAAGGCCTCGCGCCAATCGAAATGCGGAAGCTCGAGAGGGAGGTCTGGATTGCCCTGGAAGGTGAGGCCCTGGGAGCCCGGCGTTGGTTCGTATTGGTCAATCATCAGGGCGCGTGTAAAACGCACGCTGTAGTCGCGCAGATGCCAGCCCTTGGCGTCGTGGAACGCAGACCGGGTGAACGGTCGTCCGCCGATCACCAGAAGATTTCCACCCCGATCGACGAACCTTTGAATGTCCGTCCATGCTGCCTCTGGAAACGCTGAAGCGAAAGGCAGCACAAGTAAACGGCTTGCGGGCGAGATCAAGGCTTCCCCTAATTCTTGCGCGTGGACCAACTTTGCATCTGGGAACGCCGCAGAAATCTGGTCGGGGGAGGGAAGCGAAGAATCGGCGGAAGGAAATCCTGGCTCACTGAATACCACCACTGATGCGGTTTGAGCAGTCGAAAATGAAAATGGCTTAAGCACAATAAGCAGCAGAATTGCCGACAACCAAGCCTTGCTCATTTCAACCTTTGCAGCTCGGGAAAATTGAACGTAGCGATTGTATGACTCTGTCAAATCTCAGGGGCGCGGCCTGACGAGGCAAGCCATGATCTGTCTGCATCTTGGAACCTGAGATAGTACAGTGAACCCGCGAAAGTGTGCTGGAAGACAAAGAAAAATGTCAAGTGTGAAGTAAACGTTATATCTCATAAGATAAGCGATAACCCTCATCAAGGAAGTAGCTCAATTGTTCTCGCTCCAGGTGATATGATGCCTGCCTCGTTTATTTTCCGCTAAACGAACGCCCGGCTCCTCCGCACTCACCATGGCGATTGTCAGCGCAAACACTTCGGCGGCCCCGGGCGCAGCTCAGACTTCCTCCCGGAAGGCTGCGCTCGCGGTCGTAACCTCCCTGTTTTTCATGTGGGGATTTGTCACGGTACTCAACGACGTCCTGATCCCACACCTGAAATCGATCTTCGATTTGAAATACGCGAAGGCGAGCTTGATCCAGTCGGCATTTTTTCTCGCCTACTTCTTGTTTTCGCTTCCGGCTGCGAAGTTGATCGACCGGGTCGGATACAAGCGCACCATGGTGATCGGCGTGGTGGTCATGGGCATCGGGGCGTTGCTGTTTATTCCGGCGGCGATGGTGCCGTCCTACGCGCTTTTTCTAGGCGCACTGATGGTGTTGGCGGGCGGAATCACCGCGCTGCAAGTGGCCGCGAATCCGTATGTCGCGGTGCTCGGTCCTCCAGAAACTGCCTCGAGCAGGCTAAATCTGGCGCAGGCTTTCAACTCACTGGGCACGGCGATCGCGCCCTATCTCGGGGGATATCTCATCCTGAGTGCAGCCTCGAAGAGTATGGATGCTGTCCGGCAGATGCCGCCTCTTGCGTTACAGGCGTACCGCGTGCAGGAAGCCTCTTCCGTGAAGCTGCCCTACTTGATCATCGGATTGGCGCTGATCTTGCTGGGCGCAGCGATCTCGATGTTCAAGCTGCCGCCCATGCCGCAAGCCGAACATCACGAACACGATCGGAGCGCGCTCCAGAGCCTCTGGCGGTTCCGGCACCTGGTGCTCGGCGTGGTTGGAATTTTCCTTTACGTGGGAGCGGAAGTCTCCATTGGCAGTTTCCTGATCAACTACTTCAGCCAGGCGAACATCGGCAACATTAGTGAACTGGCAGCCGCGAAATACGTTTCGCTCTACTGGCTGGGCGCCATGATCGGGAGATTCATCGGATCGGCAGTCTTGCAGAAAGTTCGCACGGGGACAGTTCTGGGAATTGCCGCCATCGTGGCCTGTGCGCTGGTGTTCACGTCGATTGTCAGCATTGGTCATCTCGCGATGTGGAGCATCATCCTGGTGGGCTTATTCAATTCCGTGATGTTTCCGAGCATCTTCACGCTGGGCATTGCAGAACTGGGGTCGCTCACGGGAGACGGGTCGGGATTGCTGATCATGGCAATCGTCGGGGGAGCGGTCATTCCGCTGGGCATGGGTTTTCTGGCAGACCACATCGGCTTGCATCGCGCATTTATTCTGCCCGCGGTTTGCTACGTCTACATCGTGTACTACGCGTTTCGAGGATCGAGGCCGGTGGGATGAGCATCCATCGCACAGTCTAGCGAAGCGAGCCTGCCAAGGTCGAATCCACGTCGTGAATGTAGCGCCGGCATCTTGCCGGCTGTCGTGAGGGCGTCTCGCCCTCGCCGGGGTGGTCGTGCGAACTTCCAATAGCCGCCGAGACGGCGGCGCTACTATCGCGCTCCAGCACCATGGACTCGTGCATCTTGCGATCCAGTTCGATGGAATTGGTGTGCAGTTCCCCGACGCGCCGCAACGCAAGTTTTCCTTCCTCATCCCGTCCCGTGGCACGCAGTGCGCTTGCCAGCAGATAGAACACGCTTCGTCGCGATTCATCTCGGCCGCCTGCTGCAGGTAGCGCACGGCATCTGCATTGTCATGCATCTTCAGCTTAGTTTTGCCAAGATTAAAGATACGTAGCCCAAAGTCAGGATCGAGCGTGCGAGCCTCGGCGTGCGCTCTGAAGCAGGACAGTCTGATTGTTAAGCAAAGAAGAGTTAACGATTATCTTGCTACGAAAATCGATTACTTCACGAACAAATTATGGAAAAAACATAGGCCTTTGGCGAAGGCGTAAGTGGGCTGCCGTGGTATTCTCGCCGCCATGCCGGTGACGATGCTGGATATCGCCAAGGGACTGAACGTATCCGTCGTAACCGTTTCCAAAGTCCTTCGCAACCAGGGGAAAATCAGCGCAGCTACGCGCAAGCGCGTGCTGCAGCGCGCCAAGGAACTGAACTATCAGACCAACTGGATCGCGCGCAGCCTGGTCACGAGAAGGACGTTTACCATCGGGTTACTGCTCCCAGACTTCACTCATCCTTTTTTTGCGGAAGTCGCGAAGGCGGTTGCGGAGACGGTTCGGCCACACGGATATCACGTCATCATTTCGTACTTCGAAGAAGATCCGGACCTGGAGAAAAACGAAGCGGACGCGTTGATGGCTCGGCAGGTGGACGGGCTGATCGCAGCTTCTGCGCAGTCGAGTTCCGATCTGTTCGAGGGGATTCTCGCTAGAAAGGTTCCATTGGTGTTGATCGATCGACCAATTCCCGGCGTGCCGGCCAGCTTTGTAGGCGCTGATAACGAAGCCATCGGAAAATTAGCGACCAGTCACCTGATCGCACGGGGTTGCACTCGAATCGCGCACTTGCGTGGTCCCAAGATTGGGATTGCGTCCGCCCGGATGGCTGGCTATCGGCATGCTCTCCAGAAACATGACCTGGCGGTGACTTCGCGCTACATCGTTGGGGCACGCTACGTGGATAGCTCCGGCTACAGCGCCATGCGCAAGTTGCTGCAGCAACCACCCATTCCCGATGGAGTGTTCTGCTACAACGATCCGGTGGCGATTGGGGCGATGCGGGCGATTGCGGAGGCGGGCCTGAAGATTCCACAAGATATTGCAGTGGTCGGTGCGGGCAACGTGCATTACTCAGATTTTTTAGCCGTGCCTCTCACGACCGTGGATCAGGGCACGGTGCAAATCGGGAGGCAGGCGGCGGAACTCCTGATGGAGCAAATTGGCGCCAAACGCAAGCCAAGAATCAGGAGGGTATTAATCACGCCCACGCTGGTTGTGCGGCAATCGAGTCAGCGCTAGTGCAGATGGAAGTCGCACGGACGAATCGTCGAAAATACAGAGAACCATATTTCAGCGCAAAGGAGAAAGTGGCGAACAGCAACAGAACAATAAACGACGACTTCATGGCACGCTTCCACGCAAATATTACCTGAAAGAATTTCAGGCTTCTTCGTTTTCGGTTGCAAGTTCGAGCAGTCGCACCGTTAGTCGAGCGCTTTGTGAAAGCGAAGGATCGCAACCGTGAGCAGCCCCACACCGAGCGCCAGCATCGCCATCATTTGAGGCCAGAGAATGTCGAGGCCGACGCCCTTCAGGTAAGTGCCGCGCAGGACCACGAGGAAATATCGCAACGGGCTGAGATAGGTGAGATATTGCAGCCATTGCGGCATGGTGCTGATGGGAAATCCAAAGCCGGAGAAGGTCACGGCGGGCATAATGAAGAAGAAAGATGTCACCATGGCTTGTTGCTGAGTGGCGGAGACCGTCGAGATGAGGAGTCCGACGCCCAGCATGCACAGTAGAAACAGAATGGCACCCATAAACAGCACAGTGATTTGTCCGCGGAACGGAACCTGGAACCATAGCGTTCCGACCGTAGCGATCAGCGAAACATCGAACAGGCCGATCAGGAAGAAGGGAAGAGTCTTGCCCAGGATGAATTCGATGGGGCGGATCGGCGTCACCATAATCTGCTCCAGTGTGCCGATCTCTCGTTCGCGCACCACTGCGAAGGCCGTCAACGTGACGACCAGCACGAGAGTCAGACTGCCGACGATACCCGGCACAAAAAACCAACGGCTCCGCAAGTCAGGGTTGTACCAGGGCCGCTGCTCGAGTTCGACAGAAGGCATGATCGAGATCATCTGCGGAGAGATTCTCTGAATTCGGTCCTGCTGGTAATCCTTGGCGAAACCCAGCGCAATCTGGTTGATGTAGCCGGACGCGATCAGGGCAGTATTCGAGTTTGTCGCATCGACGATCACCTGCACGGGCGCGGTTTGTCCCTTGCGAAAGTTCTGCGCGAAACCGGCATTGATTCGCAGCGCCACTGTGACGTCACCTCTATCGATGAGATCTCCAACCTGGCGGTAATCCGTGAGTTGATGTTGAACGTCGAAATAAGGGCTCGAGGTGAATCGGGAGATGAGTTCGCGACTTTCCTGGCTGTGATCCAGGTCGAGCACGGCCGTTGGCACGTGATGGATCTCGAATGTCGCAGCGTAACCGAACACCAGCATCTGGATGATGGGCGGGCCAAGCAGGACGAACCGGGTGCGTTTGTCGCGAAACACCTGGATGAATTCCTTGATCAGCATTTGTTTGAGGCGCGCCAGCATGATCTCTCCTAGGTCAGCCGCTTGTGGAAGGAGCGGGTGGCAAGCAACGCCAGCACCAGCGTGAAAATTGCCAGCGGTACGAGATCGGTATAGAGCAGCGCCGTTGGCGTTCCCTTCAAAAAGATCTTTTTGAGCACGGAAACGTAATATCTCGCCGGTAGAATCCGAGTGATGCCCTGCAGAACCACCGGCATCTGCTCGATCGCGTATAAGAAGCCCGACAAGAGAAACGCCGGCAGGAAAGTAGCCAGGAGCGCAACCTGGCTGGCGGCGAGCTGATTCTTCGCGATCACCGAGATGAAAAATCCCAGCGACAGAACAACGACCATGAACATGGCGGAGCTGAACAGCAGCGTGACAAACGACCCGCGGAAGGGAACGTGGAACCAGAGCACGGCGATCAGCGCGCAGACGATAACGTCAAGCATCCCGATTACAAAGTAGGGCACGAGCTTGCCGATCATGATCTCCAGGGGCGTGACTGGAGTTGATACCAACTGCTCCATCGTGCCGCGTTCCCACTCGCGTGCAATGGTGAGCGACGTAAGAAACGCGCCGATCACCGACATGACCAAAGCGAGCACGCCCGGAACGATGAAGGCGCTGCTTTCCAGATCCTCGTTGTACCAGGTCCGCGTTTGCACGCGCAGCGGGGTGACACCCGCGAGTTGCCCACGATCGCGAAGCCAATCGACCTGTACATCGGAGGAATATCCCTGCACGACTGCTTGCGCGTAGCCAATGAGAACATTTGCGGTGTTGTCATCCGTGGCATCCACCAGCGCCTGAACCAGGACGGGACGTCCATCGTGCAACCGGTTGGAAAAGTCCCAGGGAATCACGACCGCCATCTTCGCGTCACCATTGTCGAGCGCTCGCGGAAGTTCCGCATAACTTTTGGCGACGTGTACGATTTGGAAATAGTCGCCGGCCTGAAACCGCTTCAGAAGATCCTGGCTCTGCTGGCTGCCGTCGCGGTCATACACATAGATCGGCAAGTGCTTCAGGTCGAGACTGACGCCATAGCCGAACAACAAGACAAGGATGACCGGCATGATCAGCACGATGATCAAGCTGCGAGAATCGCGTAGGATCTGCAGAATTTCTTTGCTCGCAACCGCAAGGAGTCGAGTGAGGCTCATGAGGCCTTCTGCTCCTTTCCGCGGTCATGCTCAGTGGTAAGCGAGACGAAGACATCCTCCAGGGTGGGGCGAATTTTCTCAATGCGCTGCAATGCGATCTGATGATCTGCGAGATACTGCTTTACCTCGGGGATTGCGCTATCCGCATTGCGAACGACCAGGTGCAGAGCGTTGCCGAATACGGCGGCGTCCAGAACGTTCGGAGCCGACTGCAAGGCTTCGACGGCTGGTCCGAGAGGTTCGCATTCCACCAGAAGCAACTCGCCCTTCATCGATTTCTGTTTGAGTTCCGTGGGCGTCCCCAAGGCCACCATCTTGCCGCGAAAGATCAGCGCCAGCCGATTGCAGTACTCTGCTTCCTCCATGTAGTGAGTGGTGACGAAGACGGTGACTCCCTCACTGCCCATCGCATGGATCAGATCCCAGAACCGGCGTCGCGAAATCGGATCTACTCCGGAGGTGGGTTCGTCGAGAAAAAGGATTGGCGGTTTGTGCAGCACCGCACAGCCCAGCGCCAGGCGCTGCTTCCAGCCGCCAGGCAGCGTGCCGACAATCAGATTTTCTTGCCCCTTGAGGTTAGCCATCTCAAGGACCCACTCGATGCGCTGCTTCAGCGCGTCGGACGGTACACCATAGAGTCCGGCGAACAGCCGGATGTTTTCGATGACCTTGAGGTCGTTGTACAGAGAGAATTTCTGCGACATGTAGCCGATGTTCTGGCGCACGGCTTCCGGTTCGCGGCTGACGTCGTAGCCGGCTACGATCGCACGGCCAGATGTAGGCGTCAGCAGTCCACATAGCATGCGAATGGTGGTCGATTTTCCCGCACCATTCGGTCCGAGAAATCCGAAAATCTCGCCCCTCCGTGTTTCCAGGCTGATATGGTCCACGGCCACGAAATCGCCGAAGCGCTTTACAAGATCTTCGATCGCGACCGAGTTACCGTTGTGCACGATGCACCTCCTCGGCTCCAGTCGTGACCGCATCCACAAACAGGTCCTCAATGGTAGGCGTGACCTGGTGGATGGCCTCGAAGGGAATACCCGCCTCCTTCATCCGCGCCTCAAATTCCGGAATGCGGCGGCGTGCATCGTCCACCACCACGTGGAGTCCATCGCCGGTGACTACCAGGCTCGAGATTCCCTCGGCATGTTCGAACTGCGCGCGCAGGCGAAGTGGTTCGGGCGAGATCACAGAAAGCACGCCTTTCCCGAGCTTGGATTTCAGATTGTTGGGCGTATCGCAGAACAGCAACTTCCCCTGATGAAGTAAGGCCACGCGATGGCAGCGCTCGGCCTCGTCCAGGTAAGCTGTAGAGGTAAGGATCGCGACACCTTCGGCGATCAGTTCATAAAGAATGCGCCAGAAATCGCGCCGAGAGACGGGATCGACGCCAGTGGTGGGCTCATCGAGCAATATCACCTTAGGCCGATGAATCAGCGCGCAGACCAAGCCTAACTTCTGTTTCATGCCGCCAGAAAGCTTGCCGGCAAGACGCTTGCGAAACTCACCCATGCCGGCCGCCTGGAGCAATTGGGTGGCGCGCTGGTCGCGTTCTGCTTTTTTCACGCCGAACAGATCGGCGTAAAAGCGGATGTTCTCATCGACCGTGAGGTCCTCGTACAAGCCAAAACGCTGCGGCATGTAGCTGAGGTGATGTTTGGCGCCTTCCGGGTCACGGATGACATCCGAGCCCGCGACCACCACACTACCCTCATCCGGCGGCATGACTCCTGCGAGCATCCGAAGGGTAGTCGTCTTGCCCGCTCCATCCGGGCCAACGAGCCCGAAAATTTCTCCAGCATGGACTTCAAAGCTGAGATGATCTACCGCCCGCACTCCCGGGAAGTTCTTTGTAAGCCCTTCGGCGATGACTGCGGATTGGGAGTTTGCCGCCATTACTTGCGAGGTCCAGTGTGTTGCTGTGAAGGAGCATTGTTGGAGACTAACGTGATGTGCGCATCGGCGGGCATCCCCGGCTTCAGTTCGTGATTGGGATTATCGATATCGATCTTGATGCGATAGACAAGCGTGACCCGCTCTTTGTAGGTTTGCACACTCTTTGGAGTGAATTCCGCGTCGGACGCAATGAACGACACACGGCCGTGATACTGCTTGCCGGGATAGGTGTCCGTCGTAATGACCGCATTCTGTCCCCACCGAACGCGCCCCAGATCGGTTTCAGCGAGATACGCACGCAGCCATATATGATCCAGGTCCGCCAGTGTGACGACCGGTGTTCCGGGCACAACAACTTCTCCCAGTTCCGCTTGCCGCACGGTAATGACGCCCGCTGAAGGTGCGCGCAGAGTTGTGTAATCAAGGTTGACCCGCGACATGCCGAGGTTGGCCGCTGCCTCCTTCAGGTTCGACTGTGCAATCGCAATGTCTTCCTTGCGGCTTCCTTCGCGGGCCTCGCTGTATTTCTGCTCTGTCGCCTGAAATGTTGCCTGGGAACGTTTGAGGGCAGTGTCGGCCAGATCGCGGTCTTGCGCAGAGATTGCGTCTTCGGTGTAGAGTCGCTGAGCTCGCTCATAATCGAGCTTTTTCTGCTGCAGATCGGCTTTCGCGTCGAGCATGTTTTGCTCCGCGGCTTTGACTTCCTGTTCGCGCGTTCCGGCAAGGGTCAAGGCCAGATTGGATTTCCGCACGTGGACGCCGGCCTCATCGATCCGCACTCTTTGCCGGTAGTCCGCATCTTCCAGGTGCGCAAGCAGTGCTCCGGCAGCAATCGATTGGCCTTCTTCGACCGGCAACTCGATGATGCGGCCCGGAACCTTGAAGCTGACCAGGCTCTCGTGCGCCTCGATGTTTCCGGACAGCACGATCTCATTCTCCGCCTGAGGTTTTTTCCTGAAGCGAGGGTAGAAGTACGCTGCCGCAGCCACCGCCGCTGCCAGTATGATGAGAATTGGTAATCGTCGTTTCATGTTCACGCCTCGCGGCCGGTATGGGCGTGCCGGTCCGCCCCTGAAGATTTACGGGTTCCCCAGATATTCATTGATGTTTTTCTCAGTACCGCCCTGGGCGCGCGCCAACGCGAACTTTGCGTCGACGTAGCTCGAGACCGCGAGGATGTAGTTCTCCTCCGCCCGAGCCAGTTCGTCCTGGGCGGTGACGACCTCGACATTGTTGGTAACGCCTGAGCGGAAGCGATCCTGAGTAAGTTGCAGTTCGCGCTGCGCCAGTTCCTGACCTTCCTGCGCGACGCCGACCTCTTCTGCAGTGGATTCAAGATTCAGGAGCGCTTCGCGGATGTCTTGTTCGACGCCGTGCCGCAGGTCGGCAATCTGGTCATCGATGCGCTTGAGACGGCTCGCGATTTCCTCGGCCTCGCCTTGGCGATCACGATCGAATAAGGTGAAGTCGATTTGCCCCTGGATGAGCCCAGTGCCTTGTATGCCGCCGATGCTGCGACCCAGCCCGCCATAGTTACCGTTGATGCTCAGCTTGGGAAAGTAGCGAGCATGACTGGCGCGCTGCTGCTCAGCCAATTCGCGGCGCTGCGTTGCCAGTGACAGATAGTCGGAGCGCGCCAGGAGAGCCGACGGGATAGCAGTTTCCGCGTGGGGAAGAGCCAAAGGCTGAAAACGCAACGGCTCCGCTAACTCGAGAGGAGTTCCCGGGCTCATGCCAAGGTTGCGAGCCAGAATCAGCAAGGACTGCTTGTATTGATTCTGCGCGGCCAGCAGTGCCTGCTTGTCATTGGCAAGCTGCACCTGCGCACGCAAAAGATCTACGCCGGTCGCTGTCCCAGCATCGTGCTTGCTTTTTGCCAGTTGAGAGAGAGCCTGCGAATCGTTTACTCGCGATTGAGCCGCATCCACCCGAGCGGCCGCCGATTGCGCCCCCAAATAGAGACTGGCAATAGAGCGGATGATCAGGTCACGCGCGTCCTGGTAGTCCAGCTTGCTCGATTCGAGGGCAAGGTCGCTCGCCTTCCAATTGCGATAACTCTGCAGATCGACGATGTTTTGCTCGGCGGAAACCCGAAAATCGTAGTTTGAAAATGGCCCGACCACCGTGGGGAATCCTGGGGCGGAGATTCCGAAAGCCCTGAGGTTGCGATTTTGAAGGTTGGCGTAGCTCTGCGAACGAACGCGTGGTAGTAGCGCCGCCGATAATCGTCGCGTACGAGTGCCTTGGGATTCCTCGACGCGGGTATCGGCCACCAGAACCGATAGATTGGCCTTCAATCCTTTCTCAATGGCGTCGCGCAACGTGAGCCGGTAAGGACCAAATTCCTGAGCCGGCGCACTTATTCCGCAGGCCGCTATCCATACAGAGACTCCGAAGACGTAAAGAGCTCGTTTCATTCCTTGCACTCTCAATCCGCAATTGCTCTCCAAAAATGCTGAAAACTCGCTTCCGTAGCCTTTTGCAATTTGGACTCACCTCGCAGAGACCATAGGAGAAGCGTCCCCAGAAACGCTTGTTGGAGATGAAGTGCCACTTGGTCCTTCTTCAGCTTGGGGTTGATCTCGCCGCGTTGCTGTCCAAATTCGATAATCTCCGCGGCCATTTGGCGGCCTTCCGCCATATTGCGAGCCAGCGACTGACGAATGCGATCGCTCGCCAGAAATGAAGACAGGAGGGCGCGTGCGAGTTCAGGACTGCGCGCCGGTTCTTCGCCAACCCGCTCGAATAGATGAGACAAAATCGCCTGGATGGAGCGCTTTCCGGCGCGAGCCTGTTGCAGGGCTTCGCGGACTTTGCCTAACTGTATTTCCGCCATCACGCCGAGGACATCGTCCTTGCTCTCGAAGTAATTAAAGAAAGTGCCCTTGCCAACATCGGCAGCTTCCGTGATGTCTTCCACCGTGACGTTAGGGAACCCACGCTGGGCGAATAGTTGAAGAGCACAGCGAAACAGGCGCAAGCGAGTTTCAGCAGCACGGCGCTCGCGCCGGCCCATGCCTTGCAAGTGCGGCAGGTTTTCAGACGCCAGGATTTCCAGCAGGCCGGCGAACTCGGATTTGTTCTGCATATGCGACCAAGAACCGTAAATGACTTATAATCAAACACGACTAACAGTCATAAATATACACCGGCCCGAAACTTTGTCAAGTGCGCACGAACTCAAATCTGCGGCTCATAGCGGAAGCTCGTCTCGGTAATGGAAATCACAAAGTCTTGCGAACGTTCTCATCTGAATAAATGATGACAAGCGGCCGTTCCAGCCCGACGCTAGGTACGGAGAGCGGCACAGCGGTCGGAATTTGGCGAGGGACAAGATGAGCAGAGATAAGCCTCCGGACACTTTCAGTTCCGGGGATGCCCACCCGACGATCTAAAGTGTCCCATTTGCGGCGCGTGGGAATCCAAGGGAGGCTGCGAGAACCCATCGCTTTGCGCGCGAGCTCTCGCCAAAATGGAAACGGACTATTCGCGCGAGATTACCGAACTTCTGGCAAAGGAAAACGAGAGGCCTTTGCACCTTCTCATGGCCGGTCTGGAAGCACTCAATCTTCTGAACATCGGGCTGGCGGTGACGACCGCCTCCGGGCTGCTCCTCATGAGCAATCGAAGTTTCGATCAGATGCTGGCCGCCAATGACGGTCTCAAGTTGAGTTCGGGGGGCGTATTGCAAGCGCAGGAAGGATCGAGTCCGCTTTTCAGTGAGCTCCTGCAGAGAGCCCACATCCATGCTGCTGCAGGTAAGGTGAGCCAGCCTGGTGTGATTGCCGTGACCCGGCCTTCGGGCAAAAGGCCCCTGCCCGTATACATTCGCTCGACCAAGTCGGCGGTCGCTTCCGATGACAGTGCCGCTCCGTCGGTCTTGGTGTTTGTGATGGACCCGGAGCTCTCAGTGGAGGCGGCGGAGACCGACTTGCGACAGCTGTACGGTCTCACTCAGACCGAGGCTAGGGTCGCCAATTTACTAATGGAGGGCAAGACGCTGGACGAGTCTTGCCAGCAGCTGGCTATTCGCCGATCTACCGGCCGGACACATATCCAGCACTTGTTTGAGAAGGTCGGAGTGAAGCGGCAGAGTGAGTTGGTGTCGGTACTCTGGAAGAGCGTGGGTCTGGTTCGCACCAAGAGAAGTAATAAAGAGGAAGGGAAGAGCCCACCCACAAAGAGAGCCGGGCTCAACGACGTGCTGTTCCGTATGCTCGTGAATCGGGCCTTCCCCGGGGTGGATGGTATTGAGAAGTAAGGGTCAGGAATGGCATCGCGTTCTAAGAGCAAAATGAAATCATGCCCTCCCAACCTCAGGAGACTCAAGCCCGGAAAGACATTTTCCAGATTTTTAGAAAATCTCATTCATCTAGATGATGACAGTTTGGTGGATGTTCCCTAGAGTGTCGAGAGTTCTACGCCGGGTTCCCCCCTTGGCAAAGCAATCTCCCCCAAGAAAATGCGAAGCAGGCTGTTTCTCGTCCTGTGCTCGCATGACTAATGAATAAACACTAAAAGCAGCATCCCCCAGACATGAATTGTTCTGTGGAGGACCGTGTGGCTCAGTGCGCCAGACTGTCTTCAAGAAGAGGGTTGATTGCTCACCGTTAGTGAACACGTGGGGAACAAGATAAAAGGCAGCGACTTCAGGATGTGCAGACCGCAGCGAACGGCGTGCGCAGAATTCCTGTCCCTGATCCCACTTCTCACTTATCGAAGCGCGGCGCGGGTCGCGTCCGCTCGTCCAGAAGGAGGCCGCACGGCCATGAAAAAGTCTCTCCAGGTTTGGTTGCCGATAGTTCTCGTCTGCCTTGCGACAATAAGCGCCAGTGCTCAGGTTGGGATCGGCCCGACCGGCCCAGGTGGCAATGGGACGACCTCTCAGGGAGGCGGTTCGTTCCGGGTGCAGTGTCCGACAACGACACCGTTGCATCCCACCGCGATTTACAACCCCTTAAATACCGCGAATACAACCGGCGCTCCTTTGACCGAAGCCGCGGAACCCGCATATACGGGCCCAGTCGTTACAGCGGAGACGGTGGGCGGAGTGCACTTCAATGGCACGGCAAGTTCCGGCCAGAACCCTCCCTACGTGCTCAATGGCGGAACCGTAAAGTGCCAGGAGATCTCGGGCGGTGACGGCTACATGACGGAAGCGGACGGGAACCAGACCTTCATGTTCTCCTTCGGTCCGCTCTCCGGCATGGAGTTAATCATGCAGGGCCAGCCGGGGACGCTGTTCGCAGCCGATTTCAACAACACCTACCATCCCGCGTCGGGTCCAGACGTAAATCGCTACTACAACAGCCCCGACCTTCCCAGCGTGTGCGGACCGGCATCGCCCGCGAGCTGTCCGACAGCAGGAGCCGCAGGCATCTCGTCTCTCGGCAGCGATCCGGCCTACGATCCCAACAAGCCGGTCGCCCTCAACGCTGCGGTGGCTGATCCTGGCGACATCATGAACATCGGCGTGATCAACGGAAACATTCCTGCTCCGCTGATGGCCTTCGATGAAGACGACGAATTTTTCCTGACCCTAAGCAACGTGGGCATGATTATGCGCCCCGACCTGTTCGAGCAGCACACGGTCCACTTCCACGGCTACCCGAACGCATCCTCGTATTACGACGGTGTCCCGGACGCGACCTGGGCGATCAACATCGGCGGCAGCGCGACTTATTACTATGTGGCGCCCGATGCCGGTACCTACTTCTGGCATTGCCACATCACACCGCCCGAACACTTGCAGATGGGCATGGTTGGCCAACTCTATGTGCGGCCGCGCCAGAACCGTGTGCCGTCGGGCACGCAGCTCTTTACTGCAACCCAGTGGCAGCAGAACGATTTGCGCACGGCGTGCCAGGGTACAGGGGCCGCCCCAGCGGCAGGCTACACGTATAGCTCGACTGCTGGCTCGATTGACATCCTCTGCTCCGCTCCAATCCCCGCCGTGAACACGGGAGTTATTCAGGGTACCTATAACGACGGGACGAATTTCAAGTATGCCTACAACGATGGCGATGGCAGCACGCGCTACGACATCGACGTGCCCATTCAGATTCACGGATTCGATCCCAACTTCCACTTTGTCGGCATGACGTTCAACCCGGAAGGGTTCGCCGACATGAAAGACAAGTACTTCCTGCTGAATGGCCGCAGCTATCCCGACACAGTGGGCGTACCGGGCTATAGCGGTGGTCCCGCCGGGGGTGCAGCCAGTTCCGCTGGCAGCCCGGGGACTCCATCGGGTGATGCTTTTGCAGCCCCGAACGCCATTGGAACGGAAGACTCTGACGGCAGAACGCGGTATTCGCAACCGCTGCCAACTCTGGTGACACTGAGCAAGAGCGGTGGTCCGGGCGGCAAGGCGCAACGTGCCCTGCTGCGCATCGCTGATTTGGACGTCACCGAGTACCAGACACTTGCTTCCCTTGGTATTCCGATGCAACTGGTGGGCTTCAACGCAAAGTTGTTGCGCGATCAGGCCGGCAACAACATGTACGTCACTACCAACTCGATCACGCTGGGCGGCGGAGAGTCGCTGGATGTGATTCTGGATAGTGCCAGTGTTCCCCCCGGCACTTACTTCCTCTACACCCCGAACCTTGACCATCTGTCGAACGACGCCGAGAACTTCGGCGGCCTGATGACAGAAGTAGTCGTTACCCCGTAGGAGAGAGCAGCTATGAGTCACGTGAATGAGAAAACACGGAGTGCGGTAACACGGCTGGCGGCAGTCGTGATGGTAGCGGTGGCTTTGCTGCTCACGGGTACGGCGCAGGCTGCGGTTCCCGGAATCACGGCCAGCGCGGGCGGATCGTCCACGTTCAACCTGGTTGCGAATCAGGGGTACATCTCGCAGCCCGACGGTGCTCAGATTTATTCCTGGGGCTACGGATGCGCCAGTTCCTCGGCGACGTTTGTTCCCTACGCCACCGCGGCGTTCTGCCCAACGATGCAGGTTCCTGGGCCCACGATG
>QIAH01000339.1 GCA_003225465.1 Acidobacteriota bacterium | reverse complement strand
TGTACTTTCATGTATGGCAGACACTTTATCTGGCGGCGATGATGGAAGCCGACAACACCAAACTCTTCCCGAAATTGAACGAAGCCGAAGCGGCTATTTTTAACAGGTTGCAGGCACTGAGCACTGCCAAAAACTGTCAAGAAGAGCGGACAGCGCCAGATGATGCGATTCGGAGCTTGCGGGTCCTCAAGAGAGATCAACTGGGGTTCCCCGACTGGACCTAGTGAGCATAGTGGCGCAGATTACAGACCATCGAATCCAATTTTCGTAGGCTAGCCAATGTCACAGCCGATGCGCGGCGGAGCCACTCTCATCTTGGTTTCGCGGTGCTATCCGGTAGCTTTCCGTGAGTGATTTTGTGGAACAGCCCAAAATAATGACCGCAATTGAGAAGTTGGTCCTAGCGGGCGAGCAGGCTGGATTCACTGTCGAGCAAATGATTCAAATGCTCCAGACCGGAGCCACCGTCGAAACGCTCTTGTCTTTGATTGTGTGTCGGTCGTGTTCGCCCCCCGCTTCACAATCCTCTTCCCGCTGGATAATGTGACCTCAGAAGGAGACTTATGTTTTTGCTATCCAAACTCTGGGCCGACGATCAAGGGCAGGACATCGCCGAATATGCCGTAATGCTGGCTGTGATCCTCGTCATTGTTGTAGGCACAATACGGCTCATCGGCTCTAACACCAACACTGTCTTCTCACAGGCGGCCAGTTCAATCCAGTAGTGGCATAGCGCCTTTACGCTGATGAGACAGTAGTTCGCCCCGACTGCGGGATACACCGTTGCGGTCGAGAAGAAACGTGTGCTTCCATCACAGACGTTATTCAGGTTATTCTTTTCAGACCTCTCCCTGTTTCCCCGCTGCTCGAATCGAGGCATTGTGTTGGCTTTCGAGCACGAACAGCGTATTCGCGCCCTGATCAAAGCCTTTGCTGACGAGAAGGACCCTGAAAGGTTGAAGGTCCTGGCGGCAGACCTTGAGGAGCTGCTGAAGCTAGAGAGCAAGCCATGGCCAATTCGCGATCGACAGAAGAGCGCCTAGGGTCCTGCCCTGGCGCGGAAGGCATTCACCATTCTTTCAGCTGCTACAACAAACTTGTTTGTGTCGGCGATCTGTCCTCGCACAAGCTTGCCATCGACAACTTCAAAATAACCTTGGTCGTCGTGGCACCGACCGCAACTCGGGACCGGGCAGACATCTATGAGTGTCTGGCCGAATGGGACCATCTCCAAGTTCTTGTGTCTGTCGCAGGGAGGCGGTGTCATTGGGGGGAGCCCTCCCAGCGGAAAACTCTATTGGCGATTGGCTGGCTGGGTCAAGCGGATTCGGGATGTCACGGGCTAGCAGTACTGTTTGGCTTCAATCGCCATAAAGCGCATCTTGTAAGGCCTTTTTTACCCTTCTTGGGACCCGCCCGAGTTCCGCACCGAATGCTGACTCTCTTGGGGGAGGGCTCCATTCGGCAGTTTGGCGGACGCTCGGGCGCACCCTCATTGTTTCGAATCTCGATTCCTCTCAAGTTTGGTCTGGCACCGATGTCCGAAAGATAGGTGGTCCCATCGCGAACGACCGCTCTACTATTTCGCAGTCCAGCATTGCGGAGTGGTCGCACAACGGGACCTTAATGGCCGATCTCATTCTCGAACCTTCCAAGAATTCATCCACGAAGCGCTTGGGGAAGTCATTCACTGATTCAGCGGCATCGATGGTTCTGGGCTGGAGATGCTTCTGAAGATCGCTGCTGGCGTCGGCATCGTAGTATTCGGAATGCGCGGTACCTACACGAGCTGGTTCCCGCACACTTTAAGTTCTGTCGTTCACACGAGTGGAAACTGGGCGGAGGGAGAAAGAAGGAGTTGCACCCTCACAACGACAACGAAAGCCTATCAGTTGGACTGTACTGTCACGCTCAGCGAGGAACGACCCCAACAAATCAAAATCAAGTATACGGGTGATGATCCATCAGATCAGGACAACGGATTGCCACAACATTGGACCTGCATTTGGGGAGGGGATTCTATTGCGTGCAGCAAATACGACCAATTGGACAGAGATTGAGTCGAACCATGCATGACGAGCTGTCATGCCGAATTGAAGGGCATGTAGAGCGCCAGCGATCCTTCTGGGAGGGATGATGGAGAAGGCTCCTCTTCCCATTGTAGGTCGTAAAACAAGCGCGAATCCGACTACGCGGAATTGTCTTCTAAATGGGCTGGCATCCGTGTTGTCAACAGCTCCCGCATCCCCGGCGCTGAAAGCCTCCGGCTGCGCCGCCGCCAGCTTGCAAAGAACCTCCAGCACGCCGAGAAGTTCCCTTTGCAGGCGGTCGTATTCTGCACATTGCGCGACACTGAGAGTGCACGTTTGCCCGGAACGGATGTTTGTCAGTGACAAAGAAGAACCGCGCCGGGGTTGGGCATTGCTCCAGCGCCGCCCTCTCTTCATCTGAGTGATGGCTTTCAGATTTGGATGACAGAAAGCGTGCCAGGGTTTCACCGAGATTGCGGACTCGTTGGCATTACACCCGTAATCCGTCGTGGTTACCCGTGCTGCGAGGAGAATTGTGAAGCAACTCGGAGCGGGTTTCAGATAGAGTGGAAGAAAATTCGCAGCTGGTGGCCTTATGCATTGCTGGGATTGACGGCTCTTGGTGTCGTCTACCGATGGCTTCGCCTCTAGCTCGACTGTTGCGATGCCACAAGAGAAGTCAGCTCGTCTTCTGCTGCTTTCCCCTCAACTGTTTTAACATCCCCATCTCACCAACTACGCTCGAACCAGGGTTGTGAGGCTGATCGACTGATTGCGCAGTTGAGAGAGCCGGGAACTGTTTGGGCCTCAATCGCTCGTAGCGGCTGAAATGAACTTGAACGTGCTAGCATTAGCAGTGTCATTGGCCCGTCGGAAAGGCTCTCGGGGAATTTCTCCCCCTGGTGTACAGCCTTCGCAGATCTTTTCCATCCAGGAGGCCATATGCTGCCAGGATTCGCGAAAATTGCGCGTGTAATTGCCACTCTAGGCGCGATTGAACTAGCTGCCGGTTTT
>QIAH01000358.1 GCA_003225465.1 Acidobacteriota bacterium | reverse complement strand
TGGGCGTGAAGCGAGTCCAGATGGCAGCCGACGCGGGCGCCAACGTGATCGTGACGGCGTGTCCGTTCTGTATGGCCAACATCGAGGATGCCATCAAGGTCGCAGGTTTGGAAGGAAAGATGACTGCCATCGATTTGGCGGAACTGGTGGACCAGCAGATGGTCCGGCCTGCTCCGCAACCGGCAGCTACCACTCTGGGAGGTTGAAACGTGGAAATTCTAGTGTGCGCGCGCAGGGTACCCGATACGTCGGAAAACGAAATCTCACTGAACAGCACCGGCAACGATATCGAGCGCGACGAGCTCATCTATTCGGTGAACGAGCCGGATAACTACGCGGTCGAAGAAGCGCTACAGATCGTCGCTCGCGTCGGCGGCAAAGTCACCGTGGTCACAGTCGGCGGGGAAGACGATGAGGAAATCCTCCGCCGGGAGATGGCCATGGGAGCAACCCACGGAGTTCTGATCTCTGATCCCGCGTTCGCAGGCTCTGATGGCCGGGGGATTGCCGCGATTCTGAAAGGCTTCGTGGCCAAAGGAAATTACGACCTCATCCTGACCGGAGTGCAGGCCGAAGACGGCGCCGCACAGGTGGGCGGAATGCTGGCCGCCATGCTTGATTATCCCTTCGCGTCGCTCGTGAACTCGATCGAGATCCTCGATGGCAAGAAACTAAAAATCAGCCGCGAAATTGAAGGCGGCAATCGCGAGATCAGCGAAATCGACCTCCCCTGCGTGCTGTCAATTCAGACGGGTATTAACGAGCCACGTTATGTCGGCATGCGCGGCATTCGCGCCGTGGCCTCGGTGCCGATCGCAACTCCGGACGCCGCCGAATTAGCCGTGGATCCGGGCTCGGTCGGCGAAGTGGGGGCCAAAGTCACGCGGGTGGATTACTTCGTGCCGGCACTAGGCAAAGGAGCCGAGATGCTTTCCGGCAGCCGCGAAGAAAACATCGACAAAGTACTGGAGCTCATGGCGGCCAAAGGAGGGCTGAAGTAATGGCACGAATCTTTGCTTACATCGGACACAGGAACGGCATCGTCGACGACTCGGCAATGGAACTTTTCGCGGTGGCACGGAAAATCGATCCCGCTGCATCTCCGACGGCGCTCGTGACGGGCTGGGGCGCGAGCCTCGACACAATCTGCGACGCTCTCCGGACTACCTTCCCGGAAGTGTGGAAGATCGCCAGCGAGAACCTCGCCTATCCCAATGCCGAGCTGATTCGGAAGGCCCTCATGAAAGTTCTGCCGCCGGGCAGCATTGTATTGGTCCCGCATGATCACTTCGGAATTGATCTCGCGCCGGGACTATCGATCAAACTGAATGAGGCGTTTGTCTCAGACATTCTGGACGTCACGGAAAGATCCGGGACAGCCATGACTGTCGTCCGTCAGGAATTCGGGGGGCAGGTCAGCGCGCATGTGCGTTGTGACCACTCATCTGGAGCCGTGATCACGGTGCGTCCGGGAGCGTTTAAGCCTTCATCGAGCGCGCCGCTCGCCGGAGTAGTCGTCGACAAGTCTTCCGAAGTTGGCCCTCTCGCGGCAGGCCGGCGCTATCTGCAGACAGTGGTCGCCGAAGCTGGCGAGGTCGACATCACCAAGCACAACGTGCTGGTCTCGATCGGCCGCGGCATACAAGAAAAAGATAACGTCGGCATCGCCCAGGAATTGGCCGATGTGCTCGGCGCCGCGGTGAGTTGCTCCCGGCCGGTGGTCGATGCCAAGTGGCTCGAGAAGTCGCGCCAGGTCGGTTCCTCGGGAAAGACCGTCAAGCCCAAGGTCTACCTGGCCTGCGGTATCAGCGGAGCTTTCCAGCATTTGGCGGGTATCAAGGGAAATCCCTTCATCATTGCCATCAACAAGAATCCAAAAGCCCCGATTTTCCAGGTGGCCGATATCGGCATCGTCGACGACATCCTGGAGTTCCTGCCCGAGATGACGAACAAAATCCGCGAAATGCAGAGCGTTTCCGCGAAATGAGGTCGAGATCATGATTGCCAACAAGACTTTGAAGCTGAGCCTGAAGTCCCTGCGTGAGTTCGCCAAGAAGCGACTCACTGACGAGGTGTTGATCGACCTCGACGCGCGCGACGAGTGCCCGCTCGAAATCGTGCGCCACATGTGCAGCCCCGACAAGTTGGGTATTCAACTCCTATTTATTCCGGAAGAATTCGGCGGCATGGGTGGCGGCACGTTCGACGTGTACTGCGTCTGCGAAGAGATGGCTCGTATCGATTTGGGCGTGGCAACCGCTGTGCTGGCGACGTTCTTGGGCAGCGATCCCATTACCGTCGGCGCCACGCCCCAGCAAAAGAAGCTCTGGCTGACACGCATCGCAGAAGAGGGACTGCTGTTCGCTTACGGTGCAACCGAGCCCGAAGCGGGCAGCGATCTCGGGGCTTTGCGCACCACGGCGGAGCCGGTGAGCCAGGATGGGCGCACCATCGGCTACAAGATCACCGGTAACAAGCAATGGATCAGCAACGGCGGAGTGGCTGACGCGTACACAATTCTCGCCAGCACACCAACTGGCCCAAGCTGGTTCGTCGTCGAGAAAGGCGCGAAGGGATTTACCCATGACGAGCCTGAAGACAAGCACGGCATTCGCCTGAGCAACACCGCAGCGCTCGCACTCGACAACGTCTATGTTGACGCCGATCGTCTGCTGGGCGGAGTCGAGGGGCAGGGCCTGATCCAGGCGCAGCTGGTATTCGGCTACACCCGTTTGATGGTTGCGGCGTTCGGCCTCGGCGCCGGATGGGCCGCGCTCGATCGCGCTATTCCTTATTCCACGAAGCGCATCCAGGCCGGGGCTCCGCTTTCAGAAAAGCAGGGGTATACACACAAGCTCATTGTCCCGAACGTCGCTCGGCTGGAGGCCGCCCGCTCCTACATCGAAGAGACCGCGGAACGGATTGACGCGGGTGAAGGCAGTCTGAACACCGAAGGTGCGATCGCAAAATACATGGCGACCGAGGCAGGGAATCTGGCGGCTGACGCCAGTATCCAGGCGCTCGGTGGCTACGGCTACACGCACGAATACATGGTGGAGAAAATCAAGCGCGACGTGCGCATTACCACGATTTATGAAGGCACCTCCGAAATCATGGAGATGACCATCGCGCGCGATCGCTGGCAGCTTCACCTCAAAACCCGCGGACAGCACTATCACGAGCAGGCACACAAGTTTGAGAAGCTGCATGCCTCTCACCCCAATTGGCAGAGGTCATGGAAAAGGCGCGGGTCGCGAGGCTGACTCGTTTCCAGCACATCCTCTTGCGGCTGGGCGAGTTGATCGCCTACACGGAGTGCGCCGGTAGCCTGGCACGCCGCGCTGCCTTGATGGCCGACAACAAGCTGAACGAAAAAGCCAATCATCGTTTTGACGCCAGCGCGCTCGCGGCGATCAGCCGCATCTTCGCACGCGAGGCCGCACTCAAGGTCGGCGAGGAAGGCGTGCGCTGGATCATCGGCGCCGGAGGTGTGAGCAATACCGATCTCTCCGCCTTCGAAACAACTTTGGGATTGCCGGCGATTCACCAGGCTCAAGCCGGCCTTATCTCGGATATGGACTATGTGGCAGATGTGCTCTACAACCGCGTCGCCAAGCGGGCAGATCAGGCGGCGTAGGTCTTCGGCAAAAACGCTCGGGCGCAAGGGCTGTGCTTCGACACGCCGGCCCTTCCACTTCTTCTTACGTTCATAAAAGGGGCTTCATCATGGATAACACTTCCTCTCGAGCCATCGCGATCGTTGGGGTGGGCGCCATTCTGCCCGACGCACCCAACGTATCGGCTTTCTGGGAAAACATTCAGGGCGGCCGTTATAGCGTCACCGAAGTCCAGGCAGATCGCTGGGATCCCGAGCTGTTTTACGATCCCGATCCACATGCGCCCGATAAGACTTACTCCAAGATCGGTGGATGGGTACGCGACTACACCTGGGATCCGTTGAAATGGCGCCTGCCGGTTCCCCCGCGCGTCGCCGACGCAATGGATGGCTCACAGAAGTGGGCCATCGCCTGCACGCGCGCAGCCCTCGAGGACTACGGCTATCCCGAGCGGCCCATGGATCTCGACCGCACGGCGGTGATCCTCGGCAATGCCTTGGGGGGAGAGAGGCATTACTTGACAGTGATGCGCGCGTATTTTCCGGAGTACGCCCATGACCTGGAGGCAAGCGCGAGTTTCGCGGCCCTGCCAGACGCCGTGCGCAACAACATCGTGCGCGAATTTCAGGAACGCGTCGGAAAGCGTCTGCCCGCGATCACCGAAGACAGCATGCCCGGCGAGCTTGCAAACTGTATTGCCGGGCGCGTTGCGAACATCTTCAACTTTCACGGGCCCAACTACGTGTGTGACGCGGCTTGCGCCTCTGCGATGGCAGCCATCAGTTCAGCATCCGAGGGTCTCATACAGAATCATTATGACGTGGCGGTCACCGGCGGTATCGACCGCAACATGGGCGCCTCCACTTTCGTAAAGTTCTGCAAGATCGGCGCCCTGTCCGCGACCGGCACTCGTCCTTATGCAGAGGGTGCCGATGGTTTCGTGATGGGAGAAGGCGCAGCGATCTTCCTGCTCAAGCGCTTGGCCGATGCGGAGCGCGATCACGACAAGATTTACGCAGTCCTGCGCGGCATGGGAGGATCGAGCGACGGCAAGGGGAAAGGCATCACCGCTCCGAATCCGGTTGGCCAGCGCTTCGCCATCGAGCGCGCCTGGCAGAATGCCGGCCTGTCTCCGGCCACCGCCACTTACATCGAAGGCCATGGCACCTCCACGCGCGTCGGCGACGTGGTCGAAGTGCAAAGCATGGTCGACGCGCTGAGTAGCTTCCACCTTCCTGCTCACTCGGTGGCGCTCGGGTCGGTCAAGTCAAATTTCGGACACCTAAAGGGCGCGGCTGGCGCAGCGGGACTGCTGAAGGCGACGCTCGCGCTTCATCACAAGGTTCTGCCGCCCAGCGTGCACTGCGAGCATCCGAACCCGGATATCGACTTCGCCCACTCTCCTCTTTATGTGAACACCGAACTCAAGCCTTGGGACGTGCCTGGAGACACGGTGCGCCGCGCCGGCCTGAGTGCCTTCGGATTCGGCGGCACCAACTTTCATGCCGTGATCGAGGAATACATTCCTCACCGGCTCAACGGAAACGGAAAGAAAACAGTGGCGGTGAGTGACATCCCGCAGAGAACGGCAGAGATCATGATGACTACAAAAGATGTTTCCCGCAGTGCCCACGATGGGTCCTCATGCAAAGCCCCGCTTCGCGGCGTATTGCTTATTGGTGCCGAGTCTGACGCTGCGCTGACCGTGCGTCTGCGCGCGGTGGAAAAAGATGCCAAGTCTGGTCGTGCGTCGGCTCCCGCCGCCCCCGCCCAAGCGGATCTGTGCGCGCCCGAAAGACTCGCGATCGACTATGCAGATTCTGCGGACCTGGCGACTAAGTCCGCTTCCGCGCTGAAGGCTCTTGCCGCGAATCAGCCGGCGATTTGGAAGGTCCTGCGCGCCCAAGGCATCTTCCGCGGACACGGTCCTGCGCCGAAGGTGGCCTTCCTCTATCCAGGCCAGGGTTCGCAGTACCTGAACATGCTCCGACCTCTTCGTTCGCGCGAGCCTATCGTCGCTGATACGTTCGCCGAAGCCGACCGGATCATGACACCCATCCTCGGCAAGCCGCTCAGCGACTTCATTTTCGTCGACACCATCGACGCGGACGCGCTCGCAAAAGCCGAAGACGATCTTCGTCAGACAGCAATCACGCAGCCTGCTGTTCTCGCCACCGACCTCGCCCTCACACGCCTGCTTGCCGCCTATGGCATTGAACCCGACTTCGTCATGGGACACAGCTTGGGCGAATACGGAGCCTTGATTGCCGCCGGCGGCCTACCGTTTGCCGACGCTCTGGAAGCGGTCGCCGCGCGCGGCCGCGAGATGACGCGCTTCTCCCCAGCCGATAAGGGCCGCATGGCCGCGGTGTTCGCTCCCTTAGAGGAAATCGAGCGCACCCTGAAAACCATCGATGGCTACGTGGTGATCGCCAACATCAATAGTGAGCACCAGTCCGTGATCGGCGGCGCCAGCCCCGCAGTCGGGCAGGCCATGGCTGCGCTCATCAGTGCGGGTTACGAAGTCTCGGCGCTGCCGGTGAGTCACGCCTTCCACACTTCCATCGTCGCGCCCGCCAGCGAACCGCTTCGGTGCGTGCTGGAGCGTCTACATCTCGCCTCGTCGCGGCTGCCCATCGTCGCTAACGTCAATGGCGAGTTCTATCCCACGGGTCCGAACATCGTGCCGCAGATGCTCGATATCCTCGCACAGCAGGTTGCCGCTCCCGTGCAATTCATCAAGGGGCTGCGGACGTTGTACACCGCGGGGGCGCGCATGTTCGTCGAAGTTGGCCCGAAGAAAGCTCTCCAGGGATTCGCCGAAGACGTGCTCGGCGCGAACGGCGACGTAGTCGCCATTTTCAGCAATCATCCCAAGGTCGGAGACATCCCGGCATTCAACCAGGCCTTGTGCTGCATGTACGCGGCCGGTTTGGGGCATGGGATCGGCGAAGCGAAGCCCGAGGTCTCGACGAAAGTCGAAGCTGTCTCGCCATCATCGCCCGAAGTTGCTGTTTCTGTCCTGGCGGTCGCTAAGCCGAAAGCAGATTCTGCACTTTCTGCGCCCGTGAATGGCAATCGCTACGCCCAGCTTGGACATCTCTTCGCCGAATTTCTCGAGCATAACTGGAGAACTTCCGAAGAAGGGAGCCCCAGCACGTCGAAAGAACCGGTCGTGATTACGGGCGCCGCTCTCGGACTCCCCGGCACGGACCACATCTTTGATGACAGCAACGTCGCCCGCATTCTCCGTGGCGATCAGTTCATCGAGCCCATCCCCGCGCGCTTTCGCCAGGGCATGCTCGACAAGCACATCACGCGACTGGTGAAGAGCGATAACGGAGATCCACACTTCGACACTATTAATAATGTCGCGGACGTCATCAAGCTTGCCGGCCGCGGCCATGAGTTCAATCTGGAAGCGGAATTCGGCATCTCAGCCGATCGCCTGGCAGCCCTCGACCGTGACACGCAACTCGCCATCGCCGCCGGGCTCGATGCACTGCGCGACGCCGGCATACCGCTGGTAATGCGCTACAAGAAAACCAGCAAAGGCACGCAATTGCCGGATCGCTGGGCCCTCCCCAACGCTCTCCGCGACGATACCGGCGTGATTTTCGCCTCGGCGTTCCCGGGCTTGGATTCTTTCGCTGACGAAATGGCACGCTACTACGCCGACCAGGCTCGCCGCGACAAGCTCTCCGTTCTCGAAAGCCTCCGCGTCCAGTTCAATGGCAACGGCAATGCCAAAGTCGGGCAAGAACTGGACCAGCGGATCGCGGAACTGCGCGCCTTGATTGACAAAGCCCCCTACGTCTTCGAGCGCCGCTTCCTGTTGCGCACCTTGTCGATGGGGCATTCGCAATTCGCCGAATTCATCGGGGCCAGGGGTCCAAATACGCAGCTCAACTCGGCCTGCGCGACCACCACGCAAGCCATTTCCCTGGCGCAGGACTGGATCCACGCTGGCCGTTGCAGCCGCGTGATCGTTCTCTCCGCCGATGACGTCACTTCCGACCACCTCATCGATTGGATGGGTGCTGGGTTCTTGGCAAGCGGCGCTGCAGCCACCGACGACCTTGTGGCCGAGGCCGCAGTTCCCTTTGACCGTCGCCGTCATGGCCTGATCATCGGCATGGGCGCTGCCGCACTCGTCGTCGAGACCGCCAAGGCCGCACGCCAACGCGGCATTCAGCCTATTTGCGAGGTACTCTCCACCGTCACCGCCAACAGCGCATTCCATGGAACTCGTCTCGATGTCGAGCACATCGGCCAGGTCATGGAGCACCTGATCGCCGAAGCAGAGACGCACAGCGGTATTGCGCGGCGAGACATCGCGCCGAGGACCGTCTTCGTCTCGCACGAAACCTACACTCCCGCGCGCGGCGGAAGCGCTTCGGCCGAGATTCACGCCCTACGTCGCGTCTTCAAAGATGTCGCCGATCGCATCGTGATCGCCAACACCAAGGGTATGACGGGTCACGCGATGGGTACCGGCATCGAAGATGTCGTCGCCGTAAAGGCGCTCGAAACCGGCTGCGTGCCCCCCGTTGCCAACTTCAAGGAAATCGACCCGGAACTCGGTTCTTTGAATCTGTCCAAAGGCGGCACCTATCCCATCGATTACGCCATACACCTGGGCGCCGGATTCGGTTCGCAGATCAGCATGATGCTGCTGCGCTGGGTCAAAACGAAAGATGGCGTTCGCCCCAGCCCGAACGCTCTTGGCTATGCCTACCGGATCTCCGACGCGGCTACCTGGAATGCCTGGTTGAGCAGCATCGCAGGCCGTCCTGCCGTGAACCTCGAAGTGGTGCAGCGCACTCTGCGGGTACAGGATAAAACCGCGCGCGCACAGGCTCCGCAACCCACCGAGGTGCGAACCGTGCCCGTCGTGCCGTCTCCGCAGTCGACGCCGACTCCAGGTCCGACGTCCGTGCCGGCAGCGATCCCATCCAGGGTCATTGCGGAACCCGAACCCAAAAATTTTGTCGCGGTCGCTGCCGCACCTCCCATCGCAAAACCCACGCCAATCCCCATCCCTTCGGGATCAGCGCCGAAAGGCGAACCTGCGGCCACGCCAGCCACAAAGCAGAGCGATGCCGTCAAAGAGAAAGTGCTGGCTCTGGTCGCAGAAAAAACCGGCTATCCCGTCGATATGCTCGATTTGGATCTCGACCTCGAAGCTGACCTGGGCGTTGACACCGTCAAGCAAGCTGAAGTCTTCGCCACGATCCGCGAGGCGTACAAGATCCCGCGGGACGAGACCCGCAAGCTGCGCGATTACCCGACGCTGGCACACGTGATCCGCTTTGTGTTCGAGAAGCGGCCGGATTTAGCGAGTCTGCCTGCTGGCCCACCAGCGCCGGCTCAGCTACATATCTCGGCCGTAGAGGCAAGCGCTGCAGCCCCTTTCGCCGGGGACCAGCTCTCCGATTCGGTGAAAGAGCGTGTATTGGCCCTTGTCGTCGAGAAGACTGGTTATCCCAAGGACATGCTTGATCTCGATCTGGACCTTGAGGCGGACCTCGGCGTCGATACCGTAAAGCAGGCGGAAATGTTCGCGGCCATTCGCGAGATCTACAACATCCCGCGCGATGAAAGCCGTAAGCTGCGCGATTACCCCACGCTGGCGCATGTGATCCGCTTCGTGTTTGAGAAGCGCCCGGACTTGATCAATGCAACCCCCGCCCCCGCTCCCGTGCAACCGGCCGTAATCAAAGAAGAAGATGTTAAGTTGACTGCATCTGTGGGCTCGCCTGCGGAACTGCACAGGGATAGTGTCGTTAAAGAGCGAATTCTCGCTCTTGTCGTCGAGAAGACTGGCTACCCCAAGGACATGCTGGATCTCGACCTCGACCTTGAGGCCGACCTCGGCGTGGATACTGTGAAACAGGCGGAGATGTTTGCTGCCATTCGCGAGATTTACAGCATTCCGCGCGATGAAAGCCGCAAGCTGCGCGATTACCCGACGCTCGCCCACGTCATCCGGTTTGTGTATGAGAAGCGCCCGGATTTGGCGGTGGCGATTCCGCCTTCGATAACTGCCCTTTCACCCGCGCCGGCAATGAAAGAAGAGGAGAGGTCTTCCACCCGTGTCGAGATTGCTGCGAGCGAGACCGAGGACGACTCCGTCAAAGAGCGCATTCTCGCCTTGGTCGTCGAAAAGACCGGCTACCCCAAGGACATGCTGGATCTCGACCTCGACCAGGCGGAAATGTTCGCTGCCATTCGCGAGATTTACACCATCCCGCGCGATGAAAGCCGCAAGCTGCGCGACTACCCCACTCTCGCGCATGTCATTCGCTTTGTGTATGAAAAGCGCCCCGACTTGGGCGTTCTCGCTTCCCCCGCGCTGGCTGCAGTTGGTGCGTCATTGCCTGCGACGACCCCGACCTCCGTCCCGCCAGTCACGGATGAATCCATCAAGGAAAAAGTCCTCACGATTGTTGCCGAAAAGACCGGGTATCCCAAGGAGATGCTCGACCTGGATCTCGATCTCGAGGCCGACCTTGGAATCGACACGGTCAAGCAGGCGGAAATGTTTGCCGCGATCCGAGCTACCTACAGCATTCCGCGCGATGAGAATCTCAGATTACGTGACTTCCCAACACTGGCTCACGTCATCCAGTTTGCCCGCGACCGGTCCGGGACACGACCGAATGCGATCGTCACAACATCCGAAGCCACCTCAACACCAGCGCCTGCGGCCTCCGCGCCTATGGTCCAGGCACCCAGCAAGAAACCTCGCCCAGTTCCTGCCAGTTTGGAGGCCGCCAATCGGATTCCTCGACGGGTGCCGCTGCCCGTCTTGCGCCCGCCGCTGACCGAATGCAAGTCGACGAACGTCACGCTTGCCGCCGGGCGCCGCGTGGTCATCATGCCGGATAAAGGCGGAGTTGCGGATGCACTGGCGCGCCTGCTGCAGGCAAAAGGAACGGAGGTCCTGCGCCTCGACAACGGCTCTGATGTCGAGACGTTGACGACTACTCTCACGAATTGGATCGCGAGCGGCCCAATCGATGGCGTGTGCTGGCTCCCCGCTCTCGATAATGAAGGCAATCTCCGCGATATGGATCTCGCCGCCTGGCACGAAGCTGTGCGCGTACGAGTCAAATCGCTTTACACCACGATGCGCGTGCTCTACGAGCAGATTTCGAAGCCGGGAACTTTCTTCTTGTCGGCGACTCGGCTCGGCGGACAGCACGGCTACGACGAAGCGGGAGCGATCGCGCCCTTGGGCGGCGCCGTCACGGGCTTCGCGAAAACCTACAAGCGGGAGCGTCTGGACGCTCTCGTGAAAGCAGTGGATTTCGAGCTTGAGCGCAGTCCGCAAGAAGTCGCGGAACTTCTGGTGGAGGAAACGCAGCGCGATCCGGGAGCAATCGAGATTGGCTACAAGCAAGGTGTGCGCTGGACGGTTGGGCTCGAAGAGCAACCTGCTATTGATGGGCAACCCGGTCTCACCCTGGATGAGAACACCGTATTTCTCATCACGGGGGCCGCCGGAGGAATTGTTTCCGCGATCACTGCGGACTTGGCTGTAGCTTCGGGTGGAGTCTTCTACCTGCTCGATGTCGTGCCCGAGCCGAATCCTGATAATCCCGATCTGAAGCGCTTTGCGACCGACAAGGACAATCTGAAGCGCGATCTGTTTGCGCGCATTCAGGCGCGGGGCGAGCGGGCGACTCCTGCTCTGGTGGAGAAAGAACTGTGGGCCCTGGAGCGAGAGCAGGCCGCACTCAACGCCATTGAGGCCGTGCGCGCCGCAGGCGGCACGCCTCATTATTTCAGCGTCAATCTCACCGACGCGGAAGCTGTCTCGAAGATTATCCGCCATGTGCGCGAGCACAGCCGCCGCATCGATGTACTGCTGCATGCGGCAGGGCTCGAGCGTAGCCGCTCTCTTTCCGAGAAAGACCAGCGCGAATTTGACCTGGTCTTTGACGTGAAGAGCGATGGTTTCTTCCACCTGCTGCATGCCATCGGCGACATGCCTCTGGGCGCGACCGTGGCCTTCAGTTCGATCGCAGGGCGCTTCGGCAATCCGGGACAGACGGATTACAGCTCCGCGAACGATCTGCTGTGCAAGATCACGTCGAGCTTCCGTACCACTCGCCCAGACACCCGCGGCATCGCCATTGATTGGACCGCATGGGGTGGGATCGGCATGGCCACCCGCGGCTCAATCCCGAAAGTCATGGAAAGCGCCGGAATCGACATGCTGCCGCCCGAAGCGGGCGTTCCGTTGATCCGTCGCGAACTGACGGCGGGCGGCACGCGCGGCGAAATCGTCATCGGCCAGCGTCTTGGCGTGTTGCTAAAAGAGTGGGACCCGACCGGAGGTGTCGAAACGAATGCCGCTGCTACTCCCGAGAAAGAGCTTTCGCCCCAAGGCCCGATGATCGGCAAGGTGGCCAGCATGGGCCTTTACAGCGGGCTGGTTGTCGAGAGCACGCTCGATCCCAAAACTCAACCGTTCTTATACGATCACCAGATTGACGGCACGCCCGTGCTCCCGGGTGTGATGGGCATCGAAGCCTTCGCAGAAGCTGCGCTGCGCATGCTTCCGGGCTGGCATGTCAAAGCCATCGAAGAAATATCTTTCCTTGCGCCGTTCAAGTTCTACCGACACGAAGCGCGCACGGTAACGATTGAAGTCAGCATTCATTCCCAAGCGGACGAACTGGTGGCGAATTGCCGCCTGATTGGCCGCCGCACACTCCCGAATCAATCGGAGCCGCAAACGACCACGCACTTCACGGGTCGCGTCCGGTTGACGAAATCGCCTGCGCAAATGCTGTCTGTCTCGCCGCCCACCATGCACGTAGATCGCACGGTCGACGCTCCTGATATCTACCGAATCTACTTCCATGGACCGGCGTACCAGGTGCTGGAGCGAGCGTGGTGGGATGGAAATCGCATGATCGGGCTGTTGGCAAAAAGTCTGCCCGCCAATCATCACCCCGCGGAACTGCCTACGGTGATGTCGCCGCGGCTGATCGAACTGTGCTTCCAGACGGCGGGCCTCTGGGAGATTGGCAAAGAAGGCAGCATGGGATTGCCGCACCTCGTCAATTGCGTCACCGCATCATGTGGAGCGACCCTGCCTGACACCCGTTTGTACGCGGTAATCACACCTGACCCGGTCAGCGGAAGCTTCGATGCGGAGGTCGTGGACGCATCAGGAAAACGCTATGTTCAGCTCAGCGGCTATCGAACGGTAGCCACACCGAATGCTGTGAATGCCGATCAACTGAAAGCACTGCGAAACGTGATGTCACAGGAACTCGTCGCGGCCTGAGTGCGCGTTTTTCCAGTGACCAACTGCCGAGTGGAGATGATATGAACCACGAATTCGAGCGCGTGGCGATCGTCAACCGGGGCGAGGCCGCAATGCGTTTCATTCATGCGGCCCGCGAGTTCACTCAAGAGTACGGGGTAGCACTGCGCACCATCGCGCTGTTCACTGATCCCGACCGGAATGCCATGTTTGTTCGCGAAGCCGACGAAGCCGTGTACCTTGGTCCCGCGCATGTGCTTGACCCACAGACCCAACAACTCCGCTGCAGCTACGTGGATTATGAACACCTCGCCCGTGCTCTGAGCGCGGCGCGTGCGGAAGCGGTTTGGGTAGGATGGGGCTTCGTGGCCGAGCATGCCGCCTTCGCCGACCTCTGCCGCGAGATGGGTATCGCGTTCATCGGCCCAGACGGTGAAGCTATGCGCCGCGTCGGCGACAAGATCGCCTCCAAGCGGCTCGCGGAGCAGGCGCAGATTCCGGTCGTGCCCTGGAGCGGAGGTCCGGCAGAAACCCTGACCGACGCTTTCCATCATGCCGAGCAATTGGGCTATCCCCTCCTTATTAAAGCGACGGCTGGGGGCGGAGGGCGGGGCATTCGCGAAGTCAGGTCGCCCGCCGACCTTCCTGTCGCATTTGAGAGTTCGCGCGCCGAGGCTTTCAAGGCCTTCGGAGATCCTACCGTTTTCGTTGAACAACTCCTGCCCGACGCGCATCACGTCGAAGTGCAAGTCATCGCGGATCATTTTGGAACGGCATGGGCAGCCGGCGTGCGCGACTGCACGGTGCAGCGCCGCCATCAAAAGATTCTCGAAGAAGCGCCCTGCCCGATTCTCAGTGTCGAGCAAGATCGTGAGTTGCGCGATGCTGCGCTGCGCTTGACCAAAGTGGCAGGTTACCGGGGAGCCGGAACGGTGGAGTTCCTGTACAACCCGGAACTCAGCAAGTTCTGGTTCATTGAGATGAACACCCGGCTGCAGGTCGAACATCCGGTAACGGAATGCACGACGGGCATCGATCTGGTGAAACTGCAGATCCATGTCGCGCGCGGCGGACGCCTCGAAGGTGAACCTCCGCGCACTATCGGCCATGCCATTGAGGTCCGTTTAAATGCGGAAGATCCGGAGAATGGATTTGCGCCCGCCCCTGGCATCATCCAGCGTTTTCGAACCTCGACGGGTCCTGGCGTGCGGATTGATACCGGCGTTGCGGAAGGCGATTCGATCGCGCCCGAATTCGACTCGATGATCGCTAAGATTATTGCCCACGGCAGGAACCGGAAAGAAGCTCTCGCTCGCCTGCAACGCGCCCTGCGCGAGAGTGTTGTCGTTATTCAGGGAGGAGCCAGCAACAAATCGTTTCTGGTGGAATTGCTGAGCAATCCCGAAGTGCAGCGCGGCGACATGAGCACGGGCTGGCTGGACGAACTGGCCGCCAATGGCAGGCATCTCTCCCGCCGTTATGCCGACGTGGCGCTTGTGCAGGCCGCCATTGAAGCTTACAACGCAGCTTTGGCCGTGGAACAGACTCAGTTTTATGCTTCGGCGGTTCGCGGACGCCCTCAAGTTCGCGACGAAGTCGGCCACGCCGTGGAACTGCGTTATCGCGGCCATACGTACTCGGCTACCACGTACCGCCTCGCTCCTCAGAACTATCGTGTGCAGGTGAATGGATCACAAATTGATGCTCACCTCGACCGCCTGGGTCAAGGCGAATATTGGCTCACCACTCTGGGACGTCACTTTCACATCATCTCCGTCGCCAACGGACTCAGTTACCGAATTGAAGTGGACGGAGTCGCGCACAAGATCGACCGCGACGATGGCGGCATCGTGCACGCGCCCTCGCCCGCCGTGGTCGTCTCGATCACTGTCAAGCCCGGTGATGTTGTTTCCGCCGGCGATCGCCTGGCCGTGCTCGAAGCGATGAAGATGGAAATGAAGGTGGTGGCCCCATTTTCCGGAAGAGTGCGCCAAATCTTCACAATCCCGAATGTGCAGGTGGACACCGGTGCGCCTCTCGTGCAGATCGAACCCGATGCAGTCAAGAGCGCGGCCGAGACCGAGGAACACGTCGTGTTGGGCGCATCGCGATCCTTCGAAACAGCTGGAGAACCGACTCCAAGCAACTGCCACCGAAGCCTGCAGGAGCTTCGGCAATTCATGTTGGGTTTTGATGTGGAACCCAAGCAAAGCACGCGCCTGCTCGTCGACTGGACACAACATTGTTCCGTCGATAGCGACGAGATCCGACAGGAAGAAGACGAGATTCTCAACATTTTTGTGGATCTCTGTTCACTTTTCCTACGCGAACCTGAGGTCAACCATCGCATCAGTGGCGAAGAACCCAGCGCCGAGGCGTACCTGTTCGCCTATCTGCGCATGATTGACACGCGCGGGGAGAGCCTGCCGGCTAGCTTCGTCAACTCTTTGCAACGAGCGCTTGGGCACTACGGTGTGCAGTCTCTCGACCGCTCACCCCAGTTGGAGGAAAGCCTCCTCTGGATCTATAAATCGCATCAACGCGTTGCTCAGCAGATCGCTCCCGTGATGGCCGTTCTTGAACGTCGGTTGCGTTCGGCAGGTGCACCCGCGGCCCAAGGCGGCGAATCTTTCCGTACTCTGCTCGATCGCATGATTTCCATTACCAATGGGAACTTTCTAGCAATCAGCGACCTGGCGCGTGAAGTGCGCTACCGCTATTTCGATCAACCGCTGTTTGAGAAGGCGCGGCGCAACGTGTATGTCCAGATGGAGGAACACCTGGCCTACATGGCGGCCAACCCGCATGCTGTCGACCGCCACGAGAGAGTTCGTGCATTGGTCGAATGTCCGCAGCCGCTGGTGAGTCTATTGTGCGGACGCTTCGCCGCTGCCTCGCCTGAAATGCGCGAATTGATGCTCGAGGCGCTCACGAAGCGCTACTACCGCATTCGAACCTTCACCCGCTTCCGCTCCCTGACCTCCAATGGCCATGGCTACGCTTGCGCGGAATACGACTATGAAGGGAAGCACATCCACGTGTTCGCGACGCACGCAAGTTATGCTCACCTGAGCGAGTCCGTGCAAACGCTGTTTCCCCTGATCGCAGCCGTGCCTGCCGACCATGACATCGTGATTGATTTTTACACATGGCACGATGCTCGCCCGAACGATCCCGAGGTGACGCAACTGGATCTGCAGAGGATCCTCTCCGAAGCCGGCTTTCCGCGCGCGATCCGCCGCATCGTAGTTGCGGTCGCAGGTCCAGGAATGGGCAAGGGAATCGGAGGCATGCAGCACTTCACCTATCGTCCTTGCGCCACTGGATATCAGGAAGAACAAGTCTATCGTGGCCTGCATCCGATGATGGGGAAGCGCCTCCACCTGTGGCGGCTCAGCAACTTCAATATAGAGCGGTTGCCCACTGTCGAAGATGTTTATCTGCTGCACGCTGTCGCTCGGGAGAATCCCAAAGATGAGCGCCTGTTCGCCTGCGCGGAAGTTCGCGATGTCACGCCGGTGCGCGATGAAACGGGGCGCGTCGTGCAACTCCCACACCTCGAGCGCATGCTCGCTGAGGCGTTCGCCAGCATCCGGCTTTTCCAGTCCCGCCGGCGAGCGCAAGAGCGCCTGCATTGGAACCGCATCTTTCTGTACGTTTGGCCGCCACTCACCCTGGGGCGCGACGAACTTCGCGACATCGTGCACCGGCTTGCCCCTGCAACCGAAGGCCTCGGCCTCGAACAGGTCGTCGTGCGTACCCGCATTCCCAATCCCGCGACTGGCGAATTGCGCGACATGGTCATTCGCATTTCCAGCCCAGGCGCGACCGGAATGCTGATCACCTTCCGCCCCGCCGACAAACTGCAACCCTTAAAACCGCTGGCCGAATATGAACAGAAAGTTGTCCGCATGCGCCAGCGTGGCCTCATTTACCCATACGAGATTATTCGGATGCTCACGCCCTCTCCGGAGAGCACTGGGGCAGAGTTTCCTCCGGGCGAATTTGTGGAACACGATCTCGATGCCGAAAACCACCTCGTCCCCGTGATTCGCCCATACGGCAAGAACAAGGCGAACATTGTCGTGGGCGTGATCCGCAACTTCACGGCTCGCTATCCCAAAGGTATGACCCGCGTCATGCTGCTGGGCGATCCCAGCAAAGATCTTGGCGCCCTCGCCGAAGCAGAGTGCCAGCGCATCCTGGCGGCGTTGGATTTGGCCGAGGAGAAGGGCGTCCCGCTGGAATGGTTCCCCATCTCCGCAGGCGCAAAGATTTCCATGGACAGCGGCGTCGAGAACATGGACTGGATTGCGCGTGTCCTGCGGCGGCTCATCGAGTTCACGCAAGCGGGCGGCGAAGTCAACTTGCTCGTGAACGGCATCAACGTCGGAGCCCAGCCGTATTGGAACGCCGAAGCCACCATGCTCATGCACACTCGCGGCATCCTGGTGATGACGCCCAAAGCCGCCATGGTCCTGACCGGAAAACGCGCGCTGGATTATTCCGGCAGCGTCTCCGCCGAAGATAACCAGGGCATCGGCGGCTACGACCGCATCATGGGCCTGAACGGACAGGCACAATACTGGGCCAAAGACATCGATGAAGCGTGCCACATTTTGATGCGTCACTACGACCACACTTACATCGAGCCGGGCGAACGATTCCCCCGGCCCGCTCAAACTAGCGACCCGGTCCAGCGCGACGTTCGCGATTATGTGCACAGCGAAAACGGTGAGGAGGGTTTCGCGCGCATCGGCGACATCTTGTCCGATGAAACCAACCCCGGCAGAAAGAAGGCTTTCGAGATTCGCAAGGTGATGAAGGCGGTCGTCGATCAGGACCATGCGCCCCTCGAACGCTGGGCAGGCATGCGCGCCGCCGAGACGACCGTGGTCTGGGACGCGCATCTCGGCGGCTATCCCGTTTGCCTCATCGGCATCGAATCGCGCCCCGTGCCGCGATTTGGATTTGTTCCCGCCGATGGCCCCGACCAGTGGTGCGCCGGCACGCTCTTCCCGCAGTCTTCGAAGAAAGTAGCGCGTGCCATCAACGCCGCCAGCAACAATCGGCCGCTCGTTGTGCTCGCCAATCTTTCTGGATTTGACGGCTCGCCCGAGTCGATGCGGAGGCTGCAACTTGAATATGGCGCGGAGATCGGCAGGGCCGTCGTCAATTTCAAGGGGCCGATCGTGTTCTGCGTGATCTCGCGCTATCACGGCGGCGCCTACGTTGTCTTCTCCCGGGCGCTCAACGAACAGCTTGAAGTCGCCGCCCTGGAAGGCACTTATGCTTCCGTCATCGGCGGAGCTCCCGCGGCCGCAGTTGTCTTCGCGGGCGAAGTGGAAGCACGCACGAAGAAAGATCCGCGTCTGCAGCCTTTAAACCAGGCGCTCGCTAAGGCCGAAGGCGCGGAAAAAGTGCGCTTGCGCACCCAGTGGGAGGAACTTTTCGCCATCATTCATTCCGAGAAACTTGGCGAAATGGCCGCCGAGTTCGACCGTGTGCACAGCGTGCAACGCGCTCTCGACGTGGGCGCGCTCAATCGCATCCTTCCTCCGGCAGACTTGCGCCCGTATCTCATCGATGCCATCGAGCGCGGAATCGCGCGGGAGGAGAGTCTGGCGAGCGAGGAGTGCGAGGAGGCAGCAGCGTAGGTGGATGGACTTTATGCGAGTGTATTTGCTCGAGCAGCGGCAAGCCGAGGTACCGTCAGGAAACGATTGGCTGTGCGACGATGAGATCCAATGGCTCAACACCATGCGCTTTCTGAAACGGCGCACCGATTGGCGATTAGGCCGCTGGACCGCCAAATGCGCGGTAGCAACTTGTTTGAGTCTTCCGACCTCCACCCGCGCGCTCGCTAGGATTAAGATCCGCGCGTCCACGTCGGGGGCGCCCGAAGTGTATCTCGGCAAGGCCGGTCCCTCACTTACGATTTCGCTGAGCCATCGGGAAGGAACTGCTCTCTGTGCGGTTGCTCGTTCGGGTGTCCAATTAGGTTGCGATCTGGAACTCGTGGAGCCACACAGCGACGCATTTATCGCTGACTACTTTCATCCCGACGAACAAGCTTTGTTCGCTCGCATCTCGGTGGCAGAACGCCCCCGCATGGTTGCTCTGCTTTGGAGTGCAAAAGAGAGCGTGCTGAAGGCTCTTCATGAAGGATTGCGACTCGATACTCGCTCGGTCATGGTAAGCCCTTCGCTTGGAGCTTGCGATCTTTTTGGCTGGAGTCCTTTTCAGGTTCGCTGTTCAGATGGGCAAATGTTTGATGGTTGGTCGCGAAGCACGGCGGCCAACCTGCAAACCGTGGTCGCGAGTCCGCGTCCGGAGGCGCCCATCTGTCTGACGCTTGCAAACCACTTTGATGAGTCCGCTTCATTGAATCGTCTGGCGTAATCAACAGGTGCTCGCGTTGGTGATCACGGTACAGATTGGCAATCCGGCTCGACGCAGCTGGGAGAGCGGGTCTAGCGACTCCCAGAAAGGCGTCCTGATAGGAGCGTATGTCGCCCCACGATTCATTTGATTTCGATTTCATCGTGATCGGGTCCGGCTTCGGCGGAAGCGTGTCCGCGCATCGCCTGACGGAGAAAGGCTACGGCGTTGCCGTGATGGAAATGGGCCGCCGTTGGACACCCGAAACCTTGCCGCGAACCAGTTGGTCGATCCATCGCTGGTTCTGGCGTCCCAAACTTGGCCTGCGCGGCTTCTTCAACATGCGTTTCTTCCGGCACGTGACCATCTTTCATGGCTGTGCGGTCGGGGGAGGATCGATCACTTATGCGTGCACATTGCTCACGCCTCCCGAAAAAGTGTGGGAGGCGGGCTCGTGGACAGGGCTCGCGAATTGGAAATTAGAAATGCCTCAGCATTACGCAGGCGCAGCCCGCATGCTGGGAGCGACAGATAACACCATTCTTGGCCCTGCTGATCTCCTTCTAAAACAAGCCGCCGAGGCGACCGGCGTGGGCTCCACCTTTTATCGCACTAAGGTGGGGATTTTTCAGCCTGCGGAAGGACAGCCAGGGAATCAGATTTTTTCTGACCCTTTCTTCAAAGGAGAGGGCCCGGACCGCACCACTTGTCTCGGCTGTGGCGGTTGCATGATGGGTTGCCGTTTCGGTGCCAAAAACACTCTCGATCTCAGCTACCTCTACCTGGCTGAAAAACACGGAGCACAGATTTTCCCTGAAACTCAAGTCGTCGACGTCCGGCCGCTCGCTGGGGCAAACGATGGCAGCGCCGGCTATGAGGTCAGTACAGTACGCTCCACTGCTTGGATTCGCCGGCATCCCCAGCGATTCACGTGCAGGGGAGTGGTATTCGCGGCATCCTCGCTAGGCACGATGGAACTGCTCTTTCGACTGAAAGAGAAGAATGCCCTGCCTCGGCTCAGTGCCGAGTTGGGGAAACACGTGCGCACCAATTCCGAGTCGCTCATTGGAGCGCGCATGCCTGGCTACCACGAAGACCTCTCCCAAGGCATCGCCATCGGCTCTGGCGTCTATATCGACGAGCACACGCACATCGAGGCAGTCCGATATCCTGCGGGCTCCGACGTGATGGGCGTGCTGACCACCATTCTGACCAATGGGCGCCCGGGGCCGCGACGGATTGGCCTTTGGCTGAAGAATGTCGCCAACTCTTTCCTCCGCCACCCGCTCAAGACGCTGCGCGTGCTGCAACCCTGGGGATGGGCGCGTGAATTTGTCATTCTGCTGTGCATGCAGGCGCTGGATAACCAGATTGAAATGCAATGGCAGCGTCCCTGGTTCTGGCCGTTCCGCAAATTCCTCGTCAGTCGTGGCGATAAGGTCCCGACGTACATCCCGAAAGCCAACCAGTTTGCCGAGAAGTTCGCCCAGCTCACGGGAGGCTTCCCCATGAGCATGCTTCCCGAAATTCTGTTCGATGTCCCAGGCACTGCCCACTGCATCGGCGGTTGCGTGGTCGCCGATTCGCCGAATCATGGCGTCGTTGACTCCCAACACCGCGTCTTCGGCTACCGCAACATGTACATCTGCGATGGCTCGGTGATCGCGGCCAATCTGGGTGTCAACCCCAGCCTCACCATCACTGCGCTCGCCGAGCGAGCGATGAGCTTCATCCCGCCCGCGGCAGAATCGCAGTGGAACGACGCGCCTCCAGTGCAGGTCTGGATCGAGGATCAGAATCCGCACATTCTGAAAAAATCTGGAGCAACATGATGCGAAGGCGGGATGCATGACGCCGTTCCCAGTCCCGCAGAAGGCTAACAACAGGGTGACCATTGAGCAGGACAGAGACTGCGGATCAGAATCCATAAGCTCTGCCAAGCCCGAAAGAAAGCGACAAACCGGATGTGCCTACTCGTTACCTCAGCTCCAGCCGCGCAGCGGGGAAATTCATTAGCCCAGCGCGTTAGCGCTGGGAAGGCCCCGTAGAAAAAGCCGAGCCCCTTCGGGGGCGCCACCTCACGCCGAGGGCGTAAGCCCGGCCACATCCGGCAACAACCGATCTAGAATCGCACGCTCCCAACGCATCCAAAGCCGCGGCGTGTACAAAAGTGAACTGCACTGCAACGTCACCCAATCTTTCACTGCAAGAGGAGAACGAAACGCCTTCCGGTCGGTGATCCAGTGCTTCACCATGTGCCGCACAATGGCCGCGCCCATTTCGTTGTCAGCGCCCGCGATGTCTCCCAGGATTCCGTCCAGCGTAAACATGACCTTCGACAACATGATCAACGAAGCCGGGAATCTCACGCCTATCATCGCCAGACGTTCCAGTAGCCTCATCACATCTACCATGCTAGGCCAACTCGTCGCAGGAAGCTCGTCAAGGAAATGCCTGACCGTATCACCGATTGCCCGCCCGCGCGCGGATGAGCTGCGGATCTTCTGCTGCGTCAGCGCAAACACTTCGTTCCGAGTTCCCACCGCATCGCGCAGCCCCACCATGGCGAACAGCACTGCCAGGTGCCGACGCTGCTCGCGGCTCAACCGTTCCCGCAGCGCCCAGTCGATAATCGTCAGCTCTCCGGTTTTGCGGTCATAAAGAAGATTCCCCGCATGCGGATCTCCATGGAAGATCACGTCCTCCCGCGACGAAAGTAGAGGAAAGGCCACCAGCGCCTCTACCAACTGCTCCGCCACTCGCCGGCGTTGTGAAACCGCCAAGCGAGCCGCTGCATTCGTCACTTTGATCCCTCGTTCTTCCGTCAGGGCCGTGATCCTCGACGAACATAAGGGCCGAATCAGGCGCGGCACGCGCACGCCGCGCAGGTTGCGATAGAGATCTCCAGCCTCAAGCAGCGTTTTCTGCTCGCGGCGAAAGTTGACTTCGTGGCGCAACAGGCGTCGGACTTTCTTGAAAGTGTCGGGAATCAGGTGCGAAGGGAAACCATAGGTGTGATGGCGGTCCGCGAAATGATGCGCCAATCCCTGCAAGTAATCCATGTCTTCGGCGAAGTATTCGGGGATGTGAGGCTTCAAGACTTTGAAGACGCCGCGCTCACGCCGCCCACTCTCGGGATCGCGCCACGTGAAGCGCAGCACCGCGCTCACGCTCGCCTCGGAGAGGATTTTGCGTTCGACACGAACATCGTAGGTCTTCACCCGTTCGCCAAGATCGCGCTGAATGATCTCGCGGATTTCTTGCGCTTTTACATCGCGAATCCCGTTTTCCAGACGCGCCAGCGCATCGCGAAGCGCCGGCCGGAGGTGCTGGTTGCGCGCGATAACTTGCCCCAGTTTCTGCAGTCCGGGAACTTTTGCGATCAGGCGAAGCAGCCGCGCTTCCGCTGAGGTGCGTTTTGGTAGTTCCAGCTGCTCGAGGACTTTAGGAGCGAGTCGTGCCGGCGACAGGTGTGCCACCACAAATATCATCGCTTCTCTCACCGGAGCGCGCCAGTTCTCGTACGCTTCGGGCACCAATCTTTTGACCGGAACAATCTCGTCGACAATCCACTCGGCCATCGCATCGCGCAGTGATTGACCGGCCAGGCTGCGCAGCCCCGCTTCAATTGTGCTGATTCTTTCCGCCTCCGAGCCGCTCTTGGGCAGAAAATTCGCTACCGCTGCACGCAGCTGCTTTGGCGTCAGTTGGCGGATGCCAGCGTCCATTGAAGACATATCCGGCATGGACGATACCCATCCACACTATAGCCGTGTTGAAAGTTTTACGCTGTGATAAGGTTCACACGAAATGAGGAAATTCAGGCTGTAGTTGATAGAAAAATTGACCTTCAGCGATAGCAACTACTCCAGCCACTTGCCCGGAAACAACATGGCTTGCACCAACTCGTCCAGAAAGAGGGCTGCGCGCGCGCCATCGATCACGCGGTGATCGGCCGAGAGGGTCAGGGTAAGCATGGGCCGGATGGCGGGTTTCCCTTCGAATGGAACAACGCGATCCGCGATGTGGCCGACTGCCAGGATGGCGGCTTGCGGTGGAATGATGATCGCGCTGAACGCATCTACGTTGTACATACCGAGATTGCTGATCGTGAAAGTTCCCCCAGCCAGATCTGCGTGGCGCAACTTGCCGGCACGGGCGCGTTCGGTCAGGTCCTTGCGATGCGCCGCAATTTGACCGAGATCGAGGCGGTCTGCACCCGGAATCACCGGCGCAACCACGCCATCTTCTACCGCCATGGCGAGGCCGATATTCACGTCCGCGTTGTTGTGGATGCCGTCGCCCATCCAGCTTGCGTTGACGCGCGGATGCCGCGCAAGAACCCGCGCGACCAGCGCAATCAGTAAATCGGTGTGCGTGATTCTCAAACTCTGCTTGTTCTCAAAAGCAGCGGCAATTTGCACACGCACCCCATTCAACGCCCCTGCGTCGACCTCGCGCACTACAAAGAAGTGCGGAACGGAAGTCCAACTCTGCGTAGTACGCTCCGCCATCAGGCGTGCGATGGTACTCAGCGAATCGGCGGAAGTTTGAGCCGCTGTTGGCAATTGCTGTTTCGCCGGTGCTCCTGCGGCCGCCTCAATGTCGGATGCCAGAATCTCGCCGCCCGCGCCTGACCCGCGAACCTCAGTGAGATCGACCTTCAGTTCCTTTGCGAGCCGCCGCGCCTTGGGAGAAACCCTATTCTGCGCGGCAGATTTGGCCGCTACCTCCGTTGTGACCGGAACAGCTTGCGAACTCGGGTGTTCCTTATGCCGGCCTGATTGCGAAACGGGCTGATCGATGGGGACGTTCTCTCCGGGCCGCAGAATCCACGCGATGGTTTGCCCGACGGGAATCTCGGCTCCTGCCTCGGCCTTCACGCCTCCCAGCACGCCTTCACCAGGAGACTCGATTTCCATGATCGCCTTGTCCGTTTCAATCTCGAGCAGCGGCTCACCTTTGCTGACACGATCTCCTTCCTTCTTCAGCCACGCAATGAGCTTGCCGGTTTCCTGCGCCATTTCGAGAGCGGGCATGACAACGCTGATGGGCATATAGAGAGGGGGAAGGCTGAACTGCTAATCTCCTACGGTGACGCGCTCCATTCGCGCGCTGGCTTCGATCATCTCTTTCACGTCCCGGCTCGGTTCCGATTCGCTTTCGCGCGTGGTCGGGAGCGGACCGTTTACGGTGAAATAGTGCGCTCCAGCAACCAGCAACTGCTCTGCCGGAAACCGGGTGATCACCTCGTGGCCGGTGGGCGTGACCACGATCTCTTCTTCAATGCGAGCCGCGCTCCACCCATCCGTCGAAGGCCAGAACGTCTCCAGCGCAAACACCATGCCAGGCTTGATTTCGCAGGGATGATCGAACGAAACCAGCCGGCTGATCACGGGCTTCTCCCAGATCGCCAGGCCGATGCCGTGCCCGTACTGCAACGCGAACGCAGCTTCTTCGTTGGGGAAACCGAAGTCCGTCGCCTTCGGCCAGACCGCTGCGATCTCCGCCGTTGTGCGCCCTGGCCGCACCAACTCGATGGCTGCATCGAGATAATCCCGGCACCGCTTGTATGCGTCCACCATCGCGTGCGAGGCGTAGCCGATCGTGAAGCATCGGTAGTAGCAGGTGCGGTATCCCATGTAGGAATGCAAAATGTCGTAGTACACGGGATCGCCGGGCCTGAGCACGCGATCGGAAAACACGTGCGGATGCGGATTGCAGCGCTCGCCAGAAATCGCATTCACCGCTTCAACGTATTCCGAGCCCAGATCGTAAAGCACTTTGCTCACCAGGCCGACGGCTTCGTTCTCGCTGAATCCGGGCTTCATGGTGCGATACAACTCGTCATAAGCGGCATCCACCATCATCGCGGAAGTATTCAGGAGTGCGATCTCGTCCTGCGTCTTGATGACGCGCGCCTCTGACATCAGCGCTTGGCCGTCCACCACTTCGAGTCCCAGCTTCTGCAATGCAAAGAGAACGGGCGGCTCGATGATGTCGATACCCACCGGCTCTTTCTGCAGGCCGCGCATTTCCAGCTCAAGATGAATTTTCTTGGCAACGTCTTCGGCGCGCCCCATCTCGGGCGTCATTGCGCCCCGCAACATCGAAATCCCCGGCCGCGAGCGCTCCCCGAGCCACGGGCAATGCAGTTGATGATGCCGGGCCGCCGATCCGAAGTCCCAGAGAATCGGTTCGTCATTCTGTGGAAGGAGCGTGAACCGGTTCGCCTTGTCCTGTGCCCACGTGCCAATGTGCGTTGCTGTCAGATAACGCACGTTGTTCATGTCGAAGCAAAGCAGCGAGCCCATTTCCGACTTCGCCAGCATATCCTTCACCCGCTGCAGGCGTTCGCGGCGCAGCCGATCAAAGTCGATTCGCTGTTCCCAATCGACCGCCATCGTTCCATGAGTAGGCAGTGCCATGACACGCCTCCTTTACTCGGATTTCAGTTTCGATTGCAAAGCGCTCGCGCCGCTTCAAATACGGAGTTCTCCGTCGGGACAGTAGCGTCTTCGAGCGGTGGTGAGAACGGAATGGGCACATGCATCGCTCCCATCCGCTTCACAGGCGCATCCAGATCGTAAAATGCGCCTTCCGCGATCACGGACGCAATCTCCGCCGTGACGCCATAGCGTCCATAACCTTCATCGATCACAATCACCCGCGAAGTTTTCTTCGCGGAGTCAATCAGGGTTTTTTCGTCCAGCGGCCAGGTCGTCCGCGGATCGATTACCTCGGCGCTGATGCCAGCTTTTTCCAGTAGTGTCGATGCTCCCAGCGCCACCTGCACCATGCTGCTGGTTGCAACCAATGTGATGTCGTTTCCTTCGCGCTTGATGTCAGCAACTCCCAGCGGAATGGTGTACTCCTCCGTTGGCACAGGCCCCTTGAGCTTGTACATCATCTTGTCTTCGAAGAAGACAACGGGATTCTCATCGCGGATAGCTGTCTTGAGCAGTCCCTTGGCGTCGTAGGGCGTGGATGGCAGTACGACTTTCAACCCGGGCACGTGACTGAACCAGGCATGCAGAGATTGCGAGTGCTGTGCAGCCGAGCGGCGCGTCGCGCCCAGTGTGGTGCGCATCACCATCGGAACTTTCCACCTTCCGCCCGACATGTAATGAACTTTGGCCGCTTGATTGACCATCTGGTCCATCGTCAGGGTGATGAAATCCCCGAACATGATGTCGACCACGGGCCGCAATCCCGTCATCGCCGCGCCCACCGCCATGCCCGTGAATCCTGCCTCCGAAATTGGAGTGTCGAGTACGCGATCCTTCCCGAATTCCTCGACCAGCCCGGAAAGTACCTTAAACGGAGTACCCGCCTCGGCTACATCCTCGCCGAGGATGCATACCGTCGCGTCGCGCCGCATCTCTTCCGCCAGCGCTTCCCGGATCGCCTGCGCAAACGTCACTTCCCTCTGGGCGACTTCAGGCATAGACATCTTGCTCCACTTCTTCCGGCGAGGGATACGGCGCGGTCACCGCAAACTCGACCGCTTTGTCCATTTCTGCGGTGAGTTCTGATTCCATGGCCGACAATTGCACGCTATCGGCGAGTTTCTGCTCGAGCAGCCACTTGGTCAGGTTCTTGATCGGATCCCGGTCCATTTTCCACTCTTGCTCTTCCGCTTTTGGGCGGTAATACTCGCGGGCGATGTCGCCCACATGGTGGCCTGTGTAGCGATAAGTATTCGCCAGCAGGAAGCCCGGGCCTTCTCCGCGGCGGGCACGCTCAATGAGGCGGGATCCGGCTTCGTGCACCGCGCGCACATCCTGCCCATCCACCATGGCCGCCTCCAATCCAAACGCGGTTGCGCGGTTCAGAATTTCGCCCGCCGTAGTCTCGGAAAAATGCGTGTACTCGGTGTAGAGGTTGTTCTCGCAAACATAGATGACCGGCAATTTAAAAAGCTGCGCCAGGTTCATTACCTCATATAGCGATCCCTGTCCCAGAGCCCCTTCGCCGAAAAAGCAAACCGCGACGCGCCCATTGCCCAGCCGCTGCGCTGCAAATGCCGCGCCGGTCGCGATCCCGACGCTGCCCGCGACAATGGCGTTCGCGCCCAGATTGCCGGTCGCCGGATCGGCAATGTGCATCGATCCACCCTTGCCCCGGCAATAGCCCGCTTCCTTCCCCAGCAACTCGGCAAACATGCGATCTGGCGAAGCGCCCTTGGCCAGGCAGTGACCGTGCCCGCGATGCGTGCTGGTAATGTAGTCATCTTTATGCAGCGCTTCGCACACACCGACCGCGACTGCTTCCTCGCCAATATAAAGATGGGCGAGCCCGGGCATTAGCGCGCGCGTGTAAAGGTCGTTCACCCGCTCTTCGAATAGCCGGATCGCAAGCATCTGCCGGTACATTCGCAGAGCTTGTTCCGCTTTCGTTGTCGTAGTCTTGGAACGCTCGGTGATGATGGTCATTGCATCACCCCCGACATCCGCGCCAGGACGTCGAATACAACCGCGAAATCTTTCTTCTCCCACCCCATGCCGCGCGCCGCCGTCAGAAATTCATTGCTGACCGCCGTGGTCGGTACCGGCACATTCAACTGCCTTCCCAGTTCCATGGCGAGGAGCATGTCTTTCTGCATCATGTTGCAATCGAACCATGCCTCGCCGGGCTGCTGCAGGATGAATGGCCCGCGGTACTGGATCATGGGAGAGGCAATTGCGCTGTGCGTGAGTACATCGACCGCAACTTCCCGGCGGATGCCGCTCTTCTCGGCCAGCAGCACGCCCTCAGAGAACGCCATCATCTGCACCGCAAGGCTCAGATTCACGGCAATCTTCATCGCCAGCGCCAGCCCATTGGCGCCCACATGCGTGACCTTCGGTCCGATATCCAGGAGCAAAGGTTTCACGCGCTCGAAAGTCTCTTTGCGCCCGCCCACCATCACCGAAAGCTTGCCCTCCTGAAGCGTGATGACGCTGCCCGAGACCGGCGCATCCACCATGTCCGCGCCCTTCGCGCGAACTTTGGCCGCAGTGGCCCGGCTCACCTCCGGACTCACCGTGCTCATATCAATGAAGTATTTCCCCGCGCCCAAACCTGCGATGATTCCGTCCGGCCCATCGGTAACGGCAGCAATCGCAGCCGCGTTTGTAACCATGGCAAAGGTAATGTCGGAGGCTTCGGCTACAGCGCGTGGGGAGTCGGCCCACTTCATGCCTTTGTCGATCAGCCATTGCGCCTTCGCACGAGTGCGGTTGTAGCCCGTAACCGTGTGGCCTTTTTCGAGCAGCCGATTCACCATCTGACTGCCCATCACGCCCAAGCCGACGAACCCCAGTTTTGCCATCCGTCCTTGTCTCCGATTACGTGCTTGATTTCGAGGAAGGAGGTTCCTCGGCCGAAGAATCCCTCGAGTCTTCGCGCACCTGCCCTAAGTGCGCCCGCATGGCCGCCCGAGCCTTTTCCGGATCGTGCGCCTCGGTTGCGGCCAGAATGCGCTTGTGATGGAACTGCCCACGCTCGGGTCCGCCATCGATCCTGAAAATACGCAGCCGCTGCTCACGCAGAAGGCCAACAATCGAATCGAGCAGCGAAAGCACCAGGGGGTTCGCGGCCGCCTCGGCCAGCGCCAGGTGGAAATCGAGATCGGCCTCGATGTAAGCGTCGGGATCGTGCAGACTCCGGTCCATGGTCGCGACCGCCTCGCGCATGGTCGCCAGCAATTGATCTTCAATCCGCGTTGCAGCCAAGGCAGCAATCTCCGGCTCAAGGATCTGCCGCAATTCAGCCAGATGCGCCAGCCCTTCCTGTTGACCGATGCGGCTCATCAGGTCGAGCGATTGCCGGATCGCCTGGGACGTTCCGTTCGTGATAAATGTTCCGCGCCCCGAGTACGCTTCCACCAGGCCCTTCTCGCGCAGCGCCTTGACTGCCTCCCGCACTGCCGTGCGGCTCACGCCGAAGTTCTGGGCGAGTTCGCGTTCTGCGGGGAGTTGATCCCCGGGTTTCAGCGCGCCCTTGAGGATCGACTCCTCGATCTGCTGAACGATTTGCTCGTAAAGACGGGATGTCCGAACGGCTTTGTACACGGGTTTGTCCCCAAAGGGAGCGAGAGATTGATTGGTCATAGCCCAAGTACCCTTGGAAGCCGTGGAAACCAGCCCGACCGCAAGCCAGATAACCTACTGGTCAAGCTGTCATACCACTTTACCAAATACCGCGCGTCCCTTGCAAATTGAGTTCAAAATCTTCACTGAATCCACACAGTCTTGATATTCGTGAACTCCCGAATGCCGTGAACACCCAGTTCGCGGCCATATCCGGACTGTTTCACGCCACCAAACGGAATTCTCGGGTCGGAGGCGACCATCTTGTTGATGAAAACCATTCCGGCTTCGAGTTCATTAACGAACCTTTCGCGCTCCTCGTCATCCTGTGTCCATGCGCTTGCACCCAGGCCGAAGCGGCTGTCGTTCGCAACCCGGATCGCATCATCAAGATTCTTCACTCGAAAGATCGAAGCCACCGGTCCGAAGAGCTCTTCCCGGTAGGCGGGCGAATTCTTGGGAATGTTCGTCAGCACCGTGGGCGCGTAATAGTTCCCTGGACGCTTCAGCGGATGCCCTCCCGTCACGAGGCGGGCACCAGCCTCCACCGTCTTCTTCACATCCGCGTCCAGCGAAGTAACTGCATCGGCATTCGCGAGTGGACCAAGCTCTGTCTTGTCATCTGTAGGATCGCCGACCACCAGCGCCTCCATGCGCGCGACAAATTTTCTCTCAAATGCATCTGCAATCGGCTCGGCAACGATGAAGCGCTTGGCCGCAATACAGGACTGCCCGTTATTGATGATTCTGGCCTCCACCGCCGTCTCGACCGCTGCATCCAGGTCCGCGCTGGGCATCACGATAAACGGATCGCTGCCGCCGAGCTCAAGCACAACTTTCTTGATTCTCTTGGCCGCGCCCATACCCACCTGGATGCCCGCTTGCTCGCTGCCCGTCAACGTTGCGGCCACAATACGTGGATCATTCAGCAGGTCATCCACTCTCTGCGACCCGATCAGCAATGTCTGAAACGCGCCCTGCGGAAAGCCGGCGCGGCAGAAAAGCTCTTCGATCTTGAGCGCGCATTGCGGAACGTTCGAAGCGTGCTTTAACAATCCCACATTTCCAGCCATCAGTGCCGGTGCCGCGAATCGAATGACCTGCCAGAAAGGAAAATTCCACGGCATCACTGCCAGTACCGGACCGATGGGAAGATAGCGGACAAAGCTTTTCTTGGCGGAGGTGTCAACAATTTCGTCGGCCAGGAAACGCTCAGCGTTCTCGGCGTAGTACCGGCACGCAGTCGCGCACTTGGCGGCTTCCGCAATGGCAGCCCGCAGCGGCTTGCCCATCTCCAGGGTCATGAGCCGTCCGAAAACTTCCTTCTCTTTTTCCAGGATTTCGGCAGCCTTGGTCATCAGCCGCGCGCGATCTGCGAATGGAACCTTTCGGTAGCTTAAGAAGGTTTCCGCAGCGCGTTGAACTTTGGCTTCCACCTCCGCATCGCTGAGCGCGGTAAAGGTCTTTACGACCTCTCCTGTGGCAGGGTTAACGGTAGCGATTCCCATACTTCCAAAGACCTCCAAGTCCGTTTAATCTTCCAATCCATCTGACAAATAAATCTGACTGCTATTAAGATGTCCGTCGCAGCGCATGGGGCGCAAAATTGGTCCGACCACAATACCACCGACGCCCAAGGTCCGGTCAAGTAAACCCGGAAACCCAAAATTCCTTGACATCTATCTTCGTATGGTGGTACAGCTGTCGGACCACAAGCTTCCACTCTGTCGTTGGAGGTTCCGTAATGCGTTCTCTGTCGAAGAGCATTTGGGTGCTGGGTGTGATCGTGGCACTCGTGCTCGCATCCGTTCCGGTTTTCGCCCAGACTGTTAGCGGCCGCATCCTGGGCACCGTCACTGATTCGACCGGCGCTGCCATTCGCGGCGCCGCCGTGACCATCACCGATACTGAGAGGGGAACCACCCGAAACCTGACTACGGACGACTCCGGCGCTTACGTCGCTCCCAACTTACTGCCCGGTACCTACAAGGTGCGGGGCGAGGCCAAGGGATTCAAGACGGTCGAGCGCGTGAACGTCCCGCTCGAAGTCGCTCAGGACGTGGCCACTGATCTGGTGCTGCCGCCCGGTCAGGCGAATGAGACCGTAGTCGTCACCGAAGAAATCCCGCTGCTTAACACCACCACGTCCACCCTGGGTGGGACGCTCAGCAACAGAGAAATCAACGAACTCCCCCTAAACGGACGCAACTATGAAAACCTTCTCCAGTTGCGCCCCGGTGTAGTTCGCTATCCGGGCGGTGGATTTTCCACCACCAGCAGCAACGGCCTGCGCGCCGAAGATAACGCCTACCTCATCGACGGCCTCTTCAACAGCGAGCCCTTCTCCGGACAAAGCATCATCAATGGTGCCGGCATTGCCGGAGACTCGGCCACGATCCTGCCGATCGATTCGATCCAGGAGTTCAACCTCCAGCAGAATCCTCCCGCAGAGTACGGCTGGAAACCGGGATCCATTGTCAACGTAGGCCTGAAGTCTGGGACCAACAGCGTGCACGGAACTGCCTATGCTTTCGGCCGCGACACACCGCTCGACGCCCGCAACTACTTCAATCCTTCGACGCAGGCAAAGAACCCGAGAAATCTCGAGCAGTTTGGGACCAGCATCGGCGGCCCCATCGTCAAGGATCGAGTGTTCTTCTTTGGAGCCTACGAAGGGCAGCGCTACACCGTCGGCAACACCGGCACGCTGACCACGCCGCTGACCGTCTCGCTGGCGGGCGCAGGCAATCCCGCCGGTGATCCGACCACCAGCATCATCGACGCCCTCGCCGACATGCAAAGCAAAGGCATTCCCATCAGTCCGGTGAGTCTGCAGATCGGCGGCTGCACCCTGGGCCCTCCGATTTCCTGCAATGGCAAGGGCTTTCCCGCGAACGACGGCACCAATCCGAACGGGGCCACCGCCATCAACTATGGACTGCCCAACACCGTCAGCGCCGACAACGCCGTAGTAAAGATCGATGACCACATCAGCGACCGCAACGTGATCAGCGGACGCTACTTCTTTGGAAACAATTCTGGCACTGTTTCCGACGCGCAACAGCTGCAGCCGCAGTGGCTGACCCAGATTCACACCCGCGCCCAGGTTCTGGGCGCGAACTGGACCTTCATCGCCAACTCTCGCTTGGTAAACGAAGCGCGCTTTGGCTACAACCGCCTGTACCAGCCTACTTTCACCAACGATCACAATCGGCCGGCCTCGAGCTACGGCCTCGATACGGGCGTCACCAATCCTCTGTACGGCGGCCTTCCCCGCATCAACATCGCCGGTTGGTACGAATTCCCGCAGGAGCTTGGTGGATTCAACTGGCCCAAGATTCAGGGCCCCGATACCCGCTTCCAGTTCGTCGACCATGTCTCCTACACCTTCGGCAAGCATGCGCTGAAGTTCGGTGCCGAGATCCATCGGGATGCCTTCAGCGGTGGCGCCTACGGCGGCGTTCGCGGACGCATCAAGTTCGGATTCTGCAACGACGTCTACAACAACACGCTCGAGGATTTCCTGGGCGGTATCCCGTGTTCTGCAACGCAGCTGGTCGGCGATCCCACTCGCCATATTCACAACTGGGGATATGCCAGCTTCGTGCAAGACGATTGGCGGATCGCAAAGAATCTCACCTTAAATTTCGGGATTCGGTATGAGTTGAACACCGTGATTAAGGAAGAACACAACCTGCTCGGCAACTTCGATCCCAGTGTCAGTCTCGAGCAAGTCGGCCACCAAATCAAAAGTCCTTATCAAGGCGACCATAATAACTTTGCGCCTCGCGCCGGCTTCGCCTGGGACATCGGCGGAAATGGCAAGACGGTTGTCCGCGGTGGGGCTGGCCTGATTTATGAGACTCTCAACTGGGAGTCCTTTCTTGCTCTGAACAATTCTCTTGGCCTGGCCACTATTCCAACGGGGGGCGTCGGCGTCAGTCCGGGTGGAGGCTCCATCGCCGTTGGCGTCGTCGGCTTTTCGGGTGGCGATCCCACTGCCGGTGGAATTAACTGGGATCCCGCCATCACCGGCATCCAGGGCACTGTCTTTCCGACTACCCCTCTCGACTGCACCGGTGGTGGCTGCGGCATTCTCGGCATCGACCGAAAATTCAGCACTCCCTACGTCTATCACTGGACGTTCGGGGTGCAGCATGCCTTTAACCCCAACCTATCGCTCGAAATGGCTTACGTTGGCAATCACGGCGCCAATCTCGTCGGCATCCGCGATATCAACCAGGACGTCGCCGCGAATGATCCCGGCCAGGACGGCCAGTCTGGACGCCCCTTCAACGGCACCTTCCCCTTTCTCAATAACATCTACATGATGGGCAACATCTATAGATCGAACTACAACGGCCTGCAGAGTACGCTTACTGCCCGCAACTTCCGCGGGTTCACCTTCATCGCCGGCTACACCTATTCGCACAGTCTCGATCAAGTGGGCGCGAACTGGGACTTCGGCGCCGGTCTCGGCCTGCCCCAAGACAGCACCCATCCGCAAAACGAGTACGCCAGCAGCGATTTCGATATCCGCCACCGCTTGACGCTCTCCTTGACCTATGCCCTCCCCAGCAGAAAGTCATTCGCTCAGTTACTCGAAGGCTGGCAGCTCAATTCCATCGTCACGTTGGCAAGCGGCCAGCCTTGGGGTCCCATGGATACTGGCACAAATGTTAGCGGCACGTTCGCCGGCAATGATCGCTGGGATTTCTTCGGCCATCCCAGCGACTTCAAGTCAGGAGCGAACCCGATTCCGTATTTCACGTTCGACCCCGCGAACCCAGGCGCCACTCCGGCAGCTTGTATCAGCAATGCAACCGCGGTTGGAGCTCTGGACTCGCTGGCAGCGTTCGGCTGCTATGCAAAGGGGAACTCGGTAATGATTCCTCCCGCCATGGGAACATTCGGAACCATGCCCCGCAACCTCTTTCGCGACGGCGGCTTCTACAACTGGGATTTCTCGGTCGCCAAGAACTGGAAATTCACGGAGCGTTTCGGCGCGCAGTTCCGTGCCGAATTCTTTAACGTCCTGAATCATCCCAACTTCGCCAACCCATTCGGAGGTCAGAACGGATGGGGACACAACGATCCATCCGTTCCGGGCCCGGGAGGTTTCGGCTGCGGTTGCGCTACGCCTGACGTAGCCGCTTCCAACCCGGTCATCGGGTCGGGCGGCAGTCGCGCCCTACAGTTGGGCTTGAAACTTACCTTTTAGCAACACGATTTATTCTGAGGGGGTAAGGGGCTGGACTTCGGTTTCGGCCCTTTTCTAATGATCCCGTTTTTAAGGTCGCGCCGAGACTGCCTTCTCGCGTGCGCTGCAAATGAAAGGAATCGCTTTCATGCCACGCTTCTTCCCTGCACGCCTCCACATCGCTTCCATGGCGCTCCTCACAGCACTCGCGCTCACTCGATTCGCGTTCGCCCAACAACGCACTGAACGCACGCTTGATGAAATCAAGACCGAGGCCATTCATCGCGCGGAAAATGGGATGTACCCGCTGATCGGTCTCGATCCCGCCGATGTAAAAGAGGCTTTCGCATCCATCCACACCAAAGACAAAGATGAGTGGGCCGCCGCTTTTATGAAGGTCGGCGATCGGTATGCGAACGAAGCCAAGTCGCTCGAAGCCAGCGATCCTGCGAAAGCGAATGCCAACTACATCCGCGCCTGGCGGATTTATTCATTCGGACGGTGGCCGGTTCCGGTCTCTCCTGGTAAACAAAAAGCCTACGCCAAAGCCCTCGAGGCCTTTCTCGCACACACGAAGTTCCTCGATCCGCCGTTGCAAGTGGTCCATATTCCATTCGAGGGCAAGGAAATCGTCGGCTACCTGCGTCTGCCCAAGGACGCCAAGGGTCCGGTGCCGCTGGTGATCGCCGTGAACGGGCTCGACAGCCGGAAGGAAGACTTATCGGAGAGCTTCGCCGGCATACTCCCCTTCGGTATTGGATTTCTTGCCGTCGATGGACCTGGCACGGGCCAGGCGCCGATCAAGGTCAGCGAGCACGCCGACCGGATGCTCTCGGCAGTCATCGACTACGCGCAGAGCCGTCCTGAGATCGACAAGAATCGCCTCGCCATTCACGGGGTCAGCTGGGGTGCGTATTGGGCAACCAAGATGGCGATTGTCGAACGCGTCCGCCTCCGCGGCACCAGCGCGCAATCTCCTCCCGTCGATGCCTTCTTCCAGAAGGATTTCCTGATGAACCATTTGTTCGGAAACCGCGAGTACCTCTTCGACCAGGCGCCTGCGCTGATGTCGATCATAGATGGCGCCAACTCGATCGATGACATGACAAAAATTTTTCCGAACCTGTCGTTGGTCAAACAGGGCCTTCTGGGTCAGCCCATGGCTCCCATGCTCGTCATCGGGGGCGTGCTCGATACGCAGGTTCCCATTGAGGACCTTTACCTTCTGATGAGCAAAGGGGACGTGCCCAAGACGGCATGGATCAACCCGCAGGGCGGCCATCTCGGGCGTCAGGTAAAAGTTTGGCCCGATCCGCTGATCTTCAAGCAAGTCATCATCCCGTGGCTGGTCCGCACACTCCAAGCCCCCGACGAGAAACACTAACCCCGAACCGACACCGTGGTTGGAGCGACGGGCGTCCCCGCCCGTCAACCGCGAAGCGGCGCATTTTCTGACGAGGAACCATGGGCACCCTAAGCGAATCAGTCACGCGCGCCGCAACTCAAACGCCACGCCCTAAGCCGTTCTACGCCACGCTCTGGGTGCAGGTTCTCTTTGCCATGGCAGTTGCAGTCGCGCTCGGCTATTTCAGTCCCGCGCGCGCCATCGCCATGAAACCTCTCGGCGATGCTTTTATCCGCCTCATCTCGATGATCATCACGCTGATCATCTTCTGCACGGTAGTTTCCGGAATCGCGGGCATGGAGAGCCTGAAGAAGGTCGGCCGCGTGGGCGGCATGGCCCTGATCTACTTTGAAATCGTTTCGACGGTGGCCTTGCTCATCGGCCTGGTCATCGGCAATGTCGTGCGCCCAGGAAGCGGCTTCAATGTTGATCCCAGAACGCTCGATGCCAAAGCGGTCGCAGACTACGCCGGACAGGCCAAGGCGCAAAGTGTCACCGAGTTTCTGATGCACATCATCCCGACCACCGTGGTCGATGCCTTTGCGAAGGGCGATATCCTGGAGGTCCTGCTGATCTCGATTCTATTTGGCTTCGCGCTCTCAGCGGTCGGATCGCGCTCCAAGCCCCTGATCGATTTCTTCGACGCGCTCTCGGTTGCCGTGTTTGGCGTCGTGAATATTCTCATGAAATTCGCCCCCCTCGGCGCTTTCGGCGCCATGGCTTTCACCGTGGGCAAGTATGGGATTGCCTCGCTTGGCCCCTTGATCAAATTGATTGGCACGTTCTGGATCACTTCAGTTCTGTTTGTGCTGACCGTGCTGGGTGCAATCGCGCGCGTAGCCGGCTTCAGCATCGTGAAATTCCTGCTCTACATCAAGGAAGAAGTCTTGCTCGTACTGGCGACGAGTTCGTCCGAGACAGCTCTTCCCACTCTCATGGAGAAGATGGAAAAACTCGGCTGCTCGAAACCGCTGGTGGGACTGGTCGTCCCAACCGGCTATACGTTCAACACCGACGGCACCAGCCTCTACATGACATTGGCGGCGCTCTTCGTCGCCCAAGCGACCAATACTCATCTCACGCTCTTGCAGCAACTCACCATCTTCGCCGTCGCGGTTTTGACGTCGAAGGGTGCGAGCGGGGTGCAGGGCGCAGCCTTCATTGCGCTGGTCGGAACCCTCTCCGTTATCCCTACCATCCCGGTCGCAGGCATGGCCTTGATCCTCGGGATCGATCGCTTTATGAGCATGTTCCGCGCCCTGGTCAACATGATCGGCAACGGCGTAGCCACTATAGTGGTGGCCCGCTGGGAAGGCGAACTGGAAACAAAGGCGCTCTCTCAGCGACTCGAGCCATCGTCAGTCGATCGCGGCTGATCTCCTACCCAAGCTTCGTCATTCATGGCATTCGATGCATAATATCGATCATGCTCACGCTGCTCTTGCTGATTTCGCTCTGTCAATGGAGCGGCGGGCGTCCTCGCCCGTCGGTTGCAGCTGCAAATAGTCTTGCTGCCAAGGAACTCCCACCCGCCCAGAACAATCCCGCTCCCACTAACCCTTCCCCTTGGACCCTCGTCTGGAGCGATGAGTTCAACGGCGCCGACGGCTCCGTGCCGGATGCCAGCAAATGGGTCATCGAAACCGGCGGCAACGGATGGGGCAATCACGAACTCGAGTACTACACCAACCGCGTGCAAAATGTGCAGACACAAGCTGGCAAGCTTGTCATCACGGTCCGCCACGAAGGCTACAGCGATGAGAAAGGCGTGCTGTTTGGCTACACCTCAGCCCGAATCAAGACTCTCCACAAATTCGAGCAGGCCTATGGCCGCTTTGAGGCTCGCATTCAAATCCCGCGTGGACAGGGCATCTGGCCAGCCTTCTGGATGCTTGGCAACGACATCGACTCGAAGCACTGGCCCGCCTGCGGAGAGATCGACATTATGGAAAACATCGGCAAGGAGCCGTCCACCGTACACGGCACAATCCACGGTCCCGGCTATTCCGGCGATAAGGGCATTGGCTCACCATTCGCCTTGCCGGCCGGGCAGAATTTCGCCGACGGTTTTCACATCTACGCTGTGGAATGGCAGCCGGACGTGATTCGCTTCTACGTCGACGATCATCTTTACGCCACGCGCACGCCCGCGGATTTGCCCTCAGGAGCGAAGTGGGTTTACGACCATCCCTTTTTCATCCTGCTGAATGTCGCGGTCGGTGGCGACTGGCCAGGGTCTCCCGACTACACTACCAAGTTTCCACAAAGCATGCTGGTCGATTACGTGCGAGTCTACAAGCGCTCCAGCCCGTAATTGCTGGCACTATCGCTTCTTTTTGCCGCCACCGTGGCCGTGACCAGCGCCCTTTGCCTGTAACTGTCCCGCGAACAACGCAGGCGTGCTGCGTGGTCCTTCGGGCCCATGGACGGCGTCGGAGTACTGGAACTGAACCGGCGCGGTCCCGCTTCCATCGGTGAGTTTCACTTCCTGAAAGACCTGCGTCAGCGGATTGGCTTCTGCCACCGGAAAGTCGCCGCATTCTTCGCCCTGTCGCGAAGTCCAACCCAGAAACTTGGTCGCATTAGGATCATTGCCTGCACGAATCGCGTCTTCGACATCGGCGTCCGTCCGCGCTTCGTTCAGTTCATGGTAGAAGGTCGCCACCACGTTCTTCCACGACTGATCGAAAACCGGAATGCCATTCACGGCGCCGTCGGGCAGCGTTTCGGAATACACTCCAATCGCATAGTAGACGATGACCGGCGTCGCGCTGCCCACGTGAACGGAACCATGATAACCGCCCAATCCTTGCGTGGAATCTTCTTCCTGCTCCACAGGAATCGGGCCCTTCGGCGGCTTCTTTAACGCCGCAGCTGCCCCACCGGTGGGAGCCGTATCTGTATTCAGTATCGTCCCGCTGGGCAACATGAAATTGAACACAGTCGAGGCGAAATCGAAGCCCTTGAGCGAGCCGTTGGTGAACAGTTGTTGGACCAGGTTCTCGACATCACCCTGCGAGAAAACTTTTGGTGGCGGACCCGCCAACGTCTGCGAAGGTTTGAATGTGCTTGTGATCTTCCCGCCCGGATAGTACTGCGACATTACATTGTTCAAATCCACATCCGACATGGCAGCGGCCAGTGCCTTGTCAATGTTCTGAATGTCACTCGCCTTCCAGGCTGACGCAGCACCGACATAAAAACTCGTGAATACGAGATCAGCAATCGTGTGTCCGCCGTGGAAAATTAAGTCATGTGCCGGCGTAGGTGGAAGGCCAGGCGCAAGCGCCTCCGGAGTAGGCATCGACATGCGCGCATAAAAACCTTTCTCCGCCTTCGTTCCGTGTCCGACCACCACTCGCAAAGGTTTCACGAACCGCTTCGATTGTTCTGCTGTCACGACGTCCTCCAGACGGTGGGCAACGGGTTAGCGAGGCGGAGCGGCCACTCCAGTGGGATAG
>QIAH01000144.1 GCA_003225465.1 Acidobacteriota bacterium | reverse complement strand
ATGCCCAGCCGATGCGCGGTCGTAATCACTTCCCGCCACTGCGCGGTCGACAGTTTATTGCGGGAGAGAATCGCACGTACTTCGTCATCCAGAATCTCGGCAGCGGTTCCAGGGAGAGTGTCGAGCCCATTGTCGCGCAACATCTTCAGATAGTCCGCGACCGGCATGCCCGTGAGTTCGACTCCATACACTATCTCCATGGGCGAAAACGCATGACAGTGCATCTTCGGGACTGCTATCTTCACCGCCCGGAGAATGTCGCGATAATAAAAAGGAGGTAGATCATGCGGGAGTCCGCCCTGGATGCAGACTTCTGTCGCGCCAAGCTCCCAGGCTTCGACTGCTTTCTGCGCGACTTGATCGAGGCTCAAGAAATAGGTGTCGTGCTCGCGCGGGCCGCGGCTGAAGGCGCAGAACTTGCAACCAACGAAACAAATGTTTGTGAAATTGATGTTGCGGTTTATGACGTACGTAACCAGATTGCCAGACAATTCCGCCCGCAGTTCGTTTGACGCCACGAGCAGCCCCAACAAATCCTCGCGCTCACAGTTTGCCAGCAGCAAAGCTTGCTCGCGCGAAAGCGATGCTCCGTCCTGGGTGCTGAGCACGGTCTCAAGCGCCGCACGCACGTCCGGCGCGAGGCGAGGCTCGATCTCCGTCCACTCGAGCGAAGCAAAATTTTCCAATTCCGATTGCGAAAATGCTCGACCCACAACAGCCTCCTAGCGAAACAGGTCAAGAGCCGCGGGACGAAGAAGTTGACGGGAGCTCCCATGCCCGGGCTGGTAGTGGAATCCTCGAATGATAACAAAGGGCGTGCGAGTTAGCTTGCCCGAGAGCAGCCCGGCCGCGCATGCCAGTTCGTCCGCTACCGCATCGATCGTAACGCGTAGCAAGTATCCATGCGGGTCGCGACGCTTGCGATAGTCGTGAATCGCTTTCATTCCCGCTACGCCAATGGCGACCTCGGTCAGCCCTTCGCGCCATGGCCGCCCGAAGCTGTCGCTGATGATCACCGGAATTGAGAGGCGCAACCGCTTCTTCAATGCGCGATGCAGGTTCGCTGCCGAACGATCTGGATTCTCCGGAAGCAGCAATGCGTGCTCACCTCCATCCACGTTCGAGACATCGACACCGCTATTCGCGCAGATGAATCCATGGCGCGTCTCGGTGATCAACACGCCATTTTTTCTGCGAATGATTTTTTTGCTTTGCTGCACGACGAGTTCGGTGACGCGCGCGTCGAGCTTATAGCGTATGGCCCAGGCGCGGGATCGGGCTGACGCCTTAATCGTGTCCAGCCGGATCAACTGACCCTCGGCCTTCGAGACGATCTTATGTTTGACGACCAATATGTCGCCCTTCACCAGCGACACTCGCCTGCGCTTCAGCGCATTCAGAAATTTGTCCACGAGAGAATCTCCGGGCCGTACATCGCCAGACAGGGGAAGCGGAATGATGCGCAATTCTTGCATCGATCCCTACTCGTTTGCAGCGAGCGGGTAATCGCTGAAATCCCACTGTCGCGCGAGCCGTTGCGCGCGGGTCTCGCCGGGGAGTTCGATCAATTGCTTGAGATCCGCGGGATTGTCGACGTCCACAGCGATGCCGGGAAGCGGAAGCACGACGCAGGCTTTACCGGTGGCCTGCGCCGCCGCAAGATGGGGCTTGAAGCTATCATTGCCGAAACGCAGCGGGAACAATGCTGCTGGGCGCCGCAGCACAGCGTTTGTGCCTCGCCCATCGCCCGCCGGCACCAGTAGCGAGCCGGTCGCGGGCGCCGCATCCATGATCGATTGCAGCTCCCACCCCTGAATTAGCGGGATATCCGCGGGAATTACGAGCGTGTCAAGTCCGCGCATTTCGCAGACCCGGGTAGCCATTTCGATCGCATCGGTTTCGCCGCTGTTCTTGTGGTCGGCAATGACCTCAAAGCCGTAAGTATTCGCGAGCGACAAAGCCAACGGGTCGCAGCTCACAATCGCAACTTCCGGGCGCCCCGGCCAGGAACCCAACACTTCGAGCACGTCGTGAAGCATGGCCTGCGCTAATTCCGTTCGCGCCGCTTGATCGAGCGCAGGAGCCAGCCGCTGCTTGGCTTGCTTCAGGTTCTTGACGGGAACGAGGATCATGAGTGGTCCGGGCCTGCAGCGGCCGCGTTCTGGCCGCGCACCGCCGTAAGTACGGCGCTGGCGAGGTCGGCTTTATCTTCGGAAGTTCGCATCACGGTCTTCGCCACGTGCACGAGCAAGCCTGATTTCCGGAGTTCGTCGCCGGCTTCCGCATCGCGTACGTCGATGATCAGCATGTCCAGAAAATCATGGTACGCCTGCGCCACGCCCGCAACCGACACCGGCAACCCCTGGGCTGCCATCAGAATTCCTGCCGGCCCAGCCACTGCTTCTCCGGCCACAATCGGGCTCACCGCCGCGATCCGGCCTTTGGTCTTGTGCAACGCCTCGCGCACGCCCGGGACCGCAAGAATGGGACCAATGCTGGTGATCGGGTTGCTCGGCGCCAGCAGCACCAGGTCCGCATTCACGATCGCATCAATCACGCCGGGCGCAGGCTCGGCATCCGCAGCGCCGGCGAAACGAACTGACTCCACCGGATCCTGATACCACCTCTGCACGAAATATTCCTCGAAACTCAACTCTCCCAGCGGAGTTAACACCCGCGTCTCCACGCGCGAGTTGCTCATCGGCAAGATGCGCGCCTTCACTCCCAGCTTGTCCGCAATCTCTGCCGTAACCTCCGAAAGGGTTTTGCCCTCGGCCAGCAGCTTCGATCGCAAAATGTGGACCGCCAGATCGCGATCGCCGGCGTGAAACCAGATCGGTTGGCCCAGTTGCCCCATATGCTGCATGCAGAAGAAAGTATCGCCCTTGACGCCCCAGCCGCGCTCCTTACTCAGCATGCCGGAGAGAACATACGTGATCGAGTCGATGTCCGGAGAAACGTAAAGCCCCCACCACAAAAGATCATCGCCAGTATTGACGATCAGCGTCAGATCTTCGGGAGCAATGACCTGCTGCAAGCCTTCTACGAACTTGGCGCCCCCGGTTCCACCCGTCAGCACCGTGATCATGCCGCCCTCCGCGCATAACCTTCTGCGTCAGCGGCAGACTGCACTCTCTCACGAAGTAATCCCGGACGATCCAGCGCTCGCGAAAGAAATTCCGGATACACCGGCAGGCGTGCCTCCAGCTTGAATCCCTGCGCTTCCGTGCGCGCACGCAATTGTTCCAGATGCGGCCATGGTTTTTCAGGATTGATAAAGTCGGGTGTCAACGGCGAAACTCCTCCCCAGTCATTGATGCCGGCGTCGAGCAGTTCGTCATAATAAGGAGCAGAGAGATTCGGCGGAGCCTGAATGTTGACGTGCGGCATCAACAGGCGCGCCACGGCCACCGTGCGTAGCATTTCGCGCAGCGCGGGCTCGGGAGAGTCCTGCATCGGAATTCCGGGCTTGGCCCGGAAGTTCTGCACAATCACTTCCTGGACGTGTCCGTAGCGCTCGTGCATCTCGCGAATGGCGAGCAGGGTATCTACGCGGTCCTCCACGCTCTCGCCAATGCCGATCAGCAATCCGGTGGTGAACGGCACTCTTTGCTTACCCGCTTCTTCGATCGTGCGCAAACGCCTTGCCGGCAGCTTGTCGGGAGCGTTGTCGTGCGCAGCGCCGGGCTTCAGCAGGGCGGCGTTCGTGGTCTCCAGCATCAAGCCCATGCTCGGAGAAACGAGCGCCAGCCTGCGAATCCACTCCGCGCTCATCAGCCCGGGATTCGGATGCGGCAGTAAGGTGCTCTCGCGCAGCACCAATTCGCACATCGCTTCCAGGTATTGAAGCGTGGAGTGATATCCGAGACGCCGCAGCGTCTCCCGCATTTCCGGAAACACTAACTCCGGCTTGTCGCCCAGACTGAACAGGGCTTCCGTGCATCCCAGTTTTTCGCCTTGGTGGACGACCGCAAGCACTTCCTCCGGCGTCATGGTGTGCGCGCCCCGATCGCCCGGATCCCGGCGAAACACGCAGTATCCGCAGTAGTCCCGGCAAAGATTTGTCAGAGGGATGAAAACTTTGCGCGAGTATGTGATGACGCCCGGCTTGAATCGTTCTTTGGCTGCACGCGCTGAGGAGAGAAGTTCAGGCAGGAGTTCGTCGCTGCAGCGCATCAGATCGCAAGCAGCGGCGCGCGACAACGCTTGACCACTCTGCATCTCGGAAAGAGACAGGGCCAGAGAGCGGGACTGCAACCTGGTTTCAGTGGCGGGGCTCAAGATGCGTCATTTCCCGATGACAGGTCGACTCACCCCGAATAAGCCCGGGTAGCACGATGATACATGAAAGCAGGCGGGACCCGTCCGACAAATGCGGGAGCACCCCTCCCCGCCACCGAAGACTTGTCAGTTCGAGCGTAGCGAGGAATCTCGCTCTTTGACCGGCCCAGGGGCACAGAAGATTCCGCGCTGCGCTCGGAACGACAGCATTGGCGCTATCAACCTATCCCAAAACGCACGCACGAGGGCCGTGATAACGTATCCAGTCGGCCACTTCCGCGCCCGTTGCTGGAGGATTTTGCAGGATGAGTGTCAGCCAGGCAGAATTTCGCAATGCGCTAGCCTGCTTCGCGACCGGCATTACGGTGATCACGCTCGACTCTGAAAACGAAGTGCACGGCATGACCGCCAATGCCTTTACCTCGGTGTCGCTTGATCCGATGCTGGTGCTGGTTTGCGTGGACCAACGCGCGCGCACCCACGCGCACCTCCATGCGAAGAAACGTTTCGGCGTAAATATCCTGGCGGAGGATCAGCGGGCGATTTCCGAGTATTACGCTCGGCCTACGCGCACGCACGATCGCGCAGCGGAAGAGGCGGGTGCTGCTTTCGAGCGTACTGCTCTTGGCACCCCGGTCCTGCGCGGCGCTCTGGCCTATCTGGAGTGTCGTCTGCACACTGCGCAGGATGCCGGTGACCACACGATTTTCATCGCTGAGGTCGAGGACGTTGTGGTGAACGAGGGCAAGCCGCTCCTCTTCTTCGAGAGCAAGTACCGAAAAATCGGCGCCGCCGTCGATTCCGGTCCTCCTGCCGAAGTACTTGATCGCAACTCAAAACAGCGCCACGCGTAGAAAGCATGCCCTGATACGGCGAAGGTACAGTTGGATCTCCAACGGTGACTGTCGATTGTCTCGTGCGGCCGCGGCTGAAGCCGCCGTCGATTTGTGGCGCTACGGCTGGGCTGAAGCCCAGCCGTTTCAAAGCAAGAACAAGTCTTCGGAGTTTTTCGACCCACCCTGGGAATCCTGCGCACTTTTCGATTCTTGCGCATGCTCCGCGTCTGCGGTTGCCACCAACTCCGGCTCACGCACTAACGCTGCGACCCCGACATACTGCCCGCTTACCCGCGCCCATCGTGCCCGGTGCTCGCGCACGTCGACATGCAAGAAGCCTCCGTCGTACACTCCAATTCCACCCTGGGCGAACTGCGGAACCTCCAGCGCGAGCTCGTACATGCGCTGCAGAGAGAGGCCGGGCAGGGCGATGTCTGCCGCCAGTCCCAAGGTATGCTCGCTGTGCGGAACTCCGCCAACTGCCGCGTTATGCTCGGGGCAGCGATATCCGGCGTGAATCACAACCGGCGTGCCTGCCTGCGCCCTCAGCTTTTCCAGCCCATCCAGCAGCCGCGAATCGATTTGCAAGCGTCCGCAACAGCGACATTGCAGTTCACTTCGTGAGAAGTGCGCACTGAGATCTCTCATTTGAATCATTCCTTTTAGAAATTACATGCTTGCTAGATGTTAGCTATGAGAAAATATTATGGAAAGGTAAAGCATCACCGGCGGGTGTGAGGGTGGTCACTCGGGAGCCGCAGGAAGTTATCGCCAACCACAGGTATCGCAGGGGAGAGAGGGAGTATGAGTGGCTGCCAATCTGGGCCGGTTGTCTCGAAGCATCCTACCTGCCGGGCTGGCGCCCGGCCGCCCAGACGAGGGCATCTCCACCCCATCAAGCCAAAAACGGGCTTGATGGGGACCCCGGCGTCTCGGCCTACGTGTGCCAGGAACCCAATCTGTGACTTCCCGGCGTTCCGCACATCCAATGGACTGAACTCATTTCGCGAGAAGAAAGGTCATTTTCATGGCGAACAAGGTTGCCGCAAAGACTCCCAAGATCTCGAAGAGTGACGCCGAGTGGCAGGCGCAACTGACTCCCGAGCAGTACCACGTGACCCGCCAGGCAGGCACCGAACGCGCCTTCACGGGCAAATATTGGAAGACCAAGGAGCCCGGCACGTACCACTGCATCGGTTGTGGCGCGCCCTTGTTTACGTCTGAGACCAAATTTGACTCCGGAACTGGCTGGCCGAGCTTCTGGGCTCCCATCGATCCCGCAAACGTGGAGGAGCATACCGACCATAGCTACGGGATGGCACGGGTAGAAGCTCGCTGCGCGCATTGCGGCGCTCATCTGGGCCACGTCTTCGAAGACGGTCCGGCGCCTACCGGCCTGCGCTATTGCATGAATTCCGCGGCGCTCGATTTGAAAGCGGCGAATGAGATCCCGGAAAAGAAATAGGACAGCTTCGATAGCAGCTGTCCTAAAGCGCGGCGTCCTGCCGGCTTCAATTTCCAATGTGGCGTCCGCACCTGCCCGCAATCACGGCGCTCGTGCGTCGACGAGGGAATTTCGACCAGGGTCTTTCTTGTGCTCTATGCCCCGGCTGCGGCCGTCGTTGCTTTGGCCGCATCGTTTGCCGGCGGCTTCGGAGCCTCAACGTGCTTCGCTTGCTGCTGAGGCTGTTTGCCTTTCTGTTCGGCGGCCTGCACCTGCACGCTGCCCTTCAGAATCGCGCCATCTTCCACACTGATGCGCTGGACCACCACGTCGCCCGTCACCGAGCCCTCGCTGCGAATATCCAGCCGATCGCTGCAGATGATATTTCCCTGCACCTTTCCCATGATCACCACTTCACGGGCGTTGATGTCCGCCGTTACCGCTCCATTGCGGCCGATGGTGACCCGGTTTTCGGGAATATTGATGGTGCCTTCGATGCGTCCGTCGACGAAAAGCGATTCCGCGCCGCTGATCTCGCCCTTGATCACGAGTGAGCGGCCGATCGTGGCTTGTTCCATGGGCGCGCTCGAAGCCTTCACGGGCGCGTACGTGTTCGGGTTGGACGCGATGGGCGTCGCATTCTTATTTTCTGGTGGTTGCAACATGGATACCGACCTTCCTTGATTTCCGCCCGTGCTCCCGCGGAGCCTCGGTGATTGCGGTGCGTCTGTGGCCCTTGGCCATCCTGAATATCGCATGCCAGTAAGTAATCAAACAGGTTACTGAAGAGCTTGTACGGATGCCGGGAAGCCCCTGTTTACGGGCCTATTGTGATCATCCATGTTTTCCACATGGGGGCTCTTTCGAGCCATACGGATAGCCCATTGGTGCCATTCCCTGCGTTCCCTGCAGAACGTAGAGTGGTTGTCGAGCAGCACTTGGGGGAGGGCTGTTTAACTGGCGTCCCGTGACTCTTTGAGTCAGGGGCGCTTTGTTTTTCTGCCGATTTTTTGTCTGCGGTGCTCCGCCGCCCTTTCGCCACCCGCCAGTTTTTACCCGCGAACCAACTGCCTCCTGTATCATCCGGCCATCATGGTGGCTAATGAATCCAAAAGACTGGCTGAGCTTTATGCCGCAATGAATGATGGAGAACTGGAGAACATCGCGAAGAATCCCAACTCGCTGACAGATGCGGCCCAAGTCGCCATCGCCACAGAGTTGCGCCGCAGAGATTTGGCGTCGCACACGCCGGATATGCCCGAAGGCTACGAGAAAGCGGAGTATCGCGGCTTGGTAACTATCCGGAAGTTCCGCGATCAGGCGGAAGCCTTTCTGGCCAAAGGGAGTTTGGAATCGGCTGGTATCGAGAGCTTTCTGGTGGACGACAACATGGTGCGCATCTTCGTACCAACCTTTACGGGCGGTGTGCGGCTGCAGGTGCGGGCAGAGGACGCGATCTTGGCTGCGGAAGTTCTCGATGAACCGAATCTCGAGGATTTTGATCTCGAGAGCTAGGGAGAATCGTCGGGAACGCCGCTGCTTGCGCGAGTGGAAGCTGGACCAAGACTGACCTCCTTGCCGGCTCTGCGATATTCCTATTCACGAAACAAAGCCCGCTCCTCGCAAGAGAAGCGGGCCCCTTATCCAAGGCTGCGAAGTCGTTCTAGTCTTCTCCCCGGCCACTGAACAGATCTGACATGACGCTCACGTTCGCGTCGCATGCATGGTTCAGGCAGGGCAGTCCAAAGGCTGCTTCGATACTCTTGGTTAAGGAGAAATGGGTGTAGCGCTTCCCGCTTCGCACCCCGTGCTCGCCATAATTGGTATCGACGATTGCGACGACCTGGTTGGTTGTGGGTGCGAGGCTGTAGTCGTTCTCGTCCCACACCACGACAATCGCGCTGCGTCCGCGGTGCCATACCGAAGACCCATGGATGGCGTTCACCAACGTGCGCAGCGTGACATCACCGAGGTAGATCAGCGCCGGGTTCAGTCCACTCTGCGTGCCATTGTCATTGGGGTCGAAATCGCATTGCGGACCGCCGTTGCCGCGCCCGTGCTGGTCGTTGCATTGGTTCGGCGCGATCAACGAGAAAGACGGCACATGTCCGGAGGCCAGGTCATCAAACAAACCGCGCGGACCTTCGAACCCGACCACGTTCTTCAGGCTGTTACGCGGATTTTCACCTTCCTGCACGCTCCGGAAATACACGAACGGATTGTGTTTCGCTGCGTACAGCTTGACCAGGCTCTGCGTCTCACCCGGCAGCACGCCGGGAATGTTCGAGCTGTCAGTGAAGAACCCGTCCGCGAAATTGACTCCATCCGCCCCGCTCGGAGGCAGGTTTTCCTGGTAACTCTTCCAACTCAAGCCGGCCTCGACCAGTTGATCTCCAATCATCTTGCCGGATGTATTTTGGGCCGCCGGAATCGACTGTACCCCGTCGATATTGATGTCCCCTGGAACGCTCTGTACTTCGTTTGTGCTGTCGAATGCGGGTGTGGCCGCGTCGGTCCCCATTCCCGCAATCGGGCAAACGTTCGGGCTGGCCGGATTGTCGGTGTTCACTGTGCCCGAAGCAAGATTGGTCGAGCAGTTCGCATTGTGCCAGTCTGGGTTGTTATCGCTGTGCACACCAAAATTCGAGGCGCCCACAATTTCCAGATAGTTGGTCGAACTGGGGTGCGCGACCGCAAAGTAGTTGGTGGCCAGATTCGCTGACCGTGCGTACTTGTTCGCAAAGGGAGCGTTCGGGTTATTGAGAATCTGGCTGTAGCCATGATTTTCCATCATGATCACGAACACGTGATCCAGGTGCGGAACGCCCTTGGGGACCGCGCCTTCGGCGCCGAACACCGTCCCCACCATTGCAATCACCAGCAGCGCCAGAATTGGCGATTGGTGCTTCATGTCAGTCACATTTCCCTCCAGGAAACAGTCGCCGAGTGGTAGGCCGTTGCTCAATGGGCGCCCGCTCGACCATTGGCAAGCTAGTCAGAGTTTGTTACCGTTCCATGAATAGAAAATTAAGTTTCGGTGAATATCGATTTGAGACACGCCGAGAGTGCTTGCTGGACAACGATTTTGAGGGTCTGCGCCAACGCGGTTATGGACCGGTTTCCTGCTGGCAGGAACCGTTCTTTTCCTGCAATATCAGCACAGAAAACCGCTGCAACCGAAGGCCTCATAGTGGGCAAGTTCGCCGCGCAAATGCTTTTGTGCGCCTGCTTGTCGGTATTCACCGTCGCGCAAAACAGCCAGAGCATTGATCGACTCTCGGTGACGTCGCTCGCGGTTGCGGTCTTTCACGGCGACGCCTCCATCGGTAGCGCTACCGGTTTTGTGCTGCAGAAAAATCACAACTACTACCTCGTGACCAGCCGCCACGTGGTCCTGATGTGTGCCGAAGACACAAACCCCAACAACGTCGGTGGTTGGATATGCGCGGATAGGCTGAAGATCTTGCACAATACGGCGGGCCGTCTAGGCGATTGGTTCTGGGTGGAAGAGGATTTATACGATGACAGCAAGCACAAGCGGTGGCTGGAACACCCCACGCTGGGCGCGTCCGCGGACCTGGTTGCGCTCCCGTTGAAGAACACGTCGGGGGTGGAGTTCTATCCACTCGACCTCGCGCTCCGCAATTCCGACATGCAACTCGCGCCCGGCGATCCCGTCAATATCGTAGGCTTTCCTTTGGGAGAGACGCAGGGTGGGGGACTGCCCATCTGGAAGACAGGGACCATCGCGAGCGATCTCGACATCAATTACGGGGGAAAGGCCAAGTTTCTGGTGGATGCCACCGCTCGATTGGGAATGTCCGGATCCCCGGTGTATGCGCGGCGATTTGCGCAGGACAAGTCTGGGGGCACGAACCCGGTCGGCGTCACGAAATTTCTGGGTGTCTACTCGGAGGAGAATCAGGCGCTTGAACTGGGAGCTGTTTGGAAGGCCGAGGCCGTCTCCGCGCTTTATGACTCGTTGCCCTAGCGAAGTAGAACGCAAAATCTTAAACCGCAAAGGCCGCGAAGGAACCGCGAAGAGCGCAAAGAAGAGCCGATGGGTATTCTCGATCGTTTTGGGGAAGTCACGCAGAGAGGCAAAGTCTTAAATCGCAGAGAACGCCGAGAACGGCGGCAGAGAACGCAGAGACTCAGGGAAGCTGCTGAGGCTTACGATGTCGAAGCTTGATGCGCTTATAACGCGTTACCAGCAGTGCATTAAGATCAAACAGTTTTCGCCGCCGGGATTCAGCATCTTACAAACCCTTTACCAGAAAATGACATTCGCCTGACACAACCTTGTGCGACGGTGGATACGCTACGTGGCATTCGCGACCATCTCGTCTCGGGAGGTGTGTCATGCGCAAAGCGTGTTTCTTGCTGCTTCTCACAGTTGCCACGCTCGGGTGTGGTTACAGTTCCAAAAATGGCACCGTGGCTGCCACTGCTCCCACCATCACACAACTGTCACCCAGCAGTATGACCGCCGGGGGCGCTGCTTTCACTCTGACAGTATCCGGGGCAAACTTTGCCAGCGGTGCCGTCGTCTCTTGGAATGGGGGGACTGTGACCACGACTTTTGTTTCGTCGTCAAAGCTTACAGCCGCGATTCCGGCTGCTAATATCGCGAACGCCGGAACCGTGCTCGTGCACGTGACGAACCCCGGTGGAACAGGAATCTACATGAGCCAAGCAGGTCAGAGTTCTGCGACGGTGGATTTTACAGTTATGCCGTAGCCGAGCGGGATTACAAAGCTGTCTCGATATCTCGTACATCACGGCGCGGAACTTCGTGTCCGCTTCCGGCTCGGCCGTAAGTCCCCACATGTTAATAGGAGTTTACAAAAGGTTGGCACGTCTGAACTTCTCAAGCCTCAGATGTGAAGATAGTATCGGAAGCGACGAGGATGCTCACGGTGCCGCTTATATTTACCGCTGCGATGCTGACGATTATCGGCCTGGTACTTTTCAACGCTGCGCGCTCTTAAAAGCGCACGTCTTTTTTCACTCCTTCCCTAGCCGCTTGTCCGGTTCAAACCTTGCGTCGTAAACCTGCTACGACAAAGCGCCCCGGACTTAGAAAGTCACGGGACGCCTGTCCGAGCAGCCCTCCCCCGAGTACTGCTCGCTCTGAGGCTCGCAGCGCCGAGGTGGCCCACTCGAGGAAGGGTTCAGGAATGCTCCCTCGATTCCCCATCGGTACCGCCAGCCACAAAAACGTTAGTCGCTGCGGCGCTCTCGTAAAATGGCACGAGCGTGCCGCAGCGTGGCACAAAATGGGGACGGAAGCTTGTGATAAGGGACGGGAGAAAAGTTCCGTCCGACGATTACTGGATTGAGCTGGCGGCCTCCGAGAACACGCTGTTCGCGTTGCTGCCAATCATGCGGATGGTACCGACGACGATGACGAGGATGACCGCTAGCATGACTGCGTATTCAGCAATGTCTTGCCCTTGGTCATCCGACCAAAGCGTGGAGAGAAGGGGGAGGGACATATTGTTCACCAACCTGAGTGGGATTTACCGAGGGTGATTGTCAATGATCCGATCGTGCCAGAACAGATGACGAAAGTCACATGAACTAGTGGGTATCTGGCCGCGTCGCGGCTGTTCCCCCAGGTCTCAGGTGTCAGGTCTCAAGCATCCAAGTTCTCGCTGCTGGAGTGTCCAAAGGAGGGTTCGATCAGTTGGCCGTTTCCAGGCTCTGCGACAATGCTTCCCACTCTGCCATGAGCGACGCCAGTTCTTTCCGCCGCGCCTCGAGTTCCTGATTTTGCCGCTGCGTTTCTTCTGCGCTGACAAATGTCAGCAACGAGGTTTCGCAATGAGCAATAGCAGTTTCCACGCGAGCTATTTCCTCTTCGAATTCATGGACGCGCTCTTCAAGCTGTTTGCGCTTGATCGGATTCAGCCGCTTGCCCTTCGATTCTTCACGGGCAGACGAACGTTCCACGCTCTCATTTCCATTCGCGGAGACTTTCCCCGCCTGCGACCCGTTCCCCGATGACCCGCGTGTGGGCACATCCGCGAGCGTAGGCACGTCGGCCACCCGGCCCTCTTTACGCCAGCGATAGTCTTCGTAGTTTCCGGGATAAACCTCCACGCGACCGTCCCCGATCTCGAACACGCGCGTGGCCAGCTTGTCGATGAAGTAGCGATCGTGCGAAACCAGTACTACCGTCCCCGTATATGCTGCCAGCGCATCGAGCAGGATGTCCTTGGCTCGCATGTCGAGGTGGTTGGTTGGCTCGTCGAGCAGCAGGAAATTGGCGGGATGAAGCAGCAATCTCAGCAGCGCATACCGCCCACGTTCACCGCCTGAGAGCACGCCGATTCGTTTGAATACGTCGTCGGCCTGAAACAAAAAGCATCCCAGCAAACTGCGCAACTCGGTTTGGGTCGAGCGCGGCGAAAGCTCTCCCAAATCATCGAGAATGCGAGCATCCGGATTCAGTTCCTTGTACTGGTCCTGTGCGAAATAGTCCGCTTCCACGTTGTGCCCGCTTTTATATTCGCCGGCACTCAGGGGCTCGATGGCCGCCAGCAACTTGATCAGCGTTGATTTGCCCGCTCCATTCACCCCCACCAGGGCGATGCGATCGCCACGTTCGATGATGAAATTCACATTTCGAAAAACTTCGTTCGCACCGTAGCTCTTGGCCACGTTCTTGAACTCAGCCACGATCCGCCCGCTGGGCTTCGGCTGCGGAAAGGAGAAGTGAATCGTCTTCTCTTCAGGCGGAATCTCGATCCGCTCCATCTTCTCCAATTCCTTGATGCGGCTCTGCACCTGCTTGGCCTTGGTCGCCTGGTAGCGGAAGCGGTTGATAAATACTTCCAACTGCTCGATGCGTTCGCGCTGATTTCGATACGCCGCTTCCAGTTGCTCTCGCCGCTGGGTCTTCTCGGCAAGGTACTTGTCGTAGTTGCCGCTGTAGAAGAAAAGCTGCCGGTTCCAGATTTCGACCGTCTTCTTCACCGTGACATCGAGGAAGTAGCGATCGTGGGAAATCAGCAGGAAGGCATACGGATATTCGTTCAGGTATTCTTCGAGCCAGTTGCGGGCTTCGAGATCGAGATGATTGGTCGGCTCATCGAGCAGCAGCAGGTTGGGCCGTTGGAGCAGGAGCTTTGCGAGCGCCAGGCGCATCTGCCAGCCACCCGAGAACTCATCCGTTAGGCGCGTCCAGTCTTCCTTGCGGAAACCAAGTCCCGTGAGCACGGTTCCGACTTTTGCTTCAACGGCATAGCCATCGCGCGTCTGGAACTCGTGCTCCAGGCGATGGTAACGGTCCGCGACCTGCGCGTATTCGACCGATTCGTGCGGCAGTTCCGACATCTTCCGCGTCAACTGCTCCATCTCTTGTTCCATTTGGCGGAGCTCGTCGAAGACCGCCATGCACTCGGCGAAAACGCTTCTGCCGGATAACGTCAATCCGTCCTGCGGCAGATATCCAGCCGAAGTGCCTTTTGCGATGGTGATGGAGCCGTAGTCCAGGGTCTCGAGCCCGGCCAGGATCTTCATGAGCGTCGACTTGCCGGTTCCGTTGGCGCCGACCAGACCAATGCGGTCCTGCGGAGTGATGAGCCAGTCCGCGTTCTCGAACAGCAGTTTGTGGCCGAAGCGTTTCCCGGCGCCGGAGAGCTGAATCATGACGACCTATTCATCGTCTCACGGGAAAGCAGATTGCAGAAGGGAAGTGGCCCCCATCCAAGCTTCGCGTGGGCGGAAATTTTGTGCGGAGCCGGGGACTGGAAGACACTTACTGCTTCGGTGTCGGCTCCATCGGATCATGCTGCCCATTCTGACCCTGTGCATTCACGTCAGTGATGGGCGTAGCTGTAGAAGGCGGCTTTCGCGCGCGCGCTGCGCGCGCCAGATCTCCCAACGATGGCTGCTGCGGCTTGCTGGCCGGCACCGTCTCGGTGCCATCTTGTTTCGCCAACGGCACGTCCA
>QIAH01000357.1 GCA_003225465.1 Acidobacteriota bacterium | reverse complement strand
CAACGGAAGCTGTGAATACCAGACAGAAAAGTCCAAATTGCAGGAGCCCGGCTTGTCTCCGGAAGTTTCGTCGAAGTGCCTGCATCCGCCATCCTCCGAAATATCGCAACCAACGGCAGTTCTATTCTTGGCGGTGATGGGCCAAGGGGCAGTGAGTGCTCTCACGGGGCGGGGTGACAAGGGTCACAGGGGCAAGTTCGTCGAAAAGCGCCGCGCTGGAGCCGCCTTCGAGCCAAACTCCATGGTTTCTGTGCCAGGTGAGACGAAAGGCCGGCGGGCGGGGACGCCCCGCCGCTCCATAAGGCTTACAAGGACGTGGCGCGCGCACGGCGGGTGCGTCCCAAACCGACGGATCGGACCCGGTCATAGGCAATATGGAGATCCTGGCTGAGCAAATCCACGACGTGCAGGCAGGCCTCGCGATGTTCACGCAGGAAACCCAGCAGATCTTTGCGTTTCACCATCGCCACTTGCGCATTATCGAGCAGTTCGGCGCTGACTTCGTACGGTCCGCCCGAGAGGGCCGCGCTCAGGCCGAGGACTTCGCCGGGCACAGCAATGTGAAGGGTCAAGCGCTTGCCCGATTCGGAGCATACTGAGAGCTTGGCTCGGCCTTCGCACAAAACAAATACCCCTTTGGCGGGCTGTCCTTCGCGAAATAAAACCATGTTCCGCGGGCATATGATGGTGGACTTCACCGTGTCGAGCGCCGCCAGGACGTTGGTGGGAAGATCACAGAAGACCCGATCGGGGCGCAAGGCGCAATCGAGGCAGCGTTGCTGTGTAGCGCTCTCCATAATCGCGCTCTCCATACCTGCTTGATATCTCTTAGACAGGAAAAGCACAGTGACTGCAGTCACTGGTAGCGGTGAGCGCTGGCACAGGGCCGTGAAGCCAAAACTGCCTAGTTATTGGTGGCGAGCGCCTTGAGCGCCATTTTATTGCGGATTACGAGGGTCGAGCCTTTCGCTTGCACGATCTGGCGCTTTTTCAAATCGGCAAAGAGCCGCGTGACGGTCTCGCGCGAGGTGCCAATCATCTGCGCAATCTCCTCATGGGTGAGGGCGAGTTTCACGCGCGGCTCCTGTTTCGCCGCCTCGCCATTCTTCGAACTCCACTCCAGGAGAAGCTTGGCGAGTTTTTCCGAGGCCGAGTGCGACAGACCGAGCGAACGAACTTCGTGGCAGGCATTGTTGTACTTATCGCTCAACTGCTCGGCGACCTTGAAGCAAGCGTCCGAGTTATCTTTGAGGAAACGCAAGAAGTCCTCGCGCTTGACGAAGTTCACCTGACAGGGATCGATGGTCTCGGCGGTCAACTCGTAGGGCTTGCCGGAAACGGTGGCACTGAGACCGAGAACCTCTCCCGGTTCGGCGATTTTCAAGATCAGAGTTTTGCCGTCAGTTGCGCAAATGGACAATTTCACGCGCCCTTTGCAAAGGACAAAAATGCCCCGGGGCGCCTGCCCCTCGACGAACAAGACCGCACCTTTCGGATAGGCGGTCGCGTACTTAATCGCCTCGAACGATTGCAGGGCGGTGGTGGGCAAGTCGCAGAAAATGCGATCGGCGCGCATTTTGCAGGTCAGGCAGCTTTCGATGATGTCGAGTCCGTATGGTGAGAGCACAAGTCCTCCTGTGGAGTCCCTCCCGCCCGGCTTGCACCCGGTCCTTGGGACCCTGGGCATGGCCGCGGGCGACCTTGTGAGCCGCTCTCGACCAGACTGCTGTGACCGGCGTCACGCCATCAGTGTCCGCCCCGGGCTAACAGTCTGCGGTGATTGCTGGCACAACTGGCTGTGACGGGGCTCACATCAAGGCATACGCGGTTTTTCTGGCTTTGCAGACCATTTCAGGGCATACTAGGCGACAATGCCCTTCCCCGAGCAGCCTCCAGGAAGGTGGCCCATGCTAGAGCAGATCGAACAACAGGAAACCCGAGAGCAGCTTACAGTCCCACAGCTCGAAATTGCCTCGTCCGGGCCCGTGCCCGTGTTCGAAAACGACCAGCGCCAGCGACGCCGCATGGTAATTGCCCTGGTCATGCTCCTGGTCGCGCTCGGTCTAGTGCTGGTAAAGGACCGTGATTTCTGGTTTCCTGCTCCGGATTTCACTGAATCTGAAGCAGTTGACGAATCGACCCCGACCGATACAGCGAGCGACACGGCCGCTTCCGCGGCAAGCACTACCGCCACACCGAGCGTTCCGGTCAGCAAGAAAAGAAGCCATCCTCCGGTTCCGCCCGCGGCCAGATCGGTGGTCGCTGAGGCGCCCGTGAATCCTGTGGTCCCAGCCGCACGGGTCGCACGGCCTCCTCTGCGGGTCGAGGTAGTGGCGGGGGATCAGCACCGGATGGTCAGACCGGGCAGCCCCTCGGTCGCGGTCGAACTGCAGAACGGAACCAGCGGGCGGGCAACTTCCGAACCGGCCCAGGGCGGAATCGAAGTTGCCAGTGCGAGTACGTCAACGCCGGTGGGGCATTCGCCGACTGCTGCGGTGCGTCCTGAATATCCGCTGCTGGCGCGCCAGATGAAGGTTCAAGGGGCGGTGGAGCTGCATGCGCAGATCGGGAAAGATGGGGGGGTGCAGAACCTGCAGGTAGTGGGCGGCCCAGCAATTCTGGCAGATGCCGCTCGTGAGGCCGTTAAGCAGTGGCGCTTCAAACCCTACATCCAGAATGGTCAGCCGGTCGAGACGCAGGTACCCATTACTGTGAACTTCACGATACAGACCAAGTAGAGTCCTCTTCTGAAGCAAGCAAGAGGCGGCGCTCAAGAGCGCCGCCTTTGCTGTTCTCGCGTGAAGGGTGATCGCAGGGCGGCGTAAAAATACATCTTCAAATCGCACTTTTAGGCGCAACTGTGCCTTTTGTTGCTCGGACGTGGGTTGAAAATTTCGTCGTGCCTGTGGCGCTGCAGGCAGGCATGGGGTCCTTCGACTTCGTTCAGGATGACAAACGAGGTTTGGTGAACGGGTTCTCGTTCAGGCCGAGTTTAGGTTTGGGGCGCTGCAAGAAATAACGAGCGCCCGGACTCTCTCGAGTCACAGGCGCCCGGGCAGCCCTCCCCCAGAACTGCTCGCCGAAAAAAATAAATCGAACACCTTAGCCTGCAAATAGCACTTCCGTGCTACTCGTTACCCCACCAAGGTGCCATGCGAAAAACCGCGCCAGCGGCTGGTTTTCGCGGGAAAGCCGTCTTTTCCGGGTTACCCCATGAGATTCGGCGAGCTTTGCTCGTCCGGGCAGACGGAGCATCTGCCCCTACGTGAACTATGTCGTGCCGTGGACGTCCCCTAGTCTGCGACAACGCGGGCGAGGACGCCAATAACTCATTCTTGCCATCTCAGGAAACGAGTTTCTGCCGACCTACGGTATCGATCAGCGCATCTTCGATTTGTCGTCGAATCATTGCCTTCAACCCGGGAATGCAGCTGCTCACCGAGGGCGAAAAACTTTCGCCGGGATCGAAGCACTCGCCACAAACCGTAAACATGTAGGCCCGCGGACAAACGCCAAACAGTTCCGCCGCCAGAGCCAGCAGGGCCGCAGGTGAGAGATCATGCGTAAACGACGCGGGCCCGGATTGCGAGCGCACCTCCTCGCAAAGAATCTTTCCCGGCTCTCCTTTGTGTGAGCAATCCACAAAGATCACGGTCTCCACAAGACTGGCGGTCTCGGCCAGGTCTGGAGTGAGTTGATGACAGGGCAGCACGAGAACATCCGGCGAGGCGTTCGCGCGAAACAACTCGACCGCAACCCGCCAACCTAAAGCGTCATCGGAACGAAGTGGATTGCCATATCCCAACACCAGAACGCGTGCCATAGTCACCTCCGGCGTCAGCAGGGCCGGCGAACTTCGTCCACCATGTCCCCGGACGCGTTGAAAAGTTGAATGACGAGCGGCATCGCACCGAAGGCATGGGTCGAGCAACTGAGGCAGGGATCGTAGGTGCGGATGAGAGCTTCCACGCGATTCAGCATCCCGGGAGTCATGCGCTCGCCGTGCACGAAATGTTTCGCAACTTGCAGAATGCCGCGGTTCATCGCCAGATTGTTGTGGCCCGTGGCAATCAGCAAATTCGCCCACCGGATGAGACCTTTCTCGTCGATCTTGTAATGATGGAAGAGCGTGCCGCGGGGCGCTTCGCAACAGCCCACACCTTCCAAGCAATTGGGGCCTGCCACCGCGCGCACGTGCTTGGAAAGAATTTCGGGATCGGTCAGGAGCTGCTCGAGCCGCTCCACACAGTAAAGAATCTCGACCAGGCGCGCATGGTGATAGTGGAAAGAACTGAGCACGGCGGTCCGCTGCAGTTCGTGGAACTCGGCCAATTCCTGGTCAGCGCGGGGAGTGCCACAGCGATCGGCGACGTTCAGGCGAGCCAGGGGACCGACGCGATAAATTCCCTGCGGATATCCGCTGGGCTCGTAGTAGGGCGACTTCAGATAGCTCCAGGACTCGACCTTCTCGCCAATGTATTCCCGATAATCCGCAGGATCGAGCCCGTTCGCGAGCACTTCTCCGGCGGAGTTTACGATGCGAATGCCGCCATCGTAGAAGGTAAGACCGCCGTCCTTCTTCACAATCCCAAGAAACAAACTCGGAAAATTTCCGAAGCTGCCGATTTCTTCCCGGAAGTTTTCCATGATGCTCTTAAACCAACCGAGGGTGCGTTCCGCGATGGCCAGGGCTTCGGGAATGCCCGCTAAAATTGCATCCCGGTTGAGTTCGGTCAGGGGTTCACTCACGCCACCCGGCACGACCCACGAGGGATGGATGCGCTTTCCGCCCAGGCGCTCAATAATCTGCTGCCCGAACTGGCGCAGATGAATGCCGTCGCGCGCCAATTCCGGCTTCTTCTCGAGAACTCCAAACAGATTAGCCTTGGCGGGATCTGCGTCCATGCCCAGAAGCAGGTCGGGCGAGGACAGATAAAAGAAGCTCAAGGCGTGCGATTGCACCACCTGCGCCAAACCAAAAATGCGGCGCAGTTTGTCGGCGGTCGGAGGAATGCGGACGGCCAGCAAGGCATCGCAGGCTTTCGCGGACGCGATCAGGTGGCTTACCGGACAGATGCCGCAGATGCGCGCCATGAGCGCGGGCATCTCGGAGAAGGGGCGGCCTTCACAAAATTTCTCGAATCCTCGAAACTGGGTGACGTGGAAGCGAGCATCTTCGACGCGGCCATTCGCGTCGAGCTGCAGTGTGATCTTGCCATGCCCCTCGATCCGCGTGACCGGATCGATGACAATCGATTTGCTCACCGCACCTTGCACTTGGTTACGCTCCAAAACGCGTTCTCGTGCTCAACTCCGGCCGCCTGCCGTCGATCAATTCCATCAAAACGTACTGAATGACCGACGCAGAGGGCGGACATCCCGGAACGAAAACATCTACGGGAACCACTTCATGAATGGGCCGTACCCGGTCGAGCAGTTTCGGCACCACCTGATCCGGGATACCCGGATCCAATTTCACGTTCTCGCGATATGCGCGCTCGCAGACTGCCGTCACCCCAAATGGATTACGCATCGAAGGCACATTCGCCGTCACGGCACAGTCGCCTAACGAGACCAGAATCTTCGAATGCTCCCGGACCATGCGGATTTTGCGCAGGTCTTCTTCGCTGCTCACGGCTCCCTCCACCAGGGTGATATCCACCTCTTCAGGAAACACTTTCGTGTCCACCAAGGGGCTGTAGACGAGATCGACCCGTTCCAGCAACGTGATGAGCGCGTCATCGATGTCGAGAAACGACATGTGACACCCGGAACATCCGTCGAGCCAAACCGTTGCCAGGCGAAGCTTACTCAATCGCGCTCCTCCCGCATGAGGGTCAGGTAGGGCAGGAAATTTCGCCGCTTCAACATCTCGGCCACCGACCTCCCTTTCTCGAACAGCGCTCCTGTGGGACAGACATGCACACACTTGCCGCAACCGGTGCAGGTCTCCGACGAACCCCACGGCTGATTCAGGTCGGTGATTACATTGGCATCGATGCCGCGGCCCATGACGTCCCAGGTATGGGCGCCCTCGATTTCCTCGCACACCCGCACGCAACGGGTGCACAGAATGCAGCGATTCTGGTCGATCACAAAGCGAGGGTGCGATCCATCGACCTGCGCCTTGGGGTAGCGGTAGGGGAAATGCACGTGCGTGATCTGCAACCGTTGCGCCAGGGACTGTAACTCGCAATGTGCGTTGGAGACGCAGACCGAACAGATATGATTTCGCTCGGTGAACAACAACTCGAGAATTGACTTGCGGTAGCGATCGAGCCGTTCCGAGGTCGTGGTGACTTCCATGCCTTCTTCCACGCGGGTGACGCAGGCAGGCAGCAGTTTGGCGGTGCCCTTGATTTCTACCAGGCACATCCGACACGCGCCCACTGTCGAGAGGCCCCGAAGATCGCATAGGGTCGGAATGAAGATTTTGTTTTGCCGGGCAACTTCCAGAATGGTCTCATCCTGGCGGGCACTGAAATCCTTGCCATCAATCTTCAGCGTCTTGATGTTGGAAACAGGACTCATGACGCTTCCTCGGCTTGGTTCCCGCACACGCCGGCGGGACAACGCTTCTCCTCGACGTGGGCTTTGTATTCGTCGGCAAAATAGCGCAACGTGCTCATGACCGGATTGGGCGCGGACTGGCCAAGACCGCACAAGCTGGTGTTCCGCAACAGATCGCAGAGTTCCTCGAGCATGGCCAGATCCGGGGGCGTCGCTGTGCGCTCGGTGATTCTCGCCAGCAGCTCATTCATCTGATAGGTGCCCACCCGGCAAGGCACACATTTGCCGCATGATTCCGTCATGCAGAAGTCCATGAAGTACTTGGCGACATCGACCATGCAGGAGGTCTCATCCATCACGATCATGCCGCCGGATCCCATGATGGAGCCAGCCTTAGCCAGCGATTCGTAGTCGACCGGCATGTCGAGAAATTCGGCCGGCAAGCATCCCCCCGAGGGGCCGCCGGTTTGTACGGCTTTGAAGCACCGGCCCTCGGGAATGCCGCCACCAATTTCGAAAACGATGTCGCGCAGAGAAATGCCCATGGGCACTTCCACCAGCCCGGTGTTCAGGACGCGGCCGGCGAGCGCGAATACCTTTGTTCCCTTGCTCTTCTCGGTGCCGATCTGTGAATACCACTCTCCGCCATGGCGGATGATGGGCGCGATGTTGGCATAGGTTTCGACGTTGTTGATCAGCGTCGGCTCGCCAAACAGGCCTTGCTGTGCGGGATAGGGCGGGCGCGGGCGCGGCGTGCCTCGCTTCCCTTCCACGGAGGCGATCAGCGCCGTCTCTTCGCCGCAAACGAAGGCTCCGGCGCCGAGACGGAGATCGACGTGGAAGCTGAAGCGGGTTCCACAAATACTCGACCCGAGCAGGCCGAGGCGTTCCGCCTGGCGAATCGCGGTACGCAGCCGCTTGATGGCGAGTGGATACTCGGCGCGAACATAGATATAGCCCTCGGAGGCGCCCACTGCAAAGGCGGCGATGAGCATGCCTTCGAGCACACGATGCGGATCGCTCTCGAGCACACTGCGATCCATGAAGGCGCCGGGATCGCCTTCGTCCGCATTGCAGATTATGTATTTGTGCTGTCCGGCAGCTTTGGCGACCGTACTCCACTTGAGCCCCGTGGGATAACCCGCGCCGCCACGCCCTCGCAGACCGCTCTTGACCACCTCCTGCACGACTTCGGGAGGAGTCATCTCCGTCAGAACACGCATCAGGGCACCGTATCCGGAGGAGCCGACGTATTCCTCGATGCGTTCGGGGTCGACCAGGCCCGAATTTTCAAGAACGATTTTCTTTTGCCTCTGGAAGAATGGCACATCTGTACGGCAAACCAAGCGACTCACGGGTTCGCTATCAAGAGCGTCCAGGATCTCGCCCGCGTCTGCTGCCGTCACATGTTGATAAAGTGCTCCTTGGGCGGTCGAGACGAGAGGGCCCTCGGCGCACAGGCCCATGCAACCAACGCCCTTCGACTGGCATTTTCTCTGCCAGCCGCGGTTCGCGATTTCCTTATCGAAAGCGTCTTTGACGCTTTGGCTTTGACAGGAAATGCAGCCCGCCGCGAGGCAGACGTTCACGCGATGCAGGAACTGTGCTTGCGTTCCGCGTTCCTCTTCCGCAATCTGCTCGAGTTCTTCAGGAGTCATTGCGGGTCCATTTCTTCAGACGTTCGCGCAGATCGGTGGGTGAGACTTTTCCGGCCACATCGTGGTCGTAAACCACCGCCGGAGCAAGCCCGCACGAGCCCAGGCAACGCGCTGTCAGCACGGAGACTTTGCCGTCGGCAGTCGTTTCGCCGGGTTTGATTTCTAAGTCGTGCTGCAGCGCGGATAGCAACTGGGGCGCGCCTTTGATATAGCACGCGGTTCCCATGCAGACCACGCAGGTGTGCTCGCCTGCTGGTTTGAGAGTGAAAAAATGATAGAAGGTCGCGACCCCATACGCGCGGCTGAGAGGTACGCGCAGGGAGATGGCTACATAGCGCAACGCTTCCTCGTCGAGGTAGCCGAACGTCTCCTGCACCGTGTGAAGAGTTTCGATCAGCCCGCGCGAGTGATTTCCGAGCCGGCGCATAGTGGCGTCGACCAGACGCCAGCGTTTGTCTGCACTGGGAGGGGTCGGTTTAGAAAAGTCCGTCGTCATCCCTGGCCTCTGTAAAGTGTGCGTACACTCGATTGCCAAGATGCGCAGCACAACCGTGGCCAACAATTCAGACTAGGACGCGGGAACGTTCTGGTATGTGACGGTTGTCACGCGTGCGGGGACACAGGGACGTACTTCCGTTCCCCGGAGGGCCCTTTTGGCTGAGTCATCTGTACCGATTGTCATTTCGAGGAGCGCCAGCCACTTCTTCGGACGGCCCTTGTGCCCGCGGTTCGAGGAGAAAAATCCTGAGACTTCTCGCAGAGCGTGACGGTGGTGGGGTCCTTCCACTCCGTTCGGCTGGCGCCTCACTCCGGTCAGGATGACAGGGGGGCTTAGGCGGCTGATTGGCGAACTCATCGAGACGTCACAGCGTTTGTCGACGCCCCCAATGCCCCATCATCTCTAAGTTCATGAAGCACGAACTCGATGCGCCGCGATCAGCGCTTGTCCCAGGCTGAGGCCGCCATCTCCAGCGGGGAGTTCGGCCTGGGTGAAGACGTGAAATCCGCTGCCTTTCAGGCGCCTTTGCAAGCGAGTAAGCAGGTAGACATTGTGGAACGTTCCACCGCTCAGGCAGACGCGATCAAGGACAGTGTTTGCTCGGATCAACTGGGCCAGTTTCACAAAAGTTTCGACTAGCCCATTGTGAAAACGCTGGCTGATGCTCGAGACCGGAACATTGTTCTGCAAGTCCGCGATCATGGCCTCGAAAGTCGGTTTCGTGTCGATGATCCAGGTTTCATCACGGCGAAGCAGATCGATCGAATAGGCCTCGTGTGATTCCTCCTCCCCGATCTCCATTTCCAGTTCGATGGCAGCCTGAGCTTCGTAGTTGACCTCGCCGCGAATTCCCACGAGCGCAGATACGGCGTCAAACAAGCGGCCGCAACTGGAGGTCAGTGGAGAATTCACCGAACGCTCGATCATGTGCAGCAAAATTTCAGTGTTGGACAGATCGAGGCTCTGTACAAACGGAATTTTCCAGTGGAGGAAATCTCTTTGGAAGTGATGAGCCAGATAGCTCACGGCCATGCGCCATGGTTCTCGAATGGCCTGATCGCCTCCGGGCATGGGGACATAGTCGAAATGGGCGGCGCGATGAAAATCTCGATAGTCGGCAACAAGAACTTCCCCGCCCCAGATGTGGCAATCCGTTCCATATCCGGTGCCGTCCAAAGCGAATCCGATCACTTTTCCGTCGAGGTGGTTCTCCGCCATACAACTGGCGATGTGCGCGTGGTGATGTTGCACGCCCACCAACTCAACTTCCTTTTGCGCCAGTGCCCACTTGGTGGAGAAGTACCCCGGATGGAGGTCGTAGGCAATGATGTGCGGTTTGATTTCGAGGATGCGTTGCAGGTGATCGATAGCCTCTTCGAAGAAGCGATAGCTTTCCAGATTTTCAAGGTCGCCGATGTGCTGGCTCAAGAAAGCATGTTTATGTTGCGTCAGGCACACGGTATTTTTCAGTTCTCCGCCGACCGCCAGAATTTCTGGAACATCGTCTTTCAAGAAGACAGGGACGGGAACGAATCCACGGGAGCGGCGCAGTTGACGCGGCTTTTCATCCACGAGGCGGACCACCGAATCATCACAGCGTCGAAGAATGGCGCGATCATGTACCAGGAAGCAGTCCGCCAGGCCCTTCAATCGCACCGCGGCCTCCTGGTTGTCGATAGCAATGGGCTCCTCGCTGAGGTTGCCGCTGGTCATGACAAGCGCGCGGAAGCCGCCCTGCTCGAAAAGAAGATGATGCAACGGCGTGTACGGCAGAAACACTCCCAGGTATCGATTACGCGGCGCGACCTGCTCGGCGATTCGGGAAGAGGGCTTCTTCGGCAACAGCACAATCGGACGTTGCACAATGCGGAGAGCTTCAACGGCAGCGTCACTGAGCTCACAAAAATCGGCGGCAGCATCGACCGTCGGCACCATGACGGCGAACGGTTTCTCGACCCTTCGCTTCCGCTGCCGTAACCGTGCGACGGCGGCTGGATTGATGGCATCCGCTGCCAAATGAAATCCGCCCAGGCCCTTGACGGCCACCACCAGACCGGCCTCAAGTCCCTCGGCTGCTTCCGCGATGGGGTCGGTGACGGGAACCTTCTGACCCTTCCGGTCCCACAGTTCCACTTGTGGGCCGCACTGCCAGCACGCATTCGGCTGAGCATGAAAACGGCGGTTCAGAGGATCGTCGTATTCTGCCTGGCAGGTTGCGCACATGCGGAAGGGAGCCATCGACGTGTAGGGCCGGTCGTAGGGAATGTCGCGCACAATCGTGAAGCGCGGGCCGCAGTTGGTGCAGTTGATGAAGGGATACAGATAGCGACGGTCGTGTGGATCAAGCAACTCCCGAAGACAATCGGGGCAGATGGCGACATCGGGGGAAATCAGGGTATGTATCTGCTCTCCACGTCTGGTGGCGAGAATGCGGAATTCGTGATCGCCGCTGCACGGGACTTCTCTTACCTGTATGTGCGTGATACACGAAAGGGGCGGTGCCGAAAGAGGCAAGTTCAGAACAAATTCATCGACGGCTTCGGCCGGGCCCTCGACCTCAATCGTCACTCCTGCGGGCGAGTTAGCAACATTTCCGGCTAATCTGCGCTCAAGAGCTAACCGGTAGACGTAAGGGCGAAAACCCACTCCTTGCACGATCCCGGCAACATCGATCTGACGACGAACTTCCACGATGCACCTAGGCGACCGTTGCTGCTTTCAATTCCAGATACGCGTTGCGTTTCCGTTGCAGCCAGGTCAGCCAACCGGCCAGTCCAATGCGGGTCTGACAGGAGACCCACAGAATCTCCATTCCCGGATGAATTCTTCGGGCGTTCTCTTCGGCGGCCTTCGCGTCAAACGGCACGTACGGGAGCAAGTCGATTTTGCTGAGAACCAACAACGCTGACTTGAAGAAGATCGAGGGATATTTGAGAGGCTTGTCCTCGCCCTCCGTAACGCTCAGGACCACGACCTTGGCGGCCTCGCCCAAGTCGTAGCTGGAGGGGCACACGAGATTGCCGACGTTCTCAATGAACAGGATGTCCAAGTCTTCGAGTTTCCAATCGGCCAAATGGCGCTCGATCATGCGCGCGTCCAGATGACAGGTTCCACCGGTGGTGATCTGCTTCACCGGAAATCCGAAGCGCTTCAGGCGGGCCGCATCGTTTTCCGTCTGAATGTCTCCGGTCAGCACGGCCACGCGGGCATCGCGGGGAAGGGCTTCGAGGGTGCGTTCGAGGAGCGTGGTCTTGCCCGATCCGGGTGAACTGATCAGGTTCACACAGAAGACGTCATGGTGGCGGAAACGCTCGCGCAGTGAAGCCGCGATGCGATCATTTTCACTGAGAACTTTTTCTTCCAACGGCAGTCGGTTCATCTTCTTCTTCAACCTCCACGAAAGCCAACTCCAACTCGTCTCCGCTGACACATTGCGGCGTAACTTTCTGGCACTTGGGACAGCGGAAGTCATACTCGCGCACGATGAAGGTGCAATCACAGTCGTGGCAACGATGACGGCGCGGACATAACTCGATTTCCAACTGCAATCCGTCGAGTGCGGTATCGCGAGCCAGGACTTCGAAGCAGAAACGCAGGGCATCCTGGTCGATGGCTGCCAACTCGCCTACTCGAATACCAACTTTCGTGGCCCGATTTCCTGGATAACGCATGGCTTCCTTTTGAACCGCTTCCAGGATCGAGTTGGCGATGCCCATCTCGTGCACGATGCCCTCAACAGATACGCGGCAACTGATCGCCGGCAAGCATGTCAACGATACGACTGGTTCCAAACTCCGTGCGCATGGTCACCAGTCCAGGATGCGATTCGCAAACTTTGCCTATGATCCGACTATCTTTGCCGAGAGGATTGCATCGCATGGCAGCCAGCACGTCTTGCGCAAATTGCGGGGCCACGATGGCAATCAGTTTTCCCTCATTGGCCACGTAGAGAGGATCCAGGCCCAGCATTTCGCACGCGCCTCGCACCTCTTCCCGCACGGGAATATCGCGCTCGACCAGTTCAATACCGACGTTGGAGGTGGCAGCAATCTCATTCAGCGTGCTGGAAACACCGCCGCGAGTGGGATCGCGCATGCAGCGGATTTCGCTGGTCACGGTCAGCATGTCCGAGACCAATCCATGCAGCGGCGCACTGTCGCTCTCAATCAACGATTCGAATTCCAAGCCTTCGCGCTGGGCAAGGATGGCGATTCCATGATCGCCGATCGTTCCACTCAGCAACACGGCGTCTCCAGGTCGTGCGAGATTCGCAGACAGCTCCACGCCCTCGGGCACCAGCCCAATCCCGGTCGTGTTGATGAAGAGTTGATCGCCACTTCCCTTTTCTACGACCTTGGTATCGCCCGTCACAATGGCGACGCCTGCGTCGGCGGCCGCTTTACGCATCGATTCAACCACCCGGCGAAGGGTATCCATGGACAGGCCTTCTTCGAGGATGAAGGCGACGCTCAGAAATAGCGGCTTCGCTCCGCCCATGGCGAGGTCGTTGATCGTGCCGTGGACAGCGAGGGAGCCAATATTCCCTCCGGGGAAGAAGAGCGGCTTCACCACAAAGGAATCGGTGGTGAACGCGAGACGCGAGCCGTTGATGTTGAGAATCGCCTGATCGTCAAGGCGATCGAGCGCGGCGTTGTGGAAGGCAGGCAGGAAGAGTTCGCGAACTAGTTCGGCGCTAAGCGTTCCGCCGCTCCCGTGGCCGAGCAGCACGGTGTCTTTCGCGGGGAGTGGCGACGGGCACGTGAGGTTCGCAATTGTCTTTACGGCCATAATTCTGTACTCAAACTGCGGGTGCATGGCGGCGGTAGCGGTAATATGCGGCGCATGCCCCTTCGGAAGAAACCATGGGAGCGCCCAGCGGATTCTCCGGAGTGCATCGCATGCCGAAGGCCGCACAATCCGTGGGTTTGCGCAGCCCCCGCAATACCTGCGCGCTGATGCATTCCGCAGGCTCTTCAGCGGTAATAAGCTTCAGATCGAAAACCTTGTTCGCATCGTAAGCGGCGTACTCCTCGCGAAGGCGAAGACCGCTTGCCGGAATCATGCCGATGCCGCGCCACTTTTGATCGGCTATCTCAAACACTTGCGCCATCAATTCCTGCGCAAAGCGGTTGCCCTGATAACTCACCGACCGTACATACTGGTTCTCCAGCTTGACTTGCCCCGCCTCCAATTGCTTCACCAGCATCAGCACTGCCTGGAGAATGTCTACAGGCTCAAATCCACCGACCACGATGGGCACGCGAAAATCGCGAACGAGGCCCTCGTATTCTTCACAACCCATGACGGTACAGACATGACCAGGCGCGATGAAGGCTTGCACCCGATTGTCTGGCGAAGCAAGAAGGGCTCGAATGGCTGGAGGAACCAGAACGTGCGAAACCAGCATGGAGAAATTAGCTAGTTCTTCCTGCCTGGCCATCCAGGTCGCCATGGCGTTGGCAGGGGCTGTGGTCTCAAAACCGATAGCAAGGAATACAACCTTCCTCTCGGGAAGACGACGGGCGATCTTGACGGCTTCGATGGGAGTGTAGGCGATGCGTACGTCCGCTCCTTGCGCTTTGGCGCGAAAGAGATCGGAATTGGAGCCCGGCACGCGCAACATGTCTCCGTAAGAGACCAACGTCACATCGGGTCGAGCAGCCAAGGCTATCGCTTTGTCGATGGTCTCCAGTGGAGTTACACAAACCGGGCAGCCGGGTCCGTGGACCAGTTCCAATCCTTTGGGCAGGAGGTCGTCGAGGCCGTAGCGCATGATGGTGTGGGTCTGCCCGCCGCAGATCTCCATCAGCACCCAGGGACGGGTGCAGGCCTGGGCGATCTCGGTTGCCAGGGCGCGGGCGATGCGCCCGTCGCGGTATTCGTCCAAATATTTCATGGCGGCCCCATACAGCTGTGGCTGGGGAGACTGTAGCCCGGGGCAAACATGGCATCGGTGACCCAGATCACAAGGGCTAGTGAGGTGATCACGTGCGGGTGATCGCGCTCGCGCGCGCCTTGCTGTCGCAGATTCCTCCGCCGCGTTCGGCGTCGGAATGACAACGAGCAATGATGAGAACTCTTAGGACGGCAGGCGGGCCGGGATGGCTGGCTCGCCGAGTTCTTCTTCCAGGGCGCCGAGTTGTTCGAGGATCTCGTAGGTGCGCTGTGCTTCCTCGGCATCCACTTTGCTGATCGCGAAACCAACGTGCACCATCACGTAGTCACCAACCTCGGCTTCGGGCACAAACCCTAAGGCCACCTGCCGCGTGATCGCGCCGAATTGCACCCGGCCGACATCGACGCCGGCGATGTTTTCTTTGCTCAGGATTTTTCCAGGGATGGCTAAACACATGGCGAGGCTCCTTCACAGGCTGCGGAAAAAATCCTTTTCAACACCCGCAACATCACCAGCGGCTAAAGCGCTCATTTTGCTTCACTTACGGCGCGGCGGAAAGCCGCCCGCTCCTCAAAACGCGATCAAACGTCCGATTTTTTGCCGGCTCTCAGGCTTGCATCGGTTCGGCCAATTCCACCAACCAACCGTCGATGATTTTCTGAGCCTGCGCGACGGCCAGCTGCAACGATTTCTGCACCGGGCGCGACAAAACCTCTCCCTGATGAAGGTCGCCGGGTTGCATGCCCACCACGTAAAAGTGCTCGGGCAGATCGCCCAGAAAAGCAGCCGTGGCGAGGAGCTCGTGAGCATCTCCCGGATGCACGGCGACCGAGTCTCCGGTCGCATAACGCAAAACTTCCGTTCCTTCGAGCACCGAGACGGTACCGGGCTTCGACCCGGTGGCAAGAGCATCCAGAACAACGATGGCTTGTCTGCCGGCAATTTGTCCAAGCAAGTCCAGGCCCTTGGTTCCGCCATTCACGAACTCGACAAATCCGCCGGCATAGCGATACTGCTTGGCGAGTTCGTCGAGCAAGACGGGGCCGAGGCCGTCGTCGCCAGCAGGGGTGTTACCCAATCCCAGAACCAGGATGGGTGCCGTGTATCCAAATCGCGCGGATCCATTCGTGGACATTGGCATCTCCGGTAATTGCAATTACGCGGATTATTGGCGGATCGAGCCGAACTCACAGTGACCCGGATCACAAGCACTGGTGACCGTAGAACGAGGGCGGAAAATTCCAGCGCCTCAAGCGGGCTGCGGGTGTGGAACTGCGGACCACCAGACGTTGGATGGGGAGGCCTCCTTTTTCTTGTGCAAAATATCCAGGCGAGCCAATTCCGACAATACGTGCTGTACTGCCGAGTCGATTGCGGCGCGCACGGATTCACTCAGATTGCAGCCCGCAGCGTAGGATTCGGCGGTGATTCCGACCAGAAGAACCTCGCGAGGAGGCATGCCAAAAAATACGTCGGCAGCCAGCAGGGATTCGGCAATCGCGGGCGAATGAGTGTCCATCCGAACTGACGAGGCCGTTTTCAAAAGATCTTGTTTGCGATACAGAGTGATGGTCCCGGGAGTCTTGCCGTTGTCTACGGAATCAACCACGATCAGCGCGTCCAATCCTGCGATGTGGTCGATAAAATCGAGCGCAGGCGTACCCAGGTCTTCTAATTCCACGCCTTCGTCGAAGGAGTAGGTCGAGTCGAGTTGCCGAACAACGCAGGGTCCGACGCCGTCATCCCCGAGCAGAACGTTTCCGATTCCCGCAATCAGCACTCGCTTCATAGGACTTTTACCTCCGCGATGCGTTTTCCTTCCGGATCGAACGTGTGGCATGCGCACGCCATGCATGGATCGAAGGAATGGATGGTGCGCAGCACTTCGAGCGGTTTTTCGGCATCGGCAATCGGGGTGCGCATGAGCGATGCCTCGTAGGGACCCGATGCGCCCGCGCTGTCCCGGGGACTTGCATTCCATGTAGAGGGCACGACCGCCTGGTAGTTCTTGATCTTCCCGTTGTTCACTACTACCCAATGGGAAAGCGTGCCGCGCGGGGCCTCGTGGGTTCCTACTCCCTCGACTTCATGCTCGGTGAATACTGGCTGGTTGTGAACCGCGAAGTCACCCTTGGCAATGTTATCGACCAGAAGCTGCCAGTGTTTCTGCGCGAGTTCGGCCAGCATGGCGGCACGAATGGCGCGCGCGGCGTGACGGCCGAGAGTGGAGTGCAGCATGTCGGGAGTCACTTGAATACCGGCGATAGCCCCTACCTTGCCCATTGCCAGATCTGCGTATTTACGGGTGAGCGCGTGACCCTGTGCGTAGCCGACCAGTACCTGCGCCAGTGGTCCGACCTGCATGGGTTGGCCGTTGAAGCGGGGAGCCTTCACCCAGGAATATTTCTGCTCACCATTCCAGCCGGTGAACTCGGGCTCGGTCTCGCCCTTCCAGGGATGTAGAGGTTTGCCGCCGTGGTAGTAAGCGTGGGTCACATCTTCGCTGACGGAGTCGCGAAATTCCTTGTCGGCGGCGGTCTTGAATGGACGTGTCCCCGCGATATTCCCGTTCATGATGTAACCGCCGGGAAGATCGTAGGCGCTGCCCTTGCTGTCCAAGGGAAGATCGGGAACCGCGAGATAATTGCGGACTCCTCCGCCAATCTTGAACCAGTCCGGATACATGGCGGCCACCGCGCAGACATCGACGAAGTAGACCTGCTGCACGAACTGGATCACATCTGCGAGCAGCGTGCGGATCATTTCCAGCCGGTCCATGCCGAGAGCAGCCTGGCTGTCGAGGTCGATGGCGTTAGTGACTCCGCCCACCGTCAGTGTCTGGATATGAGGTGTCTTCGCTCCGAGAATGCCAACGGCCTGCAGGGCCTTGCGCTGGTACTCGAGGGCCTGCAAATAATGCGAAAACGCCAGCAGGTTCACCTCGGGCGAGAGCTTCATCGCGGGATGCCCCCAATACCCATTGGCAAAAATTCCCAATTGCCCGCTGCTGGCTACCGCCTTCACCTTGTCTTGCGCAGCTTTCAGTTCATTGCGCGAGTTGCGCGTCCAGGGCGAAAGGGTTTCCGCCAGCTTCGAGGCTGCGGCCGGATCGGCCTTGGGGATCTGCAGCACGTCCACCCAATCGAGCGCAGAGAGTTGATAGAAGTGGACAATGTGATCGTGCAGGGCATGCGCGATGAGAATCAGATTACGAATGTATTGCGCGTTGGGCGGCACTTCCAGCTTCAAGGCGTCTTCCACGGCACGCACGCTGGCCATCGCATGGACGGTCGTACAGACGCCGCAAAAGCGCTGCGTGAAGAGCCATGCATCACGGGGATCGCGGCCGCGAAGAATCTTCTCGATTCCACGCCACATAGTGCAGGACGCCCAGGCGTTGCTGACGGCGTTGTTGTCAACCTCCACATCCACGCGGAGATGACCTTCGATTCTGGTGATGGGGTCGATCGTGATTCTCTTTGCCATGGGACCTGCCGTTAATCAGAATTTTCTGCTTCGGTCTCGTTTTCACCGAAATATCCGTGTTTGAAATACCCGGTCCACCGGATGTAGGGTCTCCGGAAACGGAAGTAGCTGGCCATGTCGTGCCACTCGTGCAACGGAGCGGGAAGAATGGCAAGTCGCTTTACTGCCACCAAGAAACCCAAAACGCCCAGCGAGATGAAGCCCAGCGAGACCAGGATCTCGATGGTTGCTGGGAAGTACAGCGCCTCGGGATTGGGCCGGAAGGCCAACGTGGTGGGGCTGAAGCGGTAGATCATGCCGCCCGCCGAGCTGAGCACGTAACCGATGAACATTAGCCGGGCGTCGTGATCACGCAAAGACCGGCGCAGGAGCCAGCCGCCAATCCCGACCAACACCATTTCCAGCCAGAACACGCCGGCAAAACGGTCGACACGAAAGGCGGTCAACAGGGCCCCGCGGAAAAGGATGTCGAGTAGTCGCAGCCCGAGCCAGCCGAAGATCAGCCACGCCGTAATCTGGGCGGCGTCATCCAGGACGTCCATATCCATGGCCCGCTTCCAGACCAGGCAGCACAACATCGTGGTCCCGGCCACACAGCCGAACGACATAAAGGTGGCTGCTCCCAAGTACAGCAGTGGCAGCCACGGACTCTGCCAGAGGGGATGAACGCGTTCGCCGGCCAGCAGCATCAGCGCGCCCAGAGAGGACTGGTGCATTCCCGGCAACAGGTATGCCGCCGCGATAATCCACGGGAAGCCCGCGTAGAGCCGGCGTTCCATTCGCTCCACCCCGGGGCGGAGGCGAGAATCGAAATACCAGAGCCGCTCCAGCAGCGGCGGAATGTTCTCGAGTGCCAGCGGGATCATGGCGTAAATCGACATGCAGATCGCAACTTCCGCGAGCGGTGAGTGCATGTTCCATTTCCAGGGAAAGACGATCCAATAGAAGTTCCACGGCCGTCCTGCGTCGATCCCAAGCAGAAGCAGGCCGCACGCGTACGCCAGGAAACTCGTTAGCAAGGCCATCCGCATGAGGGAGTGCAGCCGTTTACGCCGGAAAACCCAAGCAGCGATTCCCACTGCGAAAGCGCCTGAGCCGAGTGCTGTCAGCACCATCACGTTGAACGTCTTCCAGATTCCCCAGCCGTATGCGTCGTTCATTCCGCTGACCGGGCCAAGACCCGCCAGTTCGCGGTACCCGGTCAGAACGAATGCCACGAGAACTAAGGCAGATAGCCCGAGAAAGAACCCGTTTACCAGGGGGAAACCGTAGACGGGTACAGCGCGCTCCCAGCGTCCAGTGCTCGAATAGGAATCGGCGTTAGTTGCCACGCTACTCATAATTGCGCCCTCAATCCGGTCTCTTTCTCGCGTTCGTGGGCTTCCTGCTCATGTCCTTTGAGGCTTTTGCGGATGACCTGCACCAGGCCGGCGTACAGAAGAGCCGGCAATGCGAAGTACTGATAAAAACGCCTCTGCCAGCGAAGCGTTCGCGCCGGAACAGACTCTGGGCCGAGTTCCGGCAGGCCGAGTTTTTCGAAGGGCACGTGCGAGAGATAGAGGGCCTGCGTCCCGCCGTTATCCAACTCCCCGTACACGCGATTCTGAAAATAACGGCCGGGGCTGCTCTGGATGCGACGCTTGGCCTCCAACAGGAGCACCGGGCGCGGCCCAAAAATCACTGCGCCCGTTGGACACACGCTGGTGCATCCGGGCTTGAGGCCTTTCTCCAGTCGGTGACTGCAAAATTCGCACTTAGTTACACGTGGATTGAAACCTGCCCACTGAAAACGTGGAATGTGAAACGGACAGGTAATCGTGCAGTAGCGGCAGCCGATGCATTTGTCGGCGGTCCAGCTGACTACGCCGGTCTCCGGATCCTTGTGCAGGGCCTGGAACGGACATCCTGCTGCGCACGCCGGATCCAGGCAATGCATACACTGGCGCTTCACGAACGAGAAGGCGGAGCCGTCGTCCGGCTTGTAGAGCTTAATGACGTTGCGGGTGACGTCGTTCAAGTCAGAGGGCGCCTGGTGTAGAGCATCACCGCGTGTGTCCGGCGGAGTGTTATTGGCTTCGGCGCAGGCCGCGACACACGCTTTGCAGCCTATGCAGATGGTGGCGTCGTAGAGTAGTCCCACCGCTGCATTGGGAACGGGAATGGGCTCGGTTTTCAGCGCATCCTTGCCGAGCGTGACCACGATGGCGGCAGGTGCTCCCACCTTGGCAACGCCGGTAATCAGTTCTCGCCGAGTGATGGGCACATCAGTCCTCTTTCTTGTCGGCCGGCTTTCCTTTCAGCTTCTCTGCGTGCGCAATGTCGGCGGCGACCCGCGTCACTCCGGCTTCCGCACTGCTCTGGAAACGCTGTGAGGCGACCCATGCCGCGCCCCCGACAGCGCCCGTGATGGCGCCGACCAGCGCGGCTGCGCCTACCTGGAGCCGTCCGGCCGCGCTGTAGATGGGTGGATAGGTTTCGGGAGGAGTCGCGAGGTGTATGGGCACCGTTTCAAAGGTTGCCATCTGCCATACCACGCCCTTCTCCGTGCAGCCTACGCAAGGAGTACCCACACCGATCGGCCAAACACCCGGAATCTCATTGAAGTGTCGGGTTGCGCAGGCCGCATGAGTCACGGGTCCCTTGCAGCCGAGTTTGTAGAGGCACCAGCCCTTGCGGTGACCTTCATCGCCGAAAGCAGCGGCGAATCGGCCGGCGTCGAAATGAGCGCGGCGGGGACAGTTCTCATGGATCACACGGTCGTAGGCGAACTTGGGACGGTTGAACTCGTCGAGCGCAGGCAGCTTGCCCATGGTGACGTACTCGAGAACCACCGCTAACAGGTTGTAAGGATTGGGTGGGCAACCCGGAAGATTTACGATGGGTTTGCCAGATACGACCGAGTCGACTCCAACCGCGCCGGTTGGATTGGGGTCTGCCGATGGAACGCCGCCCCAGGATGCGCATGAGCCGATCGCTATCACTGCGGCCGCTTTGGCGGCAACTTCCCTGAGAATTTGCACTCCGGGCCTGCCGCCCAGTTCCATGTAGACGCCATCGTCCTTGGCCGGAATCGCGCCCTCGACGACCAGAACGAACTTGCCGGCGTTGTCTTCAATTGTTTGGCGCAACGCCGCCTCCGCCTGCGCGCCGGAAGCGGCCATCAAGGTCTCGTGGTAGTCAAGGGAGATGACATCCAGAATCAGGTGTGCGACATCGGGAGCAGAGGTACGAAGCAGGGTCTCCGTGCATCCCGTGCAATCCTGGAAATGCAGCCAGACCACCGATGGGCGCTTAGCCTTGCCGATCGCCTCGGCTATCTGAAGGACGGAACCTTTCTGGGTGAGCGCCAGGCCCACCGGTGCGGTTACCATGAGAGCCGAGCAGAGCTGTAGAAAACTGCGGCGCGAAACTCCGCAGGCTTTCAGGTGCTGTTCGATGCTCGGTTTCTGTTTGCCGGTTTCGTCGGGCATGGGAACTCCCTCAAGCTAGAGTCGACCTGACCTGCGCGGGATGCGGGGAGGCTTCTACTTCTTACTAAAAATAGAAACGTCCGCGAACAGGCCTGGGTTATTCGTCGCCGCGGGTTCGTCGTTCGGTGACCATCGTCACCAGTGCGGTGTCACAGGGGTACTGGCGAGCGTGCTCAGCGAGGCAGATTGAAGACCGGCACATCCACTATCTCAGCTAGCGATGACTGGAATTGGCAAACTATGAAAATAATGAAAACCGCTTGAAAATTCGTGGCTCCAGTACACCGATCCTCTTCTGGCCTGACTGTCTCCGACCATTCAGCATCTATGTCCCGTTGCGAAACGCGGCATCGATGAGCATCTTTATCGCTGCAATTGGTACACCAACGCAGTGATGCAAATCACCACGAATCGTGATGAAGAACGTTACGGGGAGTGAGTTTTTGAATGGGCCCGCAGAAAAACCCGCTGGCGAAAGCTATTGACCCAACTGCACCGGTCGATCATATCCGGTCATTTCCAAATAGCCGCGCCCGCTCAGACGTTGACCGGCACGTGTTGCGGTAAGATCGATGGCACCTTCCCAGTAGCTGTTTGCGAGTTTTGAGCGGGCGGTCATCTCTTGCTTGGGGAGAGGCGTGCGAACTTCTCCTGCAATTCCCAGTGCGGGGACTGAAACCTGCCAACGAATTGGGTAAACAGCACTTGAATTCGGACTGGTCCAGGTGTCAGGCGATGGCCTGAGTGTGAAGTCACCGGCTCTCAGATGATGGCTCAGTCCTCGTGGGTCGATGTAGGTCCCGGCGGAAGATGAATCGATGGATCCATCTTTACGACGAATACGGAACAACATTAATTCAGTGTCGTCGTCGAACTGGAGGCTGAGCCAATCCCAGCCAACCTGGTCTGGTTCCAGTTGATGTGTGAAGAACTCGTGATCCATCCAGGACGTGCCAGTCACCTGGTATGCCTTATTCTCAATTTCGATCACTCCCGCAGTAAGAAGGCGGGTCAGGGAAATGTAGTGAGAAGCCCGCCCTTGTTCCTCAGCCTTCTGACTTACACCATTTTCTCCGTGAATGACGGGTGGCTTTTTCGACTCCATGGTCAAGCGCAGGTTGAATTGGTCTGACACAGCTTGCAGATCCTGACGGTCACCCTCAAGATGAACCTGCCAATTGCCATTCCAGATTGTTTCTGTCTTCTCGTCAGCACCTGCGATGCCGGGACCCGCCCGATTCGACCTCTCCACATGATAAAAGTGCTGACCATCAAGGTCGCTGAGGGCAAGATGAGCAAAATACAAATCGCGAGCGGCCCAGGTCGAATCCGGTGGCTGGTTGCCAGTCAGTCCAGTCCGAAAGAAAGTGAGTTCAAAGCCGAAGCGATGGCCATCGGGGGCGCGCAGATTTCCCGTGTAGTACCACCACTCCGTCTGAAACTCGGGATGATTGAAGTGATCACGGGGAAACTGGTAGTGGTATCCGGGAAGAGCCATCTTGTACTGCGCGGCTGCGAGACTGGCGACCAACAAAACCAGCAGCGGCAGCGATCTACTCCTCATGGATGACCTCGATCGGGTTGAGCCTGGTCGCAAGGCGCGCTGGATAAAGCCCTGCCACAACAGTCGCTGCGTAGACCGCGCTCAGTGCACCGACCAGCACTGCGACAGGCCAGTGAAATTGTATGGTCCAGCCGAACGATTGCTTGTTGATAACGAAGATCAGGACGAGAGATAACAGGAACCCGAGGCCCAAACCAACGAGATTTGCCAGCACGCCCAGCAATCCCGCCTCCACGAGGATGATTTTGCGAAGCTGGCCGGTGGCCGCTCCCATAAATCGCAACAAGCCAAATTCGCGGCGGCGATCGATGACCAAGGCCAACAATGCTCCTCCGATTCCCATAACTGCAACCAAGATCGCAACTGCTTCCAGCGCATAGGTGATCGCAAACGTCCGGTCAAAGATCCGGATGGCTTCGCGACGCAAATCACGATCGGTAAACACCAGCACATTTCTGCCGGCCGCGGCGAATTCGATTTCCTGGCGTACCGCATCCACGTTCGCACCCTGCTGGACGTACACCGCAAGATTCGACGGCGCCGGGTCCGGCAGGTAACGAAGCAGCGTCATGCGATCTATAACGATGACGCCGCGTTCGCTGGCATAGTCGTAGTAAACATCGACGATTCGAAGAGACACATTCCTTCCGCCCAAAGGCACGTTGATACTTTGTCCCGCGTGTACCCGGTGCTTGTTGGAGAATGGTTCGCTGATGATGGCAGCGTCGCGCCTTCGCATTTCATCAAGCACCTTGTCGGGTGCGCGGCCTGAAACAAAATCGGAACTCCGGAAATCGCGCATCACCTGTAGATCTGCGCCGGCCAGCGTCGCAGGCAAGCCCTGATAGCTGATCTCGTATGCCCGGTACCGGTCCACCGCAGCCACGCCCGGTAACTTCGCAAGCGCATCCGCGAACTCAGGGGACATCGTGGGGTGGCGATCCGCCGATTCGTCGCCGGCGGGACGCAAGTACAGGTCGGCCGGCAGTTGATCGTTCATCCAGACAACAATCGTTTGCCGAAAGCTTCCCACCATGATGCCCACTGCGGTCATCATCGCGATTGCCGTCGCTAATGCGCCCACCAACACAGAGGTCCGACGCAGAGATCCGGCCAGACTGCGGGATGCGAGCAGAGCTTCAACTCCGAAACAGCGACCCAGGAGATTCGAAGACAATGTTGACAGTCGATCCACGAATGCAGGGATGGCAAACACGGATGCTCCAATGAGCAGAATGGCGGAGAGATATCCGAAGAGAGGTTTGCCTTCAACGGCGGGCATGCGCGATGCCAAGCCAGCTGCCAGAGCCATTGCCAGCGCGATCCAGAGATCGCGTGCCTTGTGCACGCGTGCGATGTATTCTCTGCGAGCGCGTGCCATCGCTTCGACCGGAGAAACCAGAGAGGCTTCCCGCGCCGGCGACAACGCCGAGACGACCGCAACCGCGATGCCGACCAGTACTCCCAGAATTGCGGACGGAAGATTCAGTGCGGCGGATCCGGGAGTGCTGCTCACGTAAAGAGACTCCACGGTCATGGAGAGCAGCCGCACGGCAACTGAAGCCAGGGCGCGCCCCAACGGCAATGCCAGGAGACTTCCTGCCACACCAAAGCAGGCGGCCTCTCCGAGAAAGGCTAACAAAATCGCGCCTCGCGTGGCCCCCAAGGCCCGGACGATGCCAATCTCCGGCCGTCTGCGGACAACCGAAACAGAAATTGTGTTGTAAATGAGGAACGCACCCACCACGAGGGCGACATAGGAAAGGACTCGAAGGTTCCAGCGAAACGCGCTGAGCATCTTGCGGTTCTCGGCGGTCCCGCTTCCCTCGAGCCGAACCTCGATTCCCGAAGGTAACGCGTCACGGATACGACTCTGCCACTCCTCGATGGACGGCTCATCCGGTACCTTCAGGAGGACACGATCCACTCTCCCCATTCTGCCGACTTCCCGCTGAGCTGTGGCAATGTCCATGACAATCGCGCTGACCCCTTCGTTCTGGTCATTGAAGATCCCGCGCACCACATATTCCCGGGTGTGATCATTCACGAGCAGGCGAATTCGGTCGCCCGGCTTGTAGCCCAGGCGCGATCCCACCCACACGCTGTTCAGGTCATTCAGATATTGGAGAGCATTCTCGGCATCCACCGTGTCAAAAGCACGCGATTGCGGAGAATCGTTGTTGCTCTCAGAGATCAGATCAAGACCGATGAGGGGAACAGTCTGTGCGGAATCGGCTACCGTCGTGTAGTCTTCAACGCGAGCATGGAGTTCGATCGGATAGGGCAGCCGCTCCAAAGTGGCAACCGTCTGTTCGGGAATGCCGCCGGCAGCCGTAACCTCAAGATTCGTGTTGCCGGACAGGGTCTCAAGCGACGATCGGAAGGATCCAGCCGCGGCGTTGCCAGCCAGTTCGATAGCCAAGACGACCGAGACACCGAGGGCAACCGCGAACACCGTCAATGCGGCACGCCACGGCTCCCGCAAAAGTGGGCGAACGATCAATCGGTAGAACAACCGAACGGAAAGCATGTCAGCTTTGCACTAACTCCTCGATGTGACCATCCCTCATGCGAACCACGATGTCGGCCAAAGCAGCTGCTTCGACGCTATGGGTCGCCATCAGAACAGTCACTTTCTGCTCGCGTACGACGCGCTGCAGCAACTCCACGATGACGGCTCCGGTGGTGGTGTCAAGATTGCCCGTGGGTTCATCGGCAAGAACGAGTCGTGGAGAGTGTACGAGCGCACGGGCGATGGCCACTCTCTGCATCTGTCCGCCGGAAAGCTGGTGGGGGTAGCGGTCGGCCAGGTCTGCTAACTCCACCCATTCGAGACGCTGTCGGGCGGAAGGCCGTGCATCTGCGACACCGGCCAGCAGCAACGGGAGTTCCACGTTCTCGAGGACGGTGAGTGTATGCAGCAACTGGAATGATTGGAAAATGAAGCCGACCTTTTGCCGTCGAAGCTGGGTCAGACCTGCGTCGCTCAGGGAGTTTGTCGAGATGCCATCCACAAGGACTTGTCCGGAAGTAGGAAAGTCCATTGCTCCAGCCAGGTTCAGGAGAGTTGACTTGCCACAACCACTCCGTCCGACCAGCACCAGGAATTGTCCGGTAGCGACTTCGAGCGAGACATCATGGAGCGCACGAACGGGCTCGCCGTCGGTCACATAATCTTTTGTGACCTTGTCTAATACCAACAAGCAGTTATTTGCCTCGCGGAGGACCGAAGCGTGCGTTTCTGAATTGACTCGAAGCATGGATGAAGCTGGCCTTTTGAGATGCGTTCTCATGATAAGGATACCGGGGTCGGGCAGGGCTACGCGAAAACTATTTCGTTTGGAGTTGGGCTGGCGCAAGAGCTTTGCAGCAGCCTCAAATAGCGGCAGCGGCGACTTGTGAGCTTGGTCGCAACGTATGCAAAATGTACTCTGGAGAAAACTGCCGGTGCCCGAGACGGAACCTGTGGAATCGGTACCCGGCGATGGAGGGATTTCTTCCCTGACCCGATGCGAGTTCAGGTACGCCATGCAAACGGCGGTTTCCTTCCTCCGAACATCCTCGATAGAATGAAAAGCCTACCAAACCGAATCTGTGCCGGAGGTGAAATCGCGTGATCATCGGCGTTCCAAAAGAGACTTACCCTGGGGAGCGGCGCGTAGCCCTGGTTCCGATGGTCATTCCAGCTTTGACCAAGGCGGGATTCGAAGTGATCGTGGAAACGGACGCCGGGATTCAGGCGGGCTACCCGGATTCTCAGTACACCGAGAAAGGCGCGCAGATTGTCACGACGCGTTCTGCACTGTTCGAGAAAGCGGACATCATCCTCCAGGTTCTTGCCTACGGATCGAATGACATCACCGGAAAGAATGACCTGCCATTGCTGCGTCGCAATCAAATTCTAATCGGCTTTTTGCGTCCCTTCGGGTCGCGAGAGGCGATCCAGGAAATCGCTGCAAGCGGCGTGACCGCGTTTTCGGTGGAACTGGTGCCACGAACGACGCGCGCCCAAAGCATGGATGCTCTCTCGTCCATGGGCACGATTTGCGGCTACAAGGCAGTGTTGATCGCGGCTGACAGCCATCCACGGATTTTTCCCATGCTGACGACGGCTGCCGGAACCATTACTCCTGCGCGCGTGTTTGTGATCGGCGCCGGGGTTGCTGGTCTGCAGGCCATCGCAACCGCTCGCAGACTGGGCGCAGTCTCCTCGGCTTATGACTTGCGGCCTGCGGCGAAGGAACAGGTGCAGAGTCTGGGAGGCCGATTCATTGAGCTTCCCATCGAAGCCAAGGATGCTCAGGATGCTCGCGGTTACGCGCGGGCGCAGGATGAGAACTTCTATCAACGCCAGCGCGAACTTCTGGGCCGTGTGGTCAAGGACAATGACGTTGTGATTACAGCGGCAGTGATTCCGGGCAAGACCTCTCCTGTTCTCGTCACGGAGGAAATGGTGAAGAGTATGGCCCCGGGATCGGTGATTTTCGACCTGGCGGCCGAGCGCGGCGGAAACTGCGAGTTAACCAAGGCGGGTGCGACGGTTGTCCGGCATGGCGTGACGATCATTGGCGCGATTAACGTAGCCAGCGGTGTTCCGTATCACGCCAGCCAAATGTATGCTCGCAATGTGACAGCGTTTCTTCTCTACATCATTAAAGAACAAAAGCTGCAACTGAACCTGAACGACGAAATCGTGCGCGAGACGCTGGTGACGCATGGCGGCGAAGTCGTGAATGTGCGGGTTCGAGAATTCTTCGGAATGCCGGCTCCGGTGCCGCAAGGATAAGAAAGACTTTTGAGAGGACAGATGAACAGTTCGATCCTGATCAATGCGCTCTTCATTTTTATGCTGGCCGGGTTTATCGGCTTTGAAGTGATCCGGCGGGTATCGCCCTTACTCCACACTCCGCTCATGTCGCTGACGAATGCCCTGGACGCAATCGCCGTCGTAGGCGCGATTGTGCTGGTGGGTGAACACAAGAGCTCGCTTTCGGTGATCCTGGGCACCATCGCGGTGGTCGCCGCCACCAGCAACATCGTGGGCGGGTTCCTCATCACCGACCGCATGCTGAAGATGTTCAAGTCGAGCCGCCCGGCTGCGAAATCATGAACGAATTCGCTGGAAACCAGCTTCCCATCGAAATCATTTACCTGGTCGCGAGCGCACTGTTCATTCTTTCGCTGAAATGGATGAGCTCGCCGACTAGCGCGCGCCATGGCGTATGGGCCGGCGAATTGGGAATGCTGCTCGCGATTGCCGGCACGCTGCTGCACCACGGTATCGTGGACTACAAGTGGATCGCGATCGCGCTGGTGCTCGGCACGATCATCGGCGTTCCCCTGGGACGAGTGCAGATGACGGCCGTGCCCCAGCGGACGGCGCTCAGCCACGCCTTCGGTGCTCTTTGCGTGACTCTGGTCGGGACGGCGGAATTTTATCTGCGCACGCCGGAGATTTCGCGATTCATGATGGCTGTCCTATCGATGGAGGTAATTCTCGGCTCGCTGACGTTCACGGGCAGCCTGATGGCCGCCGGAAAACTTCAGGAGATCCTGCCTCAGCGCCCATTGACCTATAAAGGGCAGAATTTTGTGAATTTCCTACTGCTGGTGATTGCGGTGGCGCTGGCAGTCTACCTCGTGCTGCATCCGGAAGCTCGGCAGCTATATCCGTTCATGCTGCTCATCGCACTGGCATTCGGTGTGCTGCTGGTGATCCCAATCGGCGGCGCCGACATGCCGACGGTTATTTCTTTGTTGAATGCCTATGCTGGATTGTCCGCAGCGGCGATGGGCTTCGTGCTGAATAACAAGCTGCTGATAGTGGCGGGTGCTCTCGACGGATCGTCTGGTCTCATTCTCTCGGTCATCATGTCAAAGGCTATGAACCGCTCGTTCACGAATGTACTATTCGGCGCTTTCGGCCAAGTACAGGCTGCGGCGGCGGGCGCTCAGGAAGCGAAGCAGGTGCGGAGCGCGACCGCCGAGGAAGCGGCGGCCATTCTCTCCGCTGCCAACAAGGTGGTGGTCGTGCCTGGGTATGGCATGGCTGTCGCACAAGCGCAGCACAAAGTTCGCGAACTTTACGACGCTCTGAGCAAGCGCGGCGTGGACGTCCGATTTGCTATTCACCCGGTGGCGGGCCGAATGCCGGGACACATGAATGTGCTGCTCGCCGAAGCTGACATTCCGTACGACCGGCTCATGGACATGGAGGACATCAACAGC
>QIAH01000338.1 GCA_003225465.1 Acidobacteriota bacterium | reverse complement strand
GCGCGTGCACCCAAAGCGAACGCATTTTGCGAACGGCTGGTAGGAACAGTAAGGAGAGAGTGCCTAGATTTCATGATTCTGCTGAACAATGGTCATCTCCGGACGACGATGCGTTCCTGAGTCACGCACTACAACAGAGGACGGCCACACTCCAGCCTAGGCCCGGGTATTCCCGAGACAGCCATGGACAAACCCCTGCCACGATCAAAAATGCAAGGGCACAGATTGCCAGGTGACTGCGAAATCAGAGCGAAGGACATCCTGGGCGGTCTGCATCACGAATACTGCTGGAACAGCGCGTCGCGTGAGCCGTCGCAGGTTTCTGCGGAGCACAGCGGCCTAGCCGAGACCGGCCCTTTCGTTTGCCGGTGCCACAAGTAAGACTGATCTGGAGACGCTATCGTTTCGCCTGCTTGGTGTCCGGTTTTGGGAACACTGTTCGCGCACACTTCGATAAAATCTGTTTTCAGATTTGACGCCAAACAGTAGATGCACGAGGAAACTTAGATGACAATCGCGTGCGCTCTCTTGCAGCAACACATCCAGACCCTTGTCGACGACAACGCGCAATGGCAAAGCCTCATCGCCGATGACATCGTGTGGGAACTCATCTATGCGCCCTCCCTCGGCCATCCGGCGCGGCTATCGGGTCGGGAGGAGGCAGTCCGTCACGCAACCTGGTTTGTGGGGGCTGTGGAGAATTTCCGTTTCTTCGACCTCGCGGTACATGCCTTTGCCGATCCCGAAGGAGCTGTCGCCGAAGTCAAGGGGGAAGGCCTCATCAAGACGACGGGTCGTGTCTATCACCAAGATTATGTGGTGTTCCTGCGTGCTGCACGTGGCAAGATTGCGTCCCTGCGGGAATATTTCGATCCCGTGCGTGCGGCCACGGCCCTGGACACACCGATTCTCGGTCTCAAGTGATCTTCTAAAAATGTTGAGGCAGTTGGTGAAATCGCCTGGGTCCACGAATGGAACCAGTTTCCTCGACCCCGCGAAGAATCGTACTTCCGAAGTAGCCGTGATCTGGGCACGATTCGTGAAAGGTGTTCGACGAATCGATGGCGAACAAGGCATCGCCACATGGAGGGCAACTAGACAGCGCATTGAACACAGAAGTCTCGTCCGTACAAACGGTGAGTAGCGGTAGTTGGGCGTAGACCTAAGCAACTGATGCCTGCGGAGCCACGACGATATCTGCTCGGGTGCTGTTGACGATCGCTTTCAGCTCGGCCTGCTCCCCTGCGGGAACCGCGAACTTGTCCAGCGTCTGCTGAAAGTCGTCCATGAACGCATCCCATTCCCTGCCAGTAATCTTCAAGTGTGAATGCGAGTCCACCATCGACTTGCCCGTGTATTTTTGCGGGCCACCCGCAGCCCAACAGACCATCTCTGTTGCGAGATATTTGAATCCGGCAGGCGGCACACGGTGGTGGGCCTCGTCCACGAGAGGGTTGGCGTTCAATCTCGGGTCGTGCATGATTCGGTCGATGAAGTCGTCCACCACGGTAGCGATGCTATAGACACCACCGAGTCTGTCGTAGAGAGAGGGCTTTTCTACTGAAGGCATAATAAACCTCCGCCTAGTCTCAGAATTGTAGCAGTGCGGTGGGCGGAAAGAATGAGGAGCTTCGTCACTTACTGGATCAGACAGTCGATTGTCCCACGGTGCTTAGCAGAGAGTTGTGTGCCGCGAGACCTTCTGTCCACCGTGCCTGTCGTTCCATCAGACGGAATTTGCCAAGCCTGCCTCGGCTGAGCAGCCGGCAACCCCAAAGAAGCGAAAGAGGGCCTGATTCGGTGACTGTTACGTACCCGTCGGCAGGTCGTCTCTGCCAGAAATGTTCTTGACTCGTTCACTGACATCTCGGACCTTGCCACCGATCGCACTCCGGCTTTCTTCTCCACTGGCCGGTGCCGTCAATATCCCCACCCCCAGACCGACGCCAACTCCAGCGGCAAAGCTCAGGACGTAACGCAAGGTATGGTCCTCACGCCGAAATCTTCGACCGACTTCATCAACATCTTCCTTGATCCGTTTCCGCCAAGTTCCCAATGCACGATCCGGCTGTTCGAGAAAATAGAGACCCGTTTGGAGAAGCGATTTCAGGAGCCTGTTCATGGTCTGTTCCTCTTAGTGACTTTAGCTGCGGCGGATCGAGAGTGTCACTCGGGTCGAGTCTGTATCGCACGACCAATTCGAAGCAGCCAAGCATAATCTGTTCGACAATCGCCGCTCTTGGGTGGGCCGAGAGGATCATGTGGAAGATCGACAACGTGCATGGGAATGGGTGAGCACTCGACAAGGCAGTAAAAAACCGTGCCGGTGGAAGTCGATTTCCGGATGTGGAGTAGAGAAACCGAGAAGCTGCGCGACATGGTGTGCGAATGAACGCAGCCACGCTAAATGCGGTCAATAAAGCGGAATCCGTAGCCCTTAGCGGCACCGGAAACCCGAAGCCGTCGCGCCGTCAGCAGACGAGGGATAAGGTGAATGAGATTTTCGGTTAGAATCGCTATCCCACATCTCTGGAGGACGGTTTATCAAGCCGGGCGTCTCAGCAGGATTCGATCAGGGCCAGCGCTTGAACAAATTGAGGTGCTGGCGACGAAGGCGCCGGATGCGGTTCAGTGACAATCGTTCAGCTTCGCCCTTGCCGTCCCGAAGATCTCAACCAGCTGGTGGAGATTGAAAATCTGTGTTTCGCGGAGGCCAAGCGATTTGATCGCGCATATCTGCATACCTGCATGACTACCATGCCCTTCCTCATCGCAGAAATCGAAGGGCTGGTGGCTGGATTCGTTATCTGCAATGTACGCAATGCACAGGAGGCATATCTTGAAAGCCTCAATGTTCATCCAAGTTTCAGACGGCAACGTGTGGCCTCGCGGAACTCGTATGGAGGTGCCAGAGCAGAGCGTACAAGCCGGACACAGAAGAGGCCCAACTCGCCAAACCATTCGAATACGGAAACGAAGAAGTGCTTGGGAAGACTAAAGCGCAGCCGGTTGTTCACCA